>NZ_JBBBNV010000010.1:0-157206 GCF_037137075.1 Paenibacillus sp. y28
TAATCCGTGCCGCCCAATGCCGCTGCCAACCCGGTAATCGTTCCGGTGCCGGTGTTGGTGATGGTAATCTCCTGCGCTGTTTGCGCGCCATATCCTGCGGTAGCCGCAGGGAAGGCTTTGCTGGACGGGCTGACACTGGCCGTATAAGTCGGCGCTGCGTTCACGGTGAAGCTCAGGCTCACCGTCTGGGATACGCCATTATCTCCGGTAATCGTCAGGGTGTCCGTGTAGGTGTCAGCGGTCAGGCCGGTCTTCGGGCGGACGCTCACCGTAGCCGTGTCGCCTGCGTTGATGCTGGTCGCCGACAACGCCGTGCTGATCTCGTAATCCGTGCCGCCCAATGCCGCTGCCAACCCGGTAATCGTTCCGCTTCCCGTGTTGGTGATGGTAATCTCCTGCGCTGTTTGCGCGCCATATCCTGCGGTAGCCGCAGGGAAGGCTTTGCTGGACGGGCTGACACTGGCCGTATAAGTCGGCGCTGCGTTCACAATTACATTCACCTTATAATACAAGACCGTGGCTCCATCCTGGGCAACCACCTTGATGATAAAGAAATCGCCGTTACTTACTGCTTCGTTGGCATAAGCTGTTGCACCGTCAAAGCCGACTGCTGTCGGTGTACTACCCGAAGCATATTTAACTACTTTAACATTTGCATGACTATCATTCTGCTCAAACCGTGTTATGTAGGAACCCATATTGCTGGTGTCCGCTGCCTGTTCCGCAGTAAGCGTGACTGAACCGGCTGCTTCGGCATCCCATGCTGCATCAGGTGTCCCTAGGCTGGCAGTTTGGCCCTTTACTGTTGAGCTTGCCTTCAAGGTTGCATCACTGCTTAATGCCGCAGAGCCGGTTGTAAAGCTAAGCACCGTTCTATCGGAAATACTGTGCAGCGAATTTCCCGCCTGTTTTCTGGCCGGGTCCGGAATACCGGGATGAAATCGGGAGCCCGCAAATGACACAAAGCCTCTCCCTTCCGCATCCAAAAAAACAGTCGGTGGTACCACTAAATAATAGGTAGTATTGGATGCAAAGGTTCCGCTGGGGTTAATGGTAACCGTCGAAGAAGAGGAATCGCCGGTTATGGATACACGCGTATCTGTTACAGGAATGGATTCAAAGGTAGTATCGTTAAGAAAGTTTCCGTCCCCGTCATCCACCTTGATCATGATTGTCCCCGAGCCCTTACTGACAGAACTGCTGTTGCTGAGAGACAGTGTGATGTTGTCTGAAACACCCACATTGGTTCCGTTGGAGCCAGGTATACTCGCGGTCACCAGAGGAGGCTTGGTATCGTTAACATAATATTTGTCGTTAGTCGCACCACTCACTCGGCTATAGATGTCCAAATCGCCGTCACTGTCAAAATCAGCAATTTTGCTCGAAGTAATCGCTAGATTCACACCAGTCGAGATACCGGTCATACGTCCGGTTCCCGAATTTGAATAAGTTCCGCTGCCATCGTTTTCCCAGAAGGTTACGTCAGTACCTGCACCGCCATCCTGGGTCAAGATATCGATATCGCCGTCATTGTCAAAATCCCCTACATTGTAGCACACAGCGTTACTTGTCCCGCTGTCAAGGATTGGAAGTGTTCCAGAAGTAAACGTTCCGCTTCCATTGTTCTCCAGAAACCAATCATTGGATGCACCACTAACTCTGGAATATATATCTAAATCTCCGTCATTATCAAAATCGGCAACCTTCGTGAAGGTACTGTTTATATTCAATCCGGTCAAGGTTGCTGGAAAATATCCGGTTCCCGAATCAGCGAAAACTCCGCTCCCGTCATTTTTCCAGAAGGTAATGCTCGTTCCTGCACCGCCATCCTGGGTCAAGATATCGATATCGCCGTCATTGTCAAAATCCCCTACTGCGTAAATCACAGGGTTTCCTGTTCCACTGTCCGGGATTGGCAAGGTTCCGGGAGAAAAATTTCCAGATCCGTCATTCACAAAGTAGACATCATTAGAAGCACCGCTTACCCGGCAGTATATATCCAAATCTCCGTCATTATCAAAATCGGCGACCTTTGTAGCCAAAATAGTCATTGCAAGGCCCGCCAAGCTTCCTGTAAACCGACCTGTCCCGGAATCCGTGAAGGAACCGCTCCCGTTATTTTCCCAGAAGGTAATGCTGGTCCCTGTACCACCATCCTGTGTCAGGATATCAATATCCCCATCATTGTCAAAATCCCCGACCTGAAACTGTATCGCATTGGTTGTACCGCTGTCTGTGATGGGCAAGGAACCGGCGGATAAAGCACTTGAGGAAGCCAGTACCTTCAGTTCCAGAAGCTGCGATGACATTACCGTTAAGGTGAGGGCCAAAAAACAAGCGCTTACTTTGGATAATTTTTTACGCAATGAATTTCTCTGTTTCATGGTGCCTTCACGAGCAAATCCAATTGGATTGATTGGATTTATAGCCTTTGATCTACCATTCAATTTTCTCAACCTTTCACAGTTCCTTTCTACCCAGCCTTTGAAATTTTGTGATGATCCCCCCAATGGTCTGACTGTCTGACGATATCTTGAAGATCCATGGGTGCAGTTCAATATAATTATAGAATAGAAAATTTACATTGTTCAACAAAAATTCTACTTTTTAAAATTGGCTCAACCTCAAAATCGTTCTTGATTAGTGGCTTAACATCCAATGAGATAGAGTTTCTTCTCGTTACTACTTAGGTCTCCCAGGCTTCGGAAGATATTTTTTTGCCTTCTGTAAGGATTTTCCGCACCTTGTGTAGAAGTATTTATTTACAACTACTTATCGAACGAGGAGGGATACTGGAAGAAGCTAACACCGGAACAGGTTATGACGATATGCAAAGGTGACAAAGAAATCGCAGCTTATTTCCACACGCTCCTCGATATCATCGATCGACAAGCTGAACGTATCGAACAGTTAGAGAAACGTGTTCATAAATTGGAACGTCAACTTGGACAAAATAGCAATAACAGCAGCAAGCCGCCATCCAGCGATGGTCTTCGCAAGCCGACCAATCTACGCTCAACGGGCGGGCGGCAAAAAGGGATCGCCCAGATAACAATGTATTCACGCATCGGGCTGACGCCGGGCCTAGAGTGTATCAAACGGGGGAAGCAGCTATTCTGCAATGGTAGCCGGTGGCAGAACAATTTCAGGAAAAGGATGAAGCGGTGTGGCATTTGGCTTGAAAAAAGAAGAGTTGGCCCGGTGGAAGCACGCCGTGTCCCGGGGGGAAATCGCATTTCTGACCCATTTCTGGTACGATCCCCGGTTTCCCGAGGTTCACAGTGTAACGAAGGTAGGCTGCTCCAATCTGGAGCGGCTGGCGGCGTGGTGTACTGAAAACAGCCTGGACCCGAAATATATTCATCGCCGCCAGCCATTTCCCCATTTCGATCTCATCGGACGAAGGCAGAAGGAAATTTTGCAAAAGGAGCGGCTGTGGGAGCATCTGGAACGGTTTAAATTGCTGTAGCGTTTTTATCTGATTTAAAACTGTGGCAATCATCAAATCCGCCGCCAGGGCGAAGGCAATTGCAGATCCTCGCCTAACCGAATCGGCCTGCTTCCCTTGGGCTTTAGCCGGGTTCCTCGATGCAGGCCATCGTTCTGCGCACGAGCTGGTCGGCTTGCCGGGTCGTTTCGGGCAGGCGAAACCGCGGAGTCAGTCGAATAATCCACTCGCTGGCCTCTGCCAAAGAAATGCGGTGACCGACGGAGATGAAGACCGGCTTAATGCCGTCTTGTGTTCGAAGCACGTGGCCGATGGTTTCCCCTTGATCCGTTAAAGCAGTGAAGGAGCCCCGTAAGGCCCCCGGTTCGTTATACTCCCCGAGCAGCCTCGTTTTGCCGCACCCGATGGTCGGTACATCAAACAAAACGCCCAAATGACTCGCCATTCCGAATCTTCGGGGATGGGCGAAGCCCTGTCCATCACAGACGACCAAATCAGGGATTATCTTCAGTTGTTCGAAGGCCTTGATGACCGGAGGCAGCTCCCGGAAGGAGAACAGGCCGGGAATGTAAGGAAACTGAACGGTGTCCTGAACGACAGCCGACTCCTTCACTGTGTGTGAAGCGGCCTCTAGTACGACCACGGCTGCAATAACTTGATCGCTCCGCTCGCTGTAAGCGACATCGACTCCTGCTAGGTAACGAATGTCCGGCAGCGGCCCGGCAGAAATTATTTTTGAAGCAAGCTCTCGCTGGAGGGTCAGAGCCTCCTGTTCGGTTAATGGCCAAGAAGGGGGAATTACAGGCTTCATTTAAATCCTCCCAAAAGTGAAGGTTACGAACAGTTTACCATAGGGAGGAGGCATCGTGTTGGAGCAGCCAGGTCTGGGAACAGCGCAGCTAAATAAAATGACAAAATATGACGATGTGCTCACGATTTGTCTTCATTTAATCTGTAAAATTATGTTTAACTGTCGGTTTATTGGCGGTTAAACGGGAGAAATTGTATCGATAGAACAGGAGAATTTATGAACGTCAACCAGGAACGGCTTACCTTTGTTAGTGTTTTATTTGAGCGGCCGGTATCGGACCTTAGCCCGGTGCAATTATGGCAGCGTTTGGATTCCGCCGTGAGCGGGGAGGACCGGCTGCTAGCGGCCGTTGATTTGGTCAAACGCGGAGAGTTTGAGGCAAGGCAGGAGCTGGCGCAGCTCATGCTGCACAGCCCGGTCCAGGCGCTTCGGGAGCTAGGCTGCCTCATTTTTTGTTGTGCCGCACGGCATGAGGACATCCCTCTTTGGGGCCAGTATGTAACCCGGCTCATCGAAGCCGGAAATCAAGAAGAGCTTAAACGGGCGCTGTCCTGCGCATCGTATACGCTGTCTCCCCAGGTTGTTCCATATTTGCTGGCAGTGCTGGAAAGCTGGGAGGATGAGGAGCTAGAAGAAAGGGTGCGGGTTGTACTGGATCTGCTGTTTCCGTACCGGAGCTTTCTGGCGGAGGAGACGACGGTGGAGGATATTTTGAGCGCCTTTGAAGCGGAGTTTGATGTGCTGGAATCTCCTTTGTATTTTTATGAGGGGGAGCCTGTCTTTCCAGGTGTCTGGACCAAGGAATTATTAGCTAGGGCGATGCAGGCCAGATACGACAAGGAGCCGTTATACATGACCTATGTCCCGACCCTGCTGTCCTTGTGGACGGGGACCGATTGCCCGGCGTATGATTCGGACCCTATTGATGACGCCACGATCGAACGGCTGTATGAATATGTGAAGCAGATGACCGGACAAAGGTGGGAGCGGGGCACAAAATATTTTTTTGGCCGCCCGGTATAGCAGCAAGAAACGGTATGCAGACGATACGATAGATGACAGGAGGAATGCCTCGGATGCAGCGGTGGCGGTGCGAGCATCAGTATGCGCTGGCTGGTCCCGGACGGTTCGTGCTTGACATTGATCCGGGGGAGCCGTATTACGCCGGAAGGCAGCATGGCAGCTAGAATTTTTGAATGGACTTGCCGTGAGGCGGGAGAACGAACGTTTGATCGCAAATAGGGCGCCAGGTAACGGTCTCCTGAAGAATGGGCCGAAAAAAATAATGGAGGAAGCGCTATGAGAGTTCAACCTGGCTGCACACTGCCGCCTCCTAGTGGAAAGTGTATTCAAAAATTCGAACAGTATTGTCGGGTAATCCTGCCCGGTGAATATAAGCAATTCTTAAGGCAGTACAACGGGGCTGTACCGGAGACCTATGTGTTCGAGCACCGGGGCAATGAATTTGTAGTTGAGCGTTTTCTTTGCCTGTTGGACAATTGCGAGGACGATGACGTGAATGGCTGGTACGATCTTTCTGTTGTACTGACCCAGCTGGGTGAAAGATTAACCGATAACGAGGATTTAATCGGCGCAGAGCTTATTCCCATTGCTGCGCTGTTTGCCGGAGATTTCCTGTGTCTGGACTACCGGAACCGTACAATGCCGGCGATGGCGGTCTGGTATCACGAGGAGTCCGGTGAGTTTAGTCCGGTAACAAGCCAGGTTGCAGATAACTTTGATGATTTTATCGCTATGTTAAGAGAATAGCATTACGCGGCAGGACCGGAGCGGATTGGCTCCGGTTTTTTGACTAATAAATTGAAAACTCAAAAATGAATCCAGATGGTTGAAGCTGCAAATAAATCTTTTTTCGAGGTAGATGGCCGTCAGAGCAGTATGTTTTGGTTTGGAAAGGGTCTGGATCACCTTATTTTCTGTGAAGAAATTCACATTGAAATGGAGGTTGAAGAAATAGTAATATATAGAAATCGTTCTTCAAAAAAGAAATAAATACAAAATCGTCTAGTCATGCAATTGGACAACGAGAATGGGGCTGAAGCAGATGGCACAATTAAATTTATCCAACCCGGAGGTTTATCAATTAGAAAAAGAGGAAGCGTGGCTTGTTTATGCGGACCTGCTCATTACGAATGTCAAGCAATCCGAGGTGCAGCGATTAATCTCGGAGCTTGCAAGCGATTCAGAGGAAGAGCAGCAAATCAGGCAGGACATCCAGATGAAGTTTTTTGCGGAGGCCTTCCGGCTCTCCTCCATTGCCGGCGTGTACACGCATCCCCGCGATGACGAGAAGCTGCAGCTTGTTTTCCGTCAGGAGAACGGTCAAACCGTTCAAAAGGAATGCACCTTTGCCTCGAAAGAAGAGAAGGAGCGGTTTATTAAGAACTGGTATAGCACCAGAGAGAAGGAATATACCTACGAGCAACGGACCAATACCGTCTGGAATTCGATTCGTCAGCCGCTCGTGACCTTGCTGCAAACCATCATTTTCGGGGGCGGCTTGTCCTGGCTGGCCTATTATATCACAACAGCGGAGGAATACTCCTTCCGCGTCCCGGCGGTATTCTACTTCGTCATTAGGCTGATGGAATATATCGGCTACGTTCCGTTCATGGCTGTTACGGGGCTTATCGTGATTGTTGTGCTGATTTGGCTTGTCCGAAGAGCCCTGCGTCCGACGCAGAGACTTATCATCGAGAAAAGGCAGGCTGGTGTGTAATACCTCCACTGTGAGCCTGAGACTCAAGTTCGGACGGGGTACGAATGCAGCATGAAGTAAGACGTGCGTTGACCAAAACCGGCTGTCAATCGAAGATGGCGACTGTCCGCAAAGAGCCGTTTATTGCCTGGAGGCAGGAGCGGCTTTTTGGCATGAGGGCGCAAGATTGTGCAGCAGCTGCTTCATCATTTCCTGCGTGGACGGTCCGTATATTCCGTCGTCGTCCAAATAGTGCTTGCGTTGGAAGGATTGGAGCGCCTCCATCGTTTGCTGGCCGAAACGGCCGTCCGCTCCTCCCGGGATGCTTTCTCCCAATTGAAGCAGGATGTGCTGGAAGGCTTGAACCCCCGAGCCCTCCGAGCCGATCTTGAGCACTTCATCAGGAAGGACGGGCTTCCGCATATCTGTACGAAACGGCAACATTGCGGCCCGTTGGCTCTGACTCAGCGCGGCTCCATAATGCAGCAGCAAATGGATGGTTTCCTGATCCCCGTTCTTGGTCGCTTCCTCCAGCGCGGTTTTGCCGCCGACCCGGATTGCCGGGTCCGCACCGGCTTCCAGAAGCGTCTTCAGCATGGCGATTCGCCCATCTTTGGCAAGTTCGGGAATGAGCGCCTCCATCGGCGCAGAGAGAGGATAACCCGCTTGGAGCATGAGCTTGGTCAGAAATACATTGTTGTATACCACTTGAAGCTCCAGGAAGCCCTGGCTTTCCTCGGCTTTCGCCTGCTTCATCAGCTCCTGGGCGTCGGCCTTCGTTTTTACCGCATCCAGTGCGCTTAGACCACCGAGACTGCGTAAATAGTCCGCCATTTCGGCTTGCCCTGTCGTAAGCGCATGATCGATTGGATATAGCCCATGCCGATCAGGCCGGTTGACACGCTCTCCCTCGCCAAGAAGATAGTCGACGGCTTCCCGGGCGTTGTTCGCAGCTGCGTAAAGCAACGGAGAGGCATCGGCCGAATCTCCTTTATGAAGGTCGGCACCTGCGGCTTTCAGCTTTTGCATAATAGCGACATCATTGTTGGCCGCAGCAAGGGAGATCGGGGGCATATTCCCGTTTTCCGTCAAATTGGGGTCTGCTCCGGCCTCCAGCAGCATCGTAACGATTTGTGCCCGGTACGCCGGCGGGATTTGCAGTGCCTGCTGAAGCGCGGTCCGCCGGGTGTATGCATCAATATGGTTCATGTGCGGCCTTGCCGCCTCTAACGCTTCCCTGACCTGATCGGGGTTCCCGCTTTGGACCGCCTGCATCAAGGACGCGTCCGGGATACTGAACTCTTCATAGGCATCCGGCCCCCTTGGCACAGACTGCACGTGCTCCGAGCAGCCGCTTATTGTTCCGGCAGTGAAGAGTCCAAGCCATAGCCAGGCAAGAAGCTTTAGCATCCCTTGTATCCCCCTTATTGGCATTTTTTTCTTGTTTTTACGATGCTCATTATAGAGGGTGTGTAGAAGTGCGTCAATGAGACGGGTGTGATTTGGGCGTTGATTGAGAAGCTTTTACAATCATCTACAAAAATGGAGTATGGGCTTTGGCGGACAAGCTGCATTGCAAAGGGTTATGAATGTAACCCATGACATCAAGTCCAGAGAGGTCCCTCATGTCACAGCGTATCATGACTCCCTTACCGGAGCTTTGCCCTTGAAGCTGTACTGCGGCAACGAATCTTCTTGCAACATAACACCGAGGCGGATTTCTATACAAAGAACAATTGGACTGAACAAAGAACCCCGGAATCACCGCAAGGTGGTTGCTGGGGTTCATTTGTACGTTCACACCATTCGACTTTTTTTGTGGAATAACTCACAAATGTGACAAAATACACAATGCATTTTTTTGTAAAGAACAGTAAAATAGTAAGGGGTTTTGGTAAATAGAAGGAAGTTAACCTGCGAAAAGCCAAGCTGCAGAAGAGGAATCGGGCGATGACAACGAATGAATTGACAAATCCGTCTGTGTTTAAGCTGGAAAATCAGGAAGTGCTTGTTCTATATCCGGTGTTTATGCTGAGCGATCTGAAGAGAGACGAGTCGGTCAAGCTGATTCGGCAAATGGTCTCCGATCCGATGGAAATCAGTGAATCTGATAAGCTGGAGCAGCTGATTTTAACTAAATACCACAAAAAAGCAATAAAGCTGACTTCCATCGTCGGTATTTATACCGATGATCAGCACGATGAAGCGCTGCTCATTGTATACCGCCATTTTCAAACCGGCCAGTTTATGAGAAGAACGCTCCGGTTTATTTCTTCCTGTGAAAAAAACAAATTTATCGATCAGGTGTACTCGCACATGGCGCATGAATTTACGTGTGAACGGGTAAAGAACAGGGTGTGTCCGTCCATTCGCAAGCTGCTGATCATGCTGGTCCAGACGATCGTATTTGGCGGAATTTTGTCATGGCTTGCTTTTTATATGAATACGATGGAGGATTATTCGGACCGGCTCCCGGAATTGTTCCATGCACTTATCGTCATGATTCAGCTTATCGGCTATATCCCGTTTCTTATGTTTACGGGCGGGCTGCTGCTGCTGGTCACAGCGGCTCTGGTGAAGAAGCTGATGAATCCTTCCGAGCGGCTCGTTATTGAAAAAAAGCAGCTATGGCTTTGAGCGCCTCTGTGCTCGGGGGAGCCCCCGAGGTAGTAGACAGGAAGCCGGTTTCTGCGTCATGCAGGCACCGGCTTGTTTCATTTCATGCATCAGTTCTGTATGACCATTGAATACAAAATGAGATGAGGTAAATCATTATGCCAGCGATTGGAATTGATCTTGGAACAACAAACAGCCTGGTTGCCTACTGGACCGAAGCGGGGCCGGCCATCATTCCGAATGTGCTCGGAGAGCATCTGACGCCTTCCATTGTCAGCGTAGATGATAACGGCGATATTCTGATCGGTCAAATAGCGAAGGAACGCCTCATCACCCACCCGCAGGTAACCGCTGCCATCTTCAAACGGTATATGGGTACTGAAAAGCTGTTTCATCTGGGCAAGCACGCGTTCACGCCAATAGAGCTGTCTTCCTTTGTCATTAAGGCGCTGAAGGCGGATGCGGAGGCGTTCTTGGGGGAGCCGGTCAACGAAGCGGTGATTAGTGTGCCTGCCTATTTCAATGATGCCCAGCGCAACGCCACCAAGCAAGCGGCCGAGCTCGCCGGGCTGAAGGTAGAACGGCTTATCAGCGAGCCGACAGCGGCGGCGATAGCGTACGGCCTGCACCAGCAGGAAGCGGAAACCAAATTTCTTGTATTCGATCTGGGCGGCGGCACCTTCGACGTATCGGTGCTGGAAATGTTCGAAGGCGTAATGGAGGTTAAATCCATTGCCGGAGACAACTTTCTAGGGGGAGAAGACTTTACAGGCCTGCTTGCTTCCTATTTCGCCGAATTGAAGGGAATCGATATCCAGTCTCTGGACTACAAGGCGCGTTCTGCCTTGAACAAGCAGGCGGAGCTGTGCAAGCTTGCGCTGGGCCGGGAGCAGGCCGCAGAGATGCACCTGCAGCTGGGAGACAACGCGTATAGCCTTCGTCTGGATCGCGCTGATTTCGAGAAGCTGGCGGGCCAACTGCTGGTCCGGCTGCGCCATCCGATTGAGCGGGCGCTGAAGGATGCCGCGCTTTCCCCGAATGAGCTGGATGCCATTGTGCTTATCGGGGGAGCAACCCGGATGCCTGTCATTAAATCGGTCATCAGCAAAATGTTCGGGCGGCTGCCGTATTCCCATATTCATCCGGACGAGGCGGTTGCCCTGGGGGCCGCAATTCAGGTAGCGCTCAAAGAACGACACGAAGCGCTGCAGGAGGTCGTGCTGACCGATGTATGCCCCTATACGCTGGGAACCAATGTGGCGAAGGAAATGGGGGATGGCTCGCATCAATCCGGGTATTTCCTCCCGATTATTGAACGCAATACGCCGATTCCGGTCAGCCGGGTCGAACGGCTGTACACGATCTATGACAATCAAACGGAGATTTTGCTGAAGGTGTATCAAGGGGAAAGCCGCCGTGTAGAAAACAATATCAAGCTGGGTGAGCTGCGTATTGCGCTTCCTCCTGCTCCGGCAGGCGATCAGCCCATTGATGTCCGGTATACCTATGACATCAACGGGATTTTGGAGGTGGAGGTCGTGACCATTCACACCGGCGCCAAAAACCGTCTGGTCATCGAGAAGAGCCCGGGCACCCTGACCAAGGAGCAAATTGAAGAGCGGCTTCTGGCGCTGAAGGATTTGAAGATTCATCCCCGGGATCGTACGGAGAACCGGCTGCTGCTGGCCAAGGGAGAACGGCTGTATGAAGAAGCGCTTGGGGAGCGGCGTCACGAAATCGCGGAGCTGCTGCAGCGCTTCGAGAGCTTGCTGGCGACGCAGAAGGATAAGGAAATCCGCAAAGCAGCCGCCGAGCTGAAGCGGGAGCTGGATCATCTGGAGCGGTGGCGCGATTATTAAAGGGGATCCGGCATGGACGGCGGCGGACGATACAGGCGGTTTTCACCGGCAGCAGGGGAAAGGCGGCATGAGCAGGTATGACGATGTGGGAAATTCTAGGTATTGACCCTACTGAGGATGTGCGCGAGATTAAAAGGGCTTACGCCAAAAGGTTGAAGGTGTATCATCCCGAGGATGACCCGGAGGGGTTCCAGCGTCTGCGGGAAGCTTATGACAGGGCCGTCAAGCAGGCCGGGCGCAAGCAGAAGCAGGAAAGGCTGAACCGGAGCCGGCGGGAGGAGGACGACGGTGTGGAAGCGCTTGTGGAGGAAGCCGGGCAAGCGTATACTTCTCCGCCTATTTATTTGAACCGGGAGGAGCAGAGCGTTCCGGAAACGGAGCTGAAGCCGCCTCCCCGTATCGTATTTGAGGAACAAAGCATCTACGACGAGAACGAAAACCGGCAGCAGGCTCCCTACCGCATCTTGTCCAGCCTCCAAGACCAGGAAGGTCCTGAGGAGCAGCTGAATGTGCCGCCTCACATTGAACTGCGGGACAGCTATAACGGTGGCCGGCGAACCCGCGCGGAGCAGCTTGATGAGTTTATGGAGCGGCTGGAGGCGCTTTATGCCGATTACGATTCCCGCCTGGATTTGGAACAGTGGCGGGTGCTGCTGGATGCTGAGGTGATGTGGCAGGTTGGCGGCAAGGAGCAGCTGAATGATCGGGTGCTCGACTTCCTGGAGGATCACCATTATTTGCCAAGAACGGTATGGAACCTGCTGGAGCAGCAATTTCAATGGCTGGACCAGCTGGAGGAGCTGTCGGAAAGCTGCTCCGCCCAATGGGTTCATTATTTGCAAAACCAGCTGAATGCGCAATGGGAGCTGCGGTACAGCTTTTTGCAGGCTGCCGGGACGCTGGAATATGATACATTTCTTCATTTCCGGGAGCTGGCCTTCTTTGCACTGCTGGACGGGGAAACGGACAGGGCGGGCCAGCTTCTGGACAAAGCCTATGAGCTGTATGCGCAAGATCCGGATCTGCTGCGGCTGCGTGCCGAACGGTATGAGCGAACAGGAGAGTATGAACGGGCGCTGGGTGCGGCTGAGGAGCTGATCGGGATCGTGCCCGATGAGCTGGACGGCTACCTGTACCGGTCCAGGCTTCTGTTTCGGCTTGGCAGGCCGGGTGAGGCGGCGGAGGTGTGCAGGTTCATTCTGGATCGTTTTCCCGCCAGCTTGGACTCGCTGGCCCTGCTGGCCAAATGCAGATATGAACAGAGGGAACTGTCCGAAGCCAAGACGCTGTTCAACCAGGTTTTGGAGCAAAATCCGGTTCATATCGAGGCCAGGACGTACCTGGCTCAAATTAATGCAGATTTGCTTCAGGATTTGAAAGCATCCCGGCGCGGGGCTAATCGGCAGCAGATCGACGAGATCCAAAAGGAAATTATGAGGCCGGGAAAGCTGCCGATATTTCTTTCTTTCATCTACATCCTCATCCGGCGAACGTGGATTTACGCCCTGTTTCTGATTGTGTGGCAGTTTACGCTGCATGCCCAGTTTGTCGAGACTACAGGGACAACTCCGTTGAAGTATGCCGTGCAATGGCTGACCGATTCCGGAAATTCGGTGATTATCGAGACCGGAGAGCAGCTGGATGAAGCGCTGAAGGATGGCGGTATCGTGACAGTGCGTCTGACCGGGGCGAGCTATATGAGCATGCTTCGGATTTATGTAGAGGACGATGCCGGTCACAAGCAGGCGAAATACGCGTTTCAAAACGAAGTGGCGGACAAGGACATCCGCAAAAGCAGCACAGGGTATACCAGCGTCGGCTATGTGGGGGATCGGGCCCTTGTCGTCGTGACCGACTATGATCAGGCCATGGAAATTTATAAGAATAAAACGATTGAGCTGAAGACGGCACTGCACCATACAGAAGGCGGGGAAGTGGCGGCTGCCGTGCACGATTACGCCAAGCGCACCAAAAATGTGGCCTACGCCGATAAATTAACCGCCGATTTTTATGGGGATTCGAATGTAGATTGGCAGGATGAAAAGCAGAAAATGCTCATCCTGATTTTGTTTGCCATTGTGCTGCCGGTCATATATGCCTTTTTGCTGCGGGAAGTGTGGAGGAGCTTTAAAATCTTGAGATTTTGAGACAGGAGGAGCATCGGGGCATGAACGTATCCGCCAAAAAACAGCGCAAAGCCGTCCAGCTGTACCTGCAGGCTGTCTCATCGATATGCATCTCAGGAACGATGGCCAGCTATTACACCTGGTATCCTTACGGAAAAGTCCGCGAAGGCTTTTTAGGCAAAGCCATGCTGGCGAGAAAGGTAAAGAAGGAGTGGGGCATCAGCGATACGCAAACCTTCCTTCATAGGCTCGGCTGGTATTTAAATGAGGGGAACCGGGCGCCATACGATTTGATCGTCCGCAAGCTGGCGCTGATGTCCGAAACGCAGCGCCAAGCCTATATTGCTGCGCTGCCCGCGGATCAGGAGCAGGCGAACCGGACCCGAATCGCCCATTTTTATTTGCGTAAGCTGCCACCAGGCGGCATTGCGGCGCTGGACTATGCCTGGTACATTCATATGTGCCGGGTGGGCAGCGTACTGGGCTATTTGAATGAGGCGGAAGCCCGCAAACGGATGCTGAAGGCTGCCCGGCTGCTGCAGCAAGCGTATGGCAGCTGGAACGAATATCTCGGCGCCTGCGTCGCGGGACATCATTTTACCCTGGCGAATATGTCGCTTGATATGACGCGGACCTATTTTATGTACATCAGCCTCAGATTTGCCGGTCCGAACAGTCCTTTTCGCCAAGTCGACTGGAATGTGGATTTACAGGGAGCTTATCCCATTGACATCATTTCGTGATAATGATAATCTTTTTCAGTAAATAACGTGTATTGCCGGGGTGCAAGGCCTTGAAAACACTGGAGAAAATCGAAACGTTCCTTGTTCTTGCCGAATGCAGCTCCTTTATGGAGACGGCCAAACGCTTGTACTGCTCACAGCCGACGATTACGAATCATATTCATCAGCTGGAGGACCAATTTAAGACGAAGCTGTTTCACCGGTCGGGGAAAACCGTGCAGCTGACGAAGCAGGGCGAGATTTTCCTTGGTTATGCCAAGCAAATCACGAATCTGGTCGAAGAAGCGTCCATCAAAATGAAGGCTGCGGACCGGCAGGACGTACTGGCGCTGTATGTCAGCAACTATATTGCGGGATATTTCTTTTCCGATATCTTGGAGAATTTCCAGCATGAAATTCCGAAGCAGCACATGGAAATTCATACGTTTTGCTATGAGGATTTAAAGCGATCTTTGCAGGAGGGGCGGACCAATATTGCTTTAATGCCCTTTTATCCGGAGGATGACTACATCCAGACTCATTTTGACCAGGCAGTCTTGTTTGAGGATCATTTTCCGTTTGTTGTTCCTGCCGACCACCCGCTGGCCGGACGCAAGGCGATCTACTGCCGGGATTTGAACAATGAGACGATACTTCTGCCAAGAAGCAGCTATTTGCAGCAGTATATCGTCCACGAGCTGCAGCGCCACCGGATCAGGGTCCGTTTCTTGCAGATGAGCAACTTCGAAATGATGAAGCAGGCGGTCAAATCCCATTTGGGCCTTGCTTTTTTGCCTGAGCAGGCGGCAGCCGGCGATGTGGAGAAGGGGGAGCTGGCGGTCCGGACCGTCTCGGGTGTGAGCATCCGGCGGCAAAACGGCTTTGTCATTCGCAAAAATACGAAGCTTCAATCCGCGGAGCAGACGTTTTGCAGGGTCGTGGAGCAGTATTTTGCTTCCAAATCATAGAAGTTTTTGCTTCCAAATCATAGAAGTAACCGGACATTCCCGGCGGGGGATGTCTTTTTTGATGAATAAATAATCGCTGTCCTTCGGGCGGTATTCGGTTTGTTCAGCCTGCAGGCACACCTCGCGCAGCTCCCGGCGCGAGGTGCTTTACTGCACGACGGCGGTCGGTCGAACCACGAGCCTGAGCCCGGTTCTATCGAAGAAAGATGGCGGGATGATAGGTACGGCCGGGAAATGCTGCGGGAGAGGAGGGAGGAAGGGAGGGAAGGGTGAGGGAGCGGCCTTTTCGAAGTCCGGCGCGTGCTGGGCAGGCTGTATCAGTTTTTTTAATGGATGGATTTAAAAATTTAATAAGAGCGATTTCCAGGCAAAGGACCAACGAAAATTCAAAATTGCGGCTCTATAGTGAGATTGATTTTCATTATCGTCTATTTTAAGATATGGAATGTCGAATCATCAATAAGCAGGCAGTACCATTCATGGGAGGGTTTAAGACAATGTTTGATAGAACGTCAAAGCGAATGATCGCGGCTGGATTGGTTGCGGCAACCATGCTTGCGGCAGGCTGCGGCACGAAGACAGACGAGTCATCGGCGGCGCAGGACAGCGCGCGGGGCAAGGTGCCGCATGCCGCGGAATTGAAAATTGCGGTGCCGAGCGATGTAGGCCCGTTGAATCTGTATTTGAATTCCGGCAACGAAAGTATGCTGGAGCTGGTTTACGATAAGCTGTTTTCTCCTTCTCCCTTTGTGAAGGAGCCGCAGCCTTGGCTGGCGGAATCTGCGAAGCAGGTGGATGAGGTGACGTGGCTTGTAAAGCTGCGCACGGGTATCCAATGGCAGGACGGTCAGCCGTTTACTGCCGAAGATGTGAAATTCACGTTCGAGTATTACCGGGATGGCCCGTCCAACCGGTATACACACCATGTGAGCGAAGTGCCGCGGGTGGAGACCATTGTCGCCGAAGATGCATCGACGGTACGGTTCACTTGCGCTTATGCTTGCCCGACGCTGGCCAGCATTACGATGGCGGACCTGCCGATTTTGCCGAAGCATGTTTGGGAGAAGGTAGAGAACCCGCGCAAGTACACGGAGCTGCCGATTGGTACCGGCCCGTATAAGCTTGTGGAATACAAAAACGATCAATATTACAGATTTGAAGCGAACCCGGATTATTTCCAAGGAAAGCCATTGGTAGACAGCCTGGTTATGCCGGTGATCAAGGACCCGACCGCGATGTTTAACGCGCTGCGCTCGGGAGAAGTGGACGTAGCGGGCAAGGGTGTGCCGCCGGAGCTGCTGGAATCGTTCCAGAAGCTGCCGAATATGAAGGTGATCAATACGACAGATCTGTCGCTGGTGGAGCTGCGGATCAATTATGAGAAGGAGCCGTTTAACGAGCCGGAATTCAGACAGGCGCTCTCGTATGCAGTGGATCGTCAAGCGATTACGAATACGGTGATTCTGGGACAGGGCCGTCCTGGACTGCAGGGCTATCCGCATCCGGATTCCCCGTGGACCAATCCGAATTTGAGCACCCCGTTCGATCTGGAGAAGGCTAAAGCGGTGTTCGATAAGCTGGGGTACAAGGATACCAATGGCGACGGCGTACGGGAGAACAAGTCCGGTCAGCCGCTTGAATTGAATTTGAAATCCTCCGCAACAGAGCCGACCTGGATTCGTTCCGCCGAGCTGCTGAAGGAGCAATTCGCCAAGGCCGGCATTAAAGTGAACGTCGAGGTGCTTGATTCTGCGACCATCAGCACACTGCTTCAATCACGCAAATTCGATATGTACATGAACAGCATCGTACCGCACGGTGTGGCGGACCCGGACCAATTTATTATGTCCCACCGCTCGGGCTACCTGTGGTCCAAGGGGCTTGCGTATCCGGAGATGGACGCACTCACTCAGAAATGGATGAACGAAGCGAATGTTGAAAAACGGAAGCAGGTTTCGTTTGAAATGCAGGCTCTGTTTAATCGTCAGCCGACAAGCATTGTGCTTTATTATCCGAAGGAAAATTATGCGTTCCGGGCGGATAAGTATGACAACTGGGTGGAGTCGCCCGGCTATGGAATCGTGCATAAATATTCGCTGCTATCCGCGGAAGCGCGGAAAGCGGCGACGGTCGCGAAATAAGAACGGAGCGGTTGTATGAAGAGCACTATACATCCGGGGAGAGCGGCGGCCAGCACGCTCTCCCGCTGGTTTGTCCGGAAATTTCTCCAGTATGCGCTTGTGCTGCTGATTGCGCTTACGATTAATTTCGCGCTGCCGCGCCTTGCGCCGGGGGACCCGATCAACTATTTTGCCGGCCAGGAAATTAATACGCTTACAGCAGAACAGCGCGCACGGCTGAAGCAGGAGCTCGGGCTTGACCGGTCTGTCTGGAAGCAGTATCAGGATTTTATAACCGGCGCATTCCGGCTTGATTTGGGGAGCTCGACCAAGCTCGGCAAGCCGGTTACGCAGGTGCTGCGCGAAAGAATGCCATGGACCTTCCTGCTGGTCGCGCCCGCTCTGCTGCTCAGCTCGCTTATCGGCGTTATCTCCGGGGCTTATGCAGCCTGGAGCCGCGGCAAGCGGCGGGAGGTTGCGCTGCTGACGACGATGCTGGCGCTGCAGTCGCTGCCCGGCTTCTGGATCGGCATGCTGCTGATTGCGGTATTCGCCGTGAAGCTGGGCTGGCTTCCGTCCTACGGCGCCGTCCCGCTTGTCCATACGGGGACAGGCCAATACGTCATCGAAATTATACGCCGTATGCTTCTCCCGGTAGCTACAATTACGCTGGCGACGGTCGGGTCACATTTCCTGCTGACCCGCTCGTCCATGCTGGATACGCTAGGCCAGGACTACATTTTGATGGCGGAAGCCAAGGGGGTTACCCGGCGCGGGCTTATATACCGGCATGCGCTTCGCAACGCGCTGCTGCCGGTATACACACACTTGACGATGAGCCTGGGCATTCTGGTGAGCGGCGCTGTAGTGGTTGAAACGGTGTTCTCGTATCCGGGCATCGGACGGCTTCTGTATGAGAGCGTCGTAGCGCGGGATTTTCCGATGATGCAGGGGGTATTCCTGATCATTACGGTAGGCGTTATTGCGGCTAATCTGCTGGCCGACTTGACCTATCCGCTGGTTGATCCCCGGGCCCGCTCAACGAAGCATTTGGAGGGATCGGCATGAACGGACAGATGACGAGAACCATTGGCGCTGCTGGCATCGTGCTGCTCGCTGTAGTGCTGCTGCTCGCAGTGCTGGGACCGCTGCTGGTGCCTTATTCAGCATCGGAGCAAACCGGAGGCCCGCTGGAGTCCCCAAGCCGGCTGCATCTGCTCGGCACCAATGATATGGGCCAAGACATTATGGCCGAGCTGGTTGCCGGTGCCCGGGTTTCGCTGACAGTCGGCATCGTATCGGCACTGCTGGCTACCTTAATCGGAGCCCTGGTCGGGCTGCTGGCCGGGTATTGGTCCGGCTGGCCGGACGCGCTGCTGATGAGAGCGGTGGATGTGACTTTGACGCTGCCGTTCCTGCCGCTGATGATTGTCATCGGCGTTTATATCGGCCCGAGCCTGACGACGCAGGTGCTTGTCATTACGCTGGTCATGTGGGCCGGCAAAGCCCGGGAGCTCCGCTCTCAAATCATGGCTGTACGCGGCAGAGGGCCGGTTCTGGCCGCAAGGTCGATGGGCGCCGGCCATTTGTATATTTTGCGGCGGCATATTTTTCCGAGCGTGCTTCCGCTTCTGATTCCGCAGTTTGTCCGGGCGGTGAACGCCTCCATCATGATGGAATCGTCGTTAAGCTTTCTCGGGCTCGGCGATCCGCTCGCCAAAAGCTGGGGCAGCATTTTGTTTTATGCCAATGCCCGCAGCGCGTTTTTGACGGATGCTTGGCTGTGGTGGGTGCTGCCGCCGGGAGTGTGTATCGTCATGACGATGCTCGGCTTTTCGTTTATCGGTTATGTGCTGGAGGAGCGGGTCAGCCCGCGCCTGCGTTCGAATCCTTACGGAGTCCGCTCGCTGCTGCACAAGGCCAGGCGGCCGGCGGCGGACAAGGCAAGAGCCCTGAAGCAGGAGGCTTCGCTCGTGCTGGAGGTGAAGGAGATTTCTGTGGCATATCCGCAGCATTCCGGCATTGTCCAGGCGCTTGATGCAGTAAGCTTCGAGGTTCGGCGCGGGGAAATTGTGGGGATTGTCGGCGAATCGGGCAGCGGCAAAACGACGATCGGATCTTCGGTCATGCAGCTGCTTAAGCCGCCTGCCGAGCTGAGGGGGTCTATTCGGTTCGGCGGCCAGGAATTGACTGAATTGTCTCCGGAGCACATGCAGAAGCTGCGCGGCAAGCGGATCGCGCTTATTCCGCAGGCGGCGATGAATGCGCTCAACCCGGTTATGACGGTTCGCAGGCAGATGGCTGAAGCGATTGCTGCTCACAGGCGTCTCGGAAAGGAAGCTGTGCAGCAGCGGGTGGATGAGCTGCTTGCCCAGGTCGGGCTTGATTCCAAATGGGGGCTCGCCTACCCGCATGAGCTGAGCGGAGGGATGCGGCAGCGGGCCATTATCGCCATGGCGCTGGTGAATGAGCCGGAGCTTGTCATTGCCGATGAGCCGACAACGGGGCTGGATGTAAAGGTACAGATTGAAATTATAAAGCTGCTTGATGAGCTGCAGAAAAAGCTGGGCTTATCGATGATTTTCATCTCGCATGATTTGCCGGTCGTCCTGCGGCTGGCCGACCGGATTCTGATCATGAATCAGGGTCGAATCGTTGACCAAGGCGAAGCCGCCGCCATCGTCCAAGGCTCCAGCCATCCGTATACACGCCGCCTGATAGGCTCCATTCCCCGGCTGACCGGATCAGCAGGACAAACGGCGGCTGTCCATTCTGCGATTACGGGAGGGGAAGCTCATGTCGGTTCATAACCAGGAACAGCCTCGCAAGGTGCAGCGGTCATCTTATCCAAGCCTGCTGAGCGTGGACGGGCTGCACAAGGCTTATGCGGCGCCCGGAATACGGACCCGGCAGTCGCCGGTGCTTCAAGGGGTCTCGTTCTCCGTGCATGAGAACGAGACGGTCGGACTCGTCGGTGCCAGCGGTGCGGGCAAAAGCACGGTCGGGCGGCTCATCGCCGGTCTCGAAAGACCGGACAGCGGGACGATGACCTTCATGGGGCAGGACATTTGGAAGCTGAAGGGGCAGGCGCGCAAGCAGGCGCTGCAGCCCGTTCAGATGGTGTTTCAGGACCCGTATGAGTCGCTGTCTCCCCGGATGACCATTGAGCAGCTGGTGGCGGAGCCGCTTGTGATACAGCGGATTCATGCGGGCGATAAGACGGCCCGGCGCCAGCTGGTGCGGGAGGCGCTGTCGGAGGTATCGCTGGCGCCGGATCGTTACCTGAGCCGCTACCCGCATGAGCTGTCCGGCGGGGAACGGCAGCGGGTCGGATTAGCCCGGGCTTTCGTAAGCCGCCCCCGGCTCATTGTCGCAGATGAGCCGACATCGATGCTTGATCCGTCCTTGCGGCTGGACTTGCTGCAGCTGATGGAGCAGCTGCGCCGGCGGCACAGCATGTCCTATTTGTTTATAACACACGATATTGCGCTTACAAGGGGCTTTTGTGACCGGATGATCGTTCTGGATCAGGGCGTCATCGTGGAGTCCGGCAGTACCGGACAGGTAGTCGACCGGCCGCGGCATCCGTTTACACAAGGCTTGATTCAATCCTTGCTGGAGCTGAACCGGTTTTAAGAGCCGGTTATATCATCACAACGCCTGAAAGGGCTGAGGGGGATGCGTCTAACGCCATGAACAATATTTTGATGCTTAGCTCCGGCAGCAATTTTGTGGAAGCCCGGAAGCAGGACCCTCGCTACAAGGAGCATTTCGCCTATATGGATGGCTACGATTTGCCATCCTGTGATTTGAGTCCCTATATTGCGATGGTAGTCCCGAACCTGATTGACCAGGAATTTCTGTACAAGCACCGGGAGGTGATTCGCGCGTTCCTGGACAGCGGCAAGCTGCTGGTGTTCAGCGGGCATTTGTTCCGGGCCTGGGTCCCGGGCGGGTCTGATTTTGTCCCGAAAACGATACGCAGCTATCACGATTACATCGTATCGGTGGCCAAGCCGCACCCGATTTTTGAAGGTGTTCGCCCGGAGGATATGACGTTCAACCAAGGGGTCGCGGGCTTCTTCGCCCGGGGACACCATCCCGTGCCGCCCGGCGCCGAGGTGCTGCTGACGCTGCCCGGCGGGGAACCCATTGTGTACATTGACCGCAGCAGCACGAACGGCACTATCCTGCTGCATGCCGGCAACGATTTGTTCGGCTACAGCAACCCGGCCAGCACCGCTTCGCGAATCGGGGGCCAGCTAATCCGCTGGATACGGGAAGAGCATCAACGGCTGCAGGAAAGGGGGGGCCCGCAAGCATGAGGAAAATTGCAGTGCTGTATGGAGGTTGTGTTCAGCATCACCGCACGCTTCATGAGCCGAAATACCGCCGTTATTTCGAGAAAATTATTTATTTGCCCGAATTCGCGGATACGCCGCTGGAGGAGTTTGATGTGCTGTTCTTTCCGTCCCAGCTCCATCAGGGGATGGTCCGGCAATCCCGGGACAAAATCGAGGCCTTCGCGAAGGCGGGGGGAACAGTGGTCGCGTTCGGTCCACAGTCCACGGAATGGTTTCCCGGCCAGAACTGGGAGTTTCGCCCGACCAACTTCTGGTGGTGGCTGGAGAAGGATGCCAAAAGCGGGCTCGTTCAGCATCAGGCCGATCACAACTTATTTGACTATTTGACGATGGCTGACGCCACCTGGCATTATCATGGCGTATTCTGGCCGCCGGCCGGTGCTGATGTGCTGATTTCCGTAGAGAATGACGGGGCTATTTTGTATATCGATAAGGTCAGCACGTCAGGAACGCTCATTATTACGACGCTGGACCCGGACTTCCATTACGGCTCCTATTTTATGCCGGCTACCGAGAAGTTTCTGGACGGCTTCCTGCCCTGGCTGGCGGAGGGGAAATTCTAGTGATACGGATTCAAGGGCTGACCAAGCGTTACGGGGATTTCACCGTGCTGCACGATCTTCACCTGCATGTTGCGGCCGGGGAATTCGCTTTTCTTCAAGGGCGATCCGGCTCAGGAAAAAGCACCCTCTTGAAGCTGCTGTATCAGGAAATTGGCGATTATACGGGCGAGATCGTGATCGGGGACACTCCGGCTCAGGCCCTGCCCAAGTATGAGCTGCGGCGCAGGATGGGGGTTATCTTCCAGTCGTTTGAGCTGCTGGAGCAGAAAACGGTCTACGAAAATGTTGCCCTTGCCGGAGAGGTGCTGGGACGAACCGGCGAAGACATTGCCCCGGAGGCGCAGCGGCTGCTGGAACGGACCGGGCTTGGCGGCAAGCAAGGGCTGTATCCGCACCAGCTGTCCGGCGGTGAGCAGCAGCGGGTAGCCATTGCCCGGGCGCTGCTGAATCGTCCGCCGATTTTGCTGGCGGACGAGCCGACAGGCAATTTGGATCCCGAAACGGCTATGGCGATGCTCGTGCTGCTGCAGGAGCTTCAGCGCGAGGAGAATATGACGATGCTCGTTGTCACCCATTCGGAGCTGCTGGTGGAGGCATTCCCGGCGCGGAGACTGGTTATGGAGCAAGGAAGGATTACGGCTCATGCGGCTGGCTAACTACATTTGGCGCGACGCCTGCGACGGCATCCGGCGCAACCGGGCGGCGGCCCTCGCGGCGTCAGCCCTTATTTTTGCAGCGATGACGCTGGCGGGTGTACTCCTGATGGTCCGGGCCGGAGCAAACGATATTTTGCTTTATTTGCAGGCACAGGTCAGCATGAAGGTGTATGTGGACCCCGCTGTAAATACGGGAGAGGTCGCGCGCATCCTGCAGGGCAACCGCTTTGTTCAGACGGCGGCGGTAGAGACGAAGGAGCAGCAGCTGGAGCGGCTCAGCCTTTTTTTTCAAGGGAGGGAGCAGCTTCTGGCCGGCTTCCAAAGCAGCGATATGCCCGATGCGATACGTCTGGAGCTGGTCAAGGGCGCGGATGCCGCCTTATTTGCGGAGGAGCTGCGCACCGTTCGGGGCATCACGGAAATTATTTATCCGCAGCAGCTGGCGGAAGCTTTACTTTTTTGGTCCGGGGGCATCAGCCGTTATGGCTTGCTTCTGCTTCTTTTTTTCGCGTCCCTCTCCTTTCTCACGGCTGTGCTTGCCATTTCGCTGGCGATGAAGCAGCGGCAAAAGGAAATCCGCATCAAGCTGCTTCTCGGAGCAAAGCCGGCCCATATCCGGGCGCAATTTGTGCTTGAGGGCGGCTTGATGGGGGGGATTGGCAGCTTGTGCGCATCGCTTGCCGTCTACGCACTGTACGTGTCCGTTCTGGAACGGTTGTCCCGGCAGCTGCACGGTATTCTTCATATTTCGGCCGCTGGACTCTACGGGCTGCTGCTGGGGCTGCTGGTAACGGGAACGGCTATCGGGGTGGCGGCGGGTTACTTCTGTACCGGGAAGCTGATGAAGCATGCGTAAGCTGGCGATGATGTTCGGGATATTGCTGCTGCTGTCGGCGCCAATCGCTTATGCCCATTTGACGGGAGCATTCGCCGATTTTTTAATCTCCGTTCATGATGAGCAGACGACGGTCAAATTAAAGACGGAGCTGGAGCGTACCAAAGCGGAAATCGAGGCCTTGGCTCCGCAGGTCGGGGAGCTGGAGCGGCAGTACGGAGCCAACCGGGAGACGGCCTCACGGAAGCTGCGGCTCTACGGTGATATGGGGCTTGACTCGTGGCTAGGCCTGCTGCTGCAGGCGCAGGAACCCGTCGATGTGCTGGCGAACCAGCGGCTCGCCGAGCGTCATCTGGAAGCCTACCTGAGGGAGCTGGATGAGCTGTACACGGAGCTCCTGCGGCTGTCGGCCACCCAACAGACGCTGGAGGGGCATCGCCGCCTGTTATCCATGATTGAGCAAAACTTGAATGCGCGTCAGGCCTTTCTTGCCGCCAGCCCGGATGTTTCGCTTGAACAGCTTGCCAATTACCTGGATATTGATTGGATGTCCGAGGTGGAGCCCCATTTGCTCCGCAGCCTGGAACAGGACCGGGAGCTGGCCGACTCCAGGCTGGAGGAATGGGCCGCCGCCAACAGCGGCATGCCCGGCGCGCCATACAGGCTGGAGGAGCAGTGGCTGAACGACCGGAGCGGGCTGGACTATTTTTTTCGCCCGGATCATGTGTATGTCGTATACCGGAAAAAGGACATCCATGTCATTTTGATCGGACAGGTTTTGAGCGGGAGCGGCGGGGCGGCGGAACTGCAGTTTGAAGCCGGATTTTTCAACGGATTCCTGATGCCGGACACGCTGATCGAGGAGCTGCAGGGCTTTCGGATTGCCCGCGACAAGCTGCTGGCCCTGGCCGGGGTCGGCACGCAGGCTTATTTGCAGCAGTCAGGCGGCGCGCTTCTGCTGCGTACACATAATTAGAGCTGATGGTTACGGAGGGGAACGATTGTATATGCGCACATGTTTTTTCTCGCTGCTGCTGGCTGTCCTGCTGCTGCCTTCCGCCGCCTGGGCCCACATCGCCAATGAGGATAGCCTGTATGAGGATATCGCATGGTCGGAGGCCCGTGATTCCATCGTGCTGCTGAGCGGGCTCGGTATCATTCCTTATGCCCACGGGGCGTCGTTATTCAAGCCGAAGGAGCCCCTGAGCAGAGCGGATCTGGCCTATTGGGCCGGTTCCTTCGCAAAGGCGGCGGGAGATGGGGCAGAGCCTGAGGCTGTCCGCCAGGCGGCTTTGGCCAAAGGGCTGGTATCCGGCCTGGAGGGAAATGCCACTCCGGAGGACGTTAACCGGGCGTTTTTCCAAGGCCAGGCGAGCATCAAGGCACCGTCAGGACAGCTGAGCCGAGAAGGCTTCGCCACGCTGATGAGCACCCTGCTGACGGTACAGGTAAACGGGAAAACGATTGTTGATGCCGCCGGCTATGCAGCAGGCCCTTCCGGCACTGTGGAGAAGGTGGAAGCACAGGAGACGAAGGGGGCGGACGGCAGAACGTCAGCCCGGATCATGCTCACTATCGGCGGACAACAAGCCCAGCTGAATGCCCACCCGAAGGTGCTGCATGCTCCGTCGGATGCCGCGCTGTGGGAAGGCAAGACCGTTCAGGCGGCCTGGCTCGGACCGGAGCAGGACGGCAAACGGCAGCTTCAGGTGCTGGTGTTTGCGCCGTCTTCCTCCGCTGCGGGGCTGCAGGCCGATTCGGCGGGGACGCCCAATGGACTCGCCGCTGATCAGCGGGACTTGGCGAAAGCGTCCGAAGCGGCAGCATCTACGGGCTCAGCTTCCGTCCATACCGGGCATGCGGGTCATACAAATGAACCCAGCCATGCCAGTGAGGCGGGTTTAACGTCCGGTCAGGAAACACTGGAGACGTTGTCTTCTGCTGGAGAACCTATTGTTCCTATCGTCATAGGGGGAATAGTTTTGCTTTTAGCCGGCTGGCTGTTTCTACGGAAACGAAAGCAATAAATGATT
This sequence comes from Paenibacillus sp. y28, assembly GCF_037137075.1. Taxonomy (NCBI): domain Bacteria; kingdom Bacillati; phylum Bacillota; class Bacilli; order Caryophanales; family Paenibacillaceae; genus Paenibacillus; species Paenibacillus sp. y28. Next base: position 25,841 of record NZ_JBBBNV010000010.1, read on the forward strand.
CAATCCATTAATTACATTACTCCATATTACTTATTTGGCGGAGGGCTGCAATGATGACTGTTATTCACATTATGGATGACCAGGACGAGCTGCAAATCGGTTTTTCGGATATTGAAAAATATCACGGCCGTTTGGCGCTCATGGCGGTTGCTGTGGCATTCCGGGCTCAGCAAGCGGCATTTAAGGAGCTGTTCGGCGACAGAGTGCCGCAGCGGAAAGAAATCAAGATTATTTCGGGTCATGCGGGACCCGGCTTCCGGGATTCGTTCGAATTCGTTACCCGGGCGCTGACACGGGGCCAATATACCGTGGATGTTCAATATCCGCAGGGCCAGTATGACCCGCACCGTCCGCAGGCGTATGCATTTGTTATTTCCACGCTGGCGGGGGACGCAGTAGAGGTCGTATTGAAAGAGAGCTTCCTGCCCGCCGTCTTTTATGACTATTTGAAAAAAGGCCGGGAAGGCACGATGACGGATGCCGAACAGGAGCAGTTCCGCCAGCTGAAGCTGTCCCTTTCGGAGCAAGCGCTGGCTTTGCCGCAGGATGAGCTGCTCGACGTAAGACGCATTTCCTAGATAGCCGGTCCCAGGCAAACAGGCTGCCCCCGTTCATAGTCTATGTCTATGCCGGGGACAGCCTGGTTGCTGCTTCAAGGCTTTCGTCCTGCGCGCGGATTGCAGCGCAGCGCTCAGTATGACATAACCCAAAAACGGTTTCTCACCGGCACACTTCCAATTCCTTTGGTCGGAAGGGGTTGGGATTTCGGAAGGGTTATAGTAAAATATGGGATAGAATAGGAGGGAGAATATGTTACGTATCCTGAACTCATCCCATCGTTTGCTGCTTCAGGCCGGTATGGCCTTGCTGCTAGTGGCAGCGGCAGTCGGCTACAGCAGCGCGGCGCCAGCCCGGGCGGAGGCGGGGAACACCGGCATCCAGGCCGGAGCGGATGCCTCCGTGCTTCAAGGCTTTGGCTTTAGCGCCGGAACACTGGAGCCGGCATTTGATCCGGCTATTGCAGCCTACACGCTGACCTTGCCGGAAACGGCGAAGGAGCTGACATGGAGCCCGCAAAAAAAGAATACTGCCGCTACCATCAGGGTTACCGATGGGGAAGATCGTGTCATCCACTCGCTGTCGCCTCTTGGATACGGCAAAAGCACCTTGAAGTTTAAAGCCGCAGCCGCCGGGGGACAGCTGACCACCTACACGGTCACCGTTCACCGTCCTTCCACAGCGCTATCAAGCCTAAGCTTCAGCACAGGGGTGCTGGATAACCGGTTTACACCGGATAACCTGTCTTACGTGCTGACGGTGTCTGAAAATACGGATACGCTGAGCTGGGTGGGGGTGCTGCGCGATCCTTCCGCATCCGTTACAGCAACGGATGCGGAAGGCAGCCTGGTAAGCCAGCCTTTGCCCCTTGTTTACGGCAAACAAGAGGTGAAGCTTCATGTAAGGACTGACGGGATGAAGGACCGGGTCTACACGGCTGTCATTCATCGCCCCTCTGTACTGATGGAGGAGCTGCAGTTTGATTCGGGAAGCCTTCAAACCCCGTTCAATCCGAATACGATTGACTATACGCTGACAGTGCCTGAAAGCACAGAGCAGCTGAACTGGTCGCTCCGTACACGGGACCCGGCTGCTTCAGTCACCGTGACTGATCAGGGGGGCCAGCCTGCAGCGATGCCTTTGGAGGTGCCTTATGGGGAGCAGCGGCTGAATTTTACGATTCGCAGCAACGGCCATTTGGCCCAAGCCTATACGGTCACGGTGCGCCGTCCTTCGACATCGCTGGTGGACCTTGGCTTCAGCGGCGGGACGCTGCAGCCCGAATACAGCCCTGAAACCTTGTCGTATTTGCTGACGCTGCCGGAGGATGCGGGAACCCTTGACTGGGCGCCTGTGAAGCTGGACCCGACAGCGGCGCTGCGTATAACGGACCATGAAGGCAAGACATTGATTGCTTCGAATATGAAGCCAGGCTATGGCGAACAACAGCTGAGGCTTCAGGTCGCAACGGCCGGATTGCCGTCCCAAGCCTACACAGTCACGGTGCGCCGTCCCTCGGCAGCCTTAGCTAAGGTAACCTTTAGCTCAGGGTCGCTGGACAGCCGGTTCGATCCTGAGGTTTACAAATACCGGCTGACCTTGCCGGAGAGCGTCGAAGCATTGAGCTGGGAGCTGGAACAGCGTGATCCGACGGCTGCCGTTGCTGTGACGGACCAGAACGGGGAGCCGATATCAAGCCCTGTACAGCTTGCTTATGGCGAGCAGCAGGTGAATTTTACGGTAAGCACCGAGGGGCGGGAGTCCAGGGTTTATACGTTCATCGTGCATCGCCCTTCAGCGGCTCTAACGAATATTTCTTTTGACACAGGGGAATGGAGCACGGTATTTTCTCCCGGGACGACTTCTTATACTCTGACAACGGCGGAACAGACGGAAACGCTTGGCTGGAGCGTGGTACAGCGTGATTCGGCCGCTACCGTCGCGGTCATCCATCATCAGAATGAGAAGGTATCATCCCCGGTGCCTGTGGAGTTCGGCAATCAAACGCTCTTGTTCAGGGTCAGCTCCGCAGGACTAAACGATATCGTATACTCGGTAAAGGTGCATCGTCCTTCCGTAGAAGTGAAGGATTTCGGCTTCAGTGACGGTACGCTTGAGCCGATAGAGGGCAGCGGCGGCTTGTCCTACTTGCTTGCCTTGCCGGAAACGGCTGACAAGCTTAGCTGGGCTCCCGTGCTGCTTGATCCTGCCGCTTCGGTTGCTGTTCTGGATGAGCGCAACCAGCCGGTCTCTTCGCCGCTGCCGGTTCAGTACGGCAATCAGACCTTGAAATGGAAGGTCGTTTCCGACGGCCTGGCTGCCAAAACGTATACCGTGACGGTCCGCCGCCCTTCGGTATCAGTAACGGGCTTCGGATTTAGCGGAGGCAAGCTGGATGATTTGTTTAAGCCGGATACAGTCAGCTATACTCTGAATGTGCCGGAGGGTACCGGGAGCTTGAGCTGGGCGCCGGTGCTGAAGGACCCGACAGCTCAATTAGAGGTAACAGATGAGCAGGGCCAGCCGTTAACGGGTCCGGTTGAGGTAGCCTTTGGCCAGCGGATTTTGAAATTTACAATCAGCTCGCCCGGGCTTGAGGCCAAGGAATATACCGTCAAAGTACACCGGGCTTCCGCAGCACTCACGGGGCTTGGAAACAGCGCGGGCAGCCTCACGACAACCTTTGCCCCGGCAACCCTGGATTATATGCTTATCGTGCCGGCAGGAACGGACACATTGAGCTGGGCACCGGTAACCCGGGACCCGACCGCCAGGTCAAGGTAACAGGCTCAGGCGGACAGCCGCTGGTGATGCCGATGAAGCTTGTGCAGGGGGATCAGGCGGTAAAGCTGACGGTTACAACAGAGGGGCTCAAAGAGCAAGTCTACACGATTACCGTCCGCCGCCCTGCTGCAGCGAAGAAATAAGCCCGCATTATAAAAAGCCTCCATATCCACTTGGAACTGGATTCCGCCGGTTTGAACGAGTCTAACCGGCGGAATCCAGCTCGCTTGAAAAGCGGATATCGGAGGCTTTTTTTCTATTTGTGGGGGAAGCAGCCGTTGGTTTTATTTACAAGACAAGCCTTGATTCCGCTTATTCCGCAGGCTCGTATTGAAACCAATCGAAATCCGCAGGAATCCTTCGGCCGGAACCGGCATTTACAGCGTATAGGCCGACCATGGTGCCAGTGAATGCTTTTTTCTCCTGTGTGCCTTCATCGCTTAGGAACCGGGCATCCTCCACCACGCCTGCTTGAATCCAGTTTTCTCGATCCAGACTGTAGAAGAACATCCGCCGTGAGCGATCCGTTTGCACCTTCAAATACACGGTTTGAACCGGATCAAGCAGCGAAATTTCCGCCAGCTCGCTTGTGACACGGGCACGATTTTCGATTAGCTTGATTTTCAGCCCTTGATCGAATGTCAGGCAAAGCTTAATAAAGCAGCGGGTGTCATAATAGCACACTAGTCCGGCCTGTTCGCCGTCCTGCTGCGGTGCAAACTCCAGCTTGAGGCTGGCGGTATAGCGATGGTGCTGTTCACGGCGCACGAGGACGTTTTTAGTCTCAATGGCGTTAATATCGCCGTCCCCAGTCCATATCCGCATATGTCCCGGGCGTTCCTTCAGGGACCAGCCGCTTGCATCCGGGTTGCGGGCAAACTGCCAGTGCAGCGGCAGCTGCTCACTGTCGAACGTATCCAGCCGGGGCTGTTCATAGACCGTCTCAGGCAAATCCGGCGCCGTCTGCACATCGCTCGGCCCATGCCCCCCGTTGACCGTAAACCAGCCATCCTCGGTCCATTGAACCGGCTCAAGGCATGTTTCACGGCCAAGCACGCAGAAGCTGCCGTCCACCGGCCGTCCTGCCAGATGAACAACCCACCATTCGCCGTTCTGGGTCTCGACCAGCTTGCCGTGCCCTGCGCGCTGAATTCGTGCATCGGGGTTCGTCTGGGTATGAACCGGATTGGCCGGACAAGGCTCGTAAGGCCCAAGCAGAGCGCGGGAGCGTCCGACAGTCATGCAGTGTCCATACTCTGTGCCGCCTTCCGCAATAATTAAGTAGTAGTACCCGTCTTTGCGCAAAATGTGCGGACCTTCCGGCGAATGGCGGCCGGTGCCTTCCCAAATGTGAATGCGGTCCCCTACGGCTTCTGTGCAGTCGTCTGTCAGCTTCTGGACGTAGAAGCCGTCTTTTCCGTACACCATATAATGCGTGCCGTCATCATCGATGAAATGGGACGGGTCCAGCCCGAAATCGTTCAGGATGTAAGGCTTGGAGTAAGGCCCTTCCGGGCGATCGCTTTTGACCATAAAATTGACGCGGTCCATCCCGTGCAGACGCAGCGTCGCCATAATGTAGAACGTGCCGTCGTGGTATGAAATATCCGGCGCCCAAATGCCGAAGGAATCGGGAAGGGTGGACAAATCCAGATCCTCGCTGCGCGTCACCGCATGCCCTATCGTTTCCCAGTGAACCAGATCGCGGGAATGCGAGATCAGAATAGCCGGGAAAAATTGAAAGGTGGAATTCACCATATAGTAGTCGTCGCCGACGCGCACGATGGACGGATCGGGATGAAAGCCGGGCAGAATCGGGTTCGTGTAGGTTCGGGTTGTCATGACTTGCAGCACTCCTTAGTTTAACGTCTTGGTCTTGGTTTGCAAGGCGGGAGAAAGCAGCGTGCTTTTCCCCTGTTCTCAAAAGAGGTTCTTGTAGGTTCACGCAAATTATATAAGAGGTTACATGTGCACGGCGATAATCATTTCATCACTTTTTTCGCTGTACCATCATGGAGGAAAGGGGCGAAAACGAGCGGATGGAGGGCTGAAGCAAAGCCTCCAAAGCAAGCGATACAGAAGAAATGCATCACCAGATAGAAATTTTATTATATATATATTTAAAATAATACAGAAATACCCCGTGGATAAATCGTGTTGACGCCATTTAAATTCAGTTTTATGATGAAAATAACGGTAATTGTTTTATTTTATTTTAAAATTATTTAAATAAAAGAAATGAGGTGTCTTGTCATGTCCACCAAACAGGCAAAAATGATTTTGGAAAAGGATTTTCGTATTGGCGAAATTGATAAAAGAATTTACGGCTCCTTTATCGAGCATCTGGGGCGTGCCGTGTATGGCGGCATTTATGAACCGGGCCATCCGGCAGCGGATGAGAACGGGTTCCGCCGGGATGTCATCGATTTGATTAACGAAATCGGCGTGCCGATAATCCGTTATCCGGGGGGGAATTTCGTATCCGGCTACAACTGGGAGGACGGTATCGGCCCTGTCGGGCAGCGCCCCAAGCGGCTGGATCTGGCGTGGAGAACGGTCGAGCCGAATGTTATCGGCACGAATGAATTTATGGCCTGGGCCAAATCGGTCCAGGCCGAAGTGAATATGGCGGTTAACCTCGGAACCCGCGGCATTGACGATGCCCGCAACCTTGTCGAATACTGCAATCATCCGTCGGGCTCTTACTGGAGCGATCTGCGCATCTCCCACGGCGTACGGGAGCCTCATGCGATCAAGACATGGTGCCTTGGCAACGAAATGGACGGCCCGTGGCAAATCGGCCATAAAACGGCGGATGAATACGGCCGGCTTGCTCAGGAGGCGGCCAAGGTGATGAAGTGGGTAGACCCGGCCATTGAACTGGTTGCCTGCGGCAGCTCCGGCCGGGGGATGGCTACTTACGCCGATTGGGAAGCGACGGTTCTGGATCATACGTACCATCATGTGGAGCTTTTGTCCCTGCACACCTATTATGGAAACCGAACGGACGATATCCGAAGCTATCTGGCCAAAAGCCTGGATATGGATGCTTTTATCGGTGAAGTGATTGCCATTTGTGACTATGTCAAGGCGAAAAAACGAAGCAAAAAAACGATGTACTTGTCCTTTGACGAATGGAACGTCTGGTATCATTCCCATGAAGCGGATAAAAAGCTGGAGCCTTGGACTGTCGCCCCGCCGCAATTGGAGGACGTCTATACCTTTGAGGACGCGCTGCTGGTGGGAAGTATGCTCATTACCCTGCTTCGCCATGCGGATCGGGTCAAAATCGCCTGCATGGCCCAATTGGTGAATGTCATCGCGCCTATTATGACCGAGAACGGGGGAGCGGCATGGCGGCAAACGATTTTTTATCCCTACATGCATGCTTCCGTCTACGGCAGAGGCATCGCCCTGAATCCGATTATTTATTCTCCGAAGTATGACAGCAAGGAATATACCGACGTGCCTTATTTGGAGGCGACAGCCGTTTATAGCGAAGAAGAGGAGACGTTGACGATATTCGCCGTCAATAAGGATACGGAGGAAGGGTTACTGCTCGAAGCGGATATCCGGGGCTTCGCGGGTTACCGTGTTGTAGAGCATCTTGTGCTGGAGAACCCGGATGTGAAGGCCGCGAATACTGCTGCCGCACCGGACCGTGTAGTTCCGCATAACCGCGGCAATGCCGGCGTGAAGGACGGGTATGTGCAGGCCCTGCTGCCGAAGCTGTCTTGGAACGTCATTCGACTAAGCCAATAAGACGTGCGGATCGGACCGGTGAACGATCGCCCCATTGCCCTGACGTGGCTTGAAGCCCCAAGCGGGCCTCAGAAATTCCGGCAGGAAAAACGGTTAAACAAGGAAACGGACCTTGAATCCCGCTGGAAAGCGGCCATTCAGGTCCATTTTTGGAGGGCCCGTAGGCGCGGACTACTCAAATCAAGCTAAACGGCCAAGCTGCCCAGCACAAGACCGATGAGATACAGGACGATAAATGCGACTAGCGGAATCAGGCTGATTACTGTTCCCAGAATCGCGAACCATTTTTTGCGCTGCTTCTGCGCAAGGCCCAGTATACCGAGCACTGCGGCTGCCAGAAGCATCATCAGGACTGTCAGAAACCCCGTTCCGATTCGCAGAAGCGTCTGCTGCATCCCGGCGTCACGTGGATCAATGAACGTATCCGAGGTAATGCCGCCCGAACCATCGCTCAGCAAGGTCGTGGAAATCACCAGCAGCGCAATGCCGCTGAGCAGCATCGTGACGGAGATAATGAACGAGGCAATCCCGGGCCCGGAATGCTTCAAGCCCGGGGGGCGAGGAGGATCCTCCTGCTCCTGTTCTTCGGGGGGAGCGGTTTGCTCCGGAACGTCACCCGCTTGAATATTGTCAGTCCCGTCCGCTGCGGGCGTCACCGGCTGGCCGGGCTTAGACGTCAATGAATCGCTGGACTTGGGGGTTTTTGGCTTTTCGGGATTTTCACTCATGGCACATCCTCCATTTTTTATAAAATGCGGTGCACAAGCAGCTGGCTAAAAAATGAAAAACAAACATGGCCCGGAGCCTCGCGACTCTGTGGCAAATTGTTGACATCTCTTGCTTCCTGCTTCCCGGTTCGATATGGTAGAAGCAACTAAATCGAAGCATTCTATGGAGGTCAAGATGAATAAAACCTGGTTTATCATTGGCTGTATTAACGCGTTCCTGTGCATCGCTATCGGGGCATTCGGGGCCCATGCGCTGAAAAGCCATGTCGGAGCCGATTTGATCGCAATCTATGAAACAGGCGTTCAGTACCATATGTTTCATGCGCTAGGTTTAATTGCTATTGCTCTTGCGGCGGATAAGCTGGGCAGCGGCTGGAGAATCTTATGGTCGGCCCGGCTGATGCTGATCGGCATCATTTTGTTCTCCGGCAGCCTGTATGCGCTGGCGATTAGCGGGGTCAAAGGACTAGGGGCCATTACGCCGCTAGGGGGCGTTTCCTTTTTGGCGGCTTGGGTGCTGCTGGCGATGGCTGCGGCCGGAGCTGGCCGCTCCAAGTAAAATCAAAGTCGAGTGGACCTGCGGTACAGCGGACTGCGGGTCTTTTTTTGCCTATTTTGCAAATGATTTTGTATGACGATGGTTGGACAACGGCAGGAGAAAAGTCCCTATCGTCGAATAAGTATTACTTGGATGATACGATGGAAGCCGAAGCCACACGGATTCAATTGAAGAGGAAGGGGGGCCGATGGCCGGGATGAATCAGGGACACAAGCTGAATTTGCGGTTTTTGATTAATGTTCTGGTTGTTGGTTCTTTGCTGCTTACGCTGCTGATTTGTCTTGTTGCGGGCTATTACATCAGTAAATCGGCCATGACAGCCAGTACATTGGAAATGAATTATATGTATGCGTCCAAGCTTGGAGATATGACCGAAGAGGTTCTGATGTCTGCGAAAACGATGCTGTCAGCGTCCGCGCTCGCGTTCTCGCAGGCTATTCCCGATGAAGAGGCGATGCTTCGCCACATGGAGGCGGCACGCAAGGGAATGGATGTATTTGCTTCTGTCGTCTACGTCAACAGCGCAGAGGAGCTTCTGCTTGTCGTTCCCGGTGCTCCGGGTGCATCGTCCGCGCAGAATATGGATGTGAAGCTGGATTCGGATGCTGTGCGGGATGCGTTCATTTATAAGACGGCGACGATTTCCAGGCCGTATGCCGATGATGAGAGCCGTTTGATTGTGCTCGTCACCTCTCCGGTTTATGATCGTTTGGGCAATTATACCGGTTTTTTGGGCGGGACCATTTACCTGAATGAGAACAATATGCTGCAGGAGCTGCTGAGCCAGCATTTTAATGATTACAGCTCAGAGGTGTATGTGGTGGACAATACAGGGACGATCGTATACCACACGAGAACAGAGCGAATCGGTCGAAATATGGCCGGCAATGCCGTTGTTCGTCAGCTTATGCAGGGCGGCAGCGGGCAAGAGGTGGTTGATGAAGAGGGAACCTTGTACTTGGCCGGGTATGCCAGTGTACCGGAGACCAATTGGGGCATTGTTGCGCAAAAACGGGCAAATCTGCTCATGCAGCCTTCGTTAAAGCTGATTCAAAATTTGATGGTCATTGCAACGCCGTTTTTGCTGCTGCTGCTGTTTGTATCCTGGTGGTTTGCCGGCTGGCTCGCCACACCCATTCGTACGCTTTCCCGGTACGCCTCGCGTATTTCAAGCGGCTATTGGGATGAACCTGCGCCGGTGCTGCCAGGCCATTATGTGGAAATCGTCGAGCTGCGGCGGGCGATGCTTCATGCGGTGCATTTTATGCGCAAGCGGGTGGATAACCTTACCAGCGAAGCACAAACCGACCCGTTGACCGGGCTGTTCAACCGGCGCGCTATGAATACGAAGATAGAGCAGTGGTTTGAGGACGAGGAGCCGTTTGCGATTATTTTGATCGACATCGATGATTTTAAGCAAATTAATGACAGCTACGGACACCAGAACGGCGATGAAGTGCTGAAGCACTTGTCCGGCTTGCTGCGCCAAGTATCCCGGCGGGGAGATCTATGCTGCCGGTTTGGCGGGGAGGAGTTCGTTTTGCTGCTCCCGTATGCGGACGCGCAGGTGGCCTATGTGGTGGCCGAGCGGTTAAGAGAAAAAATGAGAGCGGTGCCGAGTCCGATCGGCAAACAAATTACGTTATCTCTTGGTATCGCGGCCTATCCCGCATCGGCTAAGGAAATGAAGGCGCTTCTGGAAGAGGCCGATCAGGCGCTGTATGCAGCAAAGCAGGGGGGCAAGAACCGGACCGTTATCGCCGGAAAGAATGAAACCAGCCTGACCGGATAGAACGGCGGCTGGTTTGCTGTTTAGTCGAAGGATAAAATTTCATTGAGTGAGAAAATATACACGTTCTTCTCGTCTACATGATAGACCGAGACGTTCTGCATTTCCGTATCAAAGTTCAAGATACGACAGGGGAGACTGAGCTGAACGCCGTTTTGCTTAATGACGGTCAGACGGACCAGCGTACCTTCCTTTATCACTCGGCTAATGAATTTGGGGAGCTCCTCTTCTGCGCACTCCTTCATTTGCGGAGCGGCCGAGGCGCTTTCTGATGATGTTGACGAGGCAGGACCAGAGGCCTTGGGATTGCTTGCCTTTGTCGTGCTAGTTGTTTCTTTGGCGGGTTGTGTACCGGACTGCTTTAAAGCTTCTTTGATTTTGATGAGCTTGGAGGTATCGGGCGCACTGTTCGGATGGACCTGAAGCGCCTCCTCAATCGTTCGTCCAAGCGTGATTCCGCTGACAACACGGAAGTCTTTGAATCCGGAGCGGTTTAATACGTGCAGCAGCTGCTCCACAGCCAGACCGTTTGTTTCAGCTTCAATTAGTAGTTCCACATGAAACAAGTGCTGCGCGGCCTTTGTCGATTGTTGTACCATCTTGTTACCCCCGCCCTGCTTTGTCAATCGCTGGTATATCTAAGGTCGCAGTTATCTTATACTATAACAGATTCAGGATTTAAAAAAAATGTCCATTATATACAATAAAAATTCGCAGGATAAATAGCATATCAGGGCGCAAGCTCCAGCCCATTTTCATTTTCTCCCCAAACCGTCCACACAAACCGGGGCTCCGTTTAATATCATAACCGTGTAGTACACATCACAACAAAGGGGTTGGAGAGATGTCGGGTGTAGTTGGTGGAGCTTTTACTAGCACTGGTGCGATTCTGGTTCTGTTTATCCTGCTGGTTATCATTCTTTGCAGCTGTGGCATTTTCGTTTAATCTAGCACAAAGAATACGCATGCGCTCCTGACCCCCTCCTTTACGGAGGGCTTTTTTATGTTCAGGTGCTTTCTGTTTCCTTGATCTTGTACTGTTCATGTTCATGCTGCCTTCCTGCATTTTATTTTAGCCGGCATTGCTTTGTGATCTCAAATCTCACATTCCGCACCCATAATAACATAAAAATAACAGTATGCGGTTGTCTGCCATAGCGGCTTGCTGCTGCCACGCAAGGCTATGCACCTGCCAGACGCGGCAGCCTCGGCACGGGCCCAAGTTACTATGACGTTGTACCCGGCTGGTACGGAACCCCATATAGTATAGTAATGTCAATCCGTTGGCAAACAGCAGAAGGAGTTGGTTTCCATGATGTCGGCAAAGCCGGTGGCCATCGGTGGACACACTGCAATCGGCATTGAAGTGCTGCTCCCCAAAACAACACTTCTCGCCGTTACGACTGAAATCGGCTATATTATGTGCGGTGCGCTCGATGTGGCCTTGTTAAACGATAAGCTGCGGGATCGCGGCATTATTGCCGGGCGCGCGGTTGGGGTCCGAACCTTGGAGGCGCTGCTGGACGCTCCGCTGGAGTCTGTTACCCACGGGGCGGAGCAGCTGGGTATTTATGCCGGCATGACCGGACGTCAAGCCGTCGAGCGTATGCTGGAGCAGCAATAACGAATAACCGTGAACAGGGCGAGGTCCCGGTTCACGGTTTTATTTATGGAATCGCACGGCCTGTGTATGCTTTGTTTATGCGGACAGTATCCGTTTGGCGGTTGTAACCGGCTTTATTGTCTCCAAGGCATTTGAATCCGGGCGCTCGTTGCTGCGGCAGCATGATTTTTTTAGCTTCTCGGCAGCAGCCGTCGATCTTGATTTTAACCGGTATATGTGACGACAGAAGGAATTTCGAAACGAATGCGGGGCAATTCCGTACTAATCTGCAAAAGGCAAAGACAGGAGGTTGAAGGACATGTTAAAAAAATTGCTGCAAAAGCTTCTCGGCAAATCCTCGCATTATGGACACAGCGGCCGGCATCGTTACCGCTCCAGCAGTGATGATTACGGCCGCAGGCAATCCGGGTCAGGCTCCTCGAATCATAATCAATACGGGCATGGGTATTACAAACGCAAGCATAAGAAAAGCTCTTTCTCCAGCAGCTAGCCGATGCTGCGTAGAATGTGCCGGATATCATCAATTATTTGCCCGGCGCTTGCATAGGGCTGCTCCGCTAGCAATAACCGGCGGAGCAGCTTTTTTGTGCCTGGATGCAGTGTCAGCTCGTTCTCCCAGCTGCGCTGGGCCTCCTCGTCCGTATCCGGATACATGCTGTAGAGCAGGAACAATAACAAATGGCCTACCGCATAAAAATCGCTGGTCACATCAATTCGTCTCCGCAGCTGCTTGTCTAGTGGATCATCCGGCCAGACGTCATCCCCCGGAAGCGGTTCAGAGTGGGACTCGGAGAGCTCCCGGGCCAGGCCGAAATCAATTAGGGCTAGCGATTCGCCGCTCAGAATGAGATTGGAGATGCTGATGTCCCGGTGAATAATCCGAAGCCGGTGCAGCTCCTCCACCACAGCAAGCAGCTGCAGGATGAGAGACAAGGAATGCTTTTCCGAAAAAGCAGCCTCCTCCTGAAAAAGCAGCTGCTCCAGGCTCTGTCCCTGTACATAGTCCATCGTAAAACAAGACTCTTGTCCGCAGGTAAAGCGCGAGAGCAGCTTGGGAAACTGCCGCGCCGGCAGCTTGGCCATAATCCGGGTTTCCTGTTCAAAGACCCGGCGGGCTCTGGACCTTCCTCCCCGGGCCGGACAAATCCGCTTCAGCACACAGTAGCTGCCGTGCCGCCGGTCTTCGCATAAATACGTAACACCGTAGCTGCCCTCGCCCAGCCGTTTCAAGATGCGGTAACGGCCATGTATGACAGCTCCCCGCCGGAAGCGCCATTCTCTCAGGCGGCGCAGCCACAGCCCGGCAGCCGGAAAATTAAAAACGGGCATCATGTCCCCCTTGTCAATCGGCATATGTGCCATATCCGTCCCTCGTATCTTTTTCATCTTCAATTAGAAGCGGATTGCTGTGATTCGCGTTCCTGCCGGGGGCTACGGGCGTTTCAATAAAGCAGCTAATAGGGGAACACCCTCGAACGCCCCGGCAACCAGCCCGGCGATTTCTATGGCTCCTGTCGCCTTGAAGTGGGTGTTATCCGCTGTCCCTTCCGGGAAATTCGGATACTCGCCCGGAGCGGTCCACATGAAAATCCGCTTCGTTTCCTCTTCGCCAAGCTGCTCGAACAACCGCTTGCTTTCAGCCGCCAAATCGATAAATGCTACCTGCTCCGCCTCCGCTAGCAGCCGCATAGCTTCAATGTATTCTCCATGTGTGTTCTGAATCCTTCCATCCGATTCCCAGAATCTGCGGTGCATGGGGGAGATGAGCACTGGAGCCGCGCCGCGCGCTTTTGCCCCGTCCAGGTACTGCTTCAAATACTGCTGATAGGTTGTAAAGGGCTTGGTGCCGCCGGCATTATCCTTCTCATCATTATGGGCAAATTGAACGAACAGGAAATCGCCCGGTTTGATATGATTCCATATCCAGTCCAGCCGTCCTTCGGTAATGAAGCTTTTGGAGCTGCGGCCGGAGCGGGCCCGGTTTGAGACGGAAACGGAAGCATTCAAAAACAAAGACAGCATTTGTCCCCAGCCTGCATAGGGATACTGCCCGGAAGCCTGATCCGTTACGGTAGAATCCCCCGCGAGGAAAATGGTCGGAGCATCGGCCGCGCGCTCCATACTGACCGATTGGACGGCGGGTGCAGCCCCCATGAAGGCCAGCTTGAAGCGGCCGTCCTCGACATGAACAGCCGAAGAAACCGAAATCGACTGTCCGGCTTCACTCGGAATTTCATTGGCCAGCAGGTGGCCTTGCCCGGCTTTAACTGTGGTGCTGCCCGGACGAGAGGGATGACCCAGGACGATCTGAACCTTGTAATTTCCACTTGGCACCTCTACGAAAAAGGTCGGCACAGCGGGGAAGTGGTATTCTCCGGGCCAGGAATCCCGTTCATCCTCTTCTTTGCATGGCTGCTCCCGCAGGGCGAACCCGAAGACAGCTTCTCCAGGGCGGTACAAGTCGCAGGCATGAACGGGGATGCAATTCGGATCGGACAGGGATTGTCCCGCCATATCCACAAAAACAAAGCTTTTGGAAGTGCGCATCGGCATTGACTCCCCTCTTTTATTGTAAAAAGCAGCTGTACTTTGTCATTATATCACTGCTTTTCGAGAGCAACTCAACATATTTCAGAATGAAACAAGCGAAAAAATAAATATTCAAAAATAAACAAAGATATGATACAGTGAAGTCAGCAATAAAAACGAGAACACCAAACACGCGGGAGGAAAACAAAACATGCCAGCAAATTTGTGGAAGCAAGATCAAGCAGCCGGAGTGAAGCCGGGAGTAGAGGAGCTCGTATACCGCTCCAACCTGATTGGAACAGATCGTACCGTTTGCAACTGGGGCGGCGGCAATACGTCCATGAAAACGATCGAGAAGGATTTCCGCGGCCGTGACGTAGAAGTCATGTGGGTCAAAGGCAGCGGCTCCGACCTGGCTACAATGAAAGCGGGCAATTTCACCGGACTGCGCATGGACGATATCCGTCCGCTGTTTGAGCGCGATAGCATGACAGATGAAGAAATGGTTGGCTATCTGGTCAACTGCATGATCGATTCCAAGCATCCGCGCGCGTCGATCGAGACGCTGCTGCACGCCTTTTTACCGTTCAAGCACGTGGATCATACACACCCGGATGCCATTATCAGCCTTTGCTGCGCGGACAACGGCAAGCAAGTGGCGCGTGAAATTTACGGCGACCGCTTCGTGTGGGTTCCTTATGTTCGTCCTGGCTTCACTTTGTCCAAAATGATCGCTGAGGGCGTGCTTGCCAACCCGAAAGCCGAACTCGTTCTGATGGAGAAGCACGGCCTGGTAACCTGGGGCGAGACCAGCGAAGAGAGCTATCTGAAAACATTGGCCATTATCCAAGAGGCTGAAGATTATATCGCTGCGCGCGTGGACGAGTCCAAGCTGTTCGGCGGTCAAAAATATGCCGCTTTGCCGGCAGGCGAGCGCCAGGCGGTTGCTGCCGGGATTATGCCGATTATCCGCGGCGCAGTAAGCGATTCGAAAAAAATGCTGCTCAGCTTTGACGATGGCGATGATGTGCTCCAGTTTGTTGGCAGCAAGGACGCCGCTGAGCTGTCCCAGGTTGGCGCAGCTTGCCCGGATCATCTGGTTCACACCAAAATGGTGCCGCTGTTCGTAGACTGGAATCCGGCATCCGGCGATGTTGAAGGCTTGAAGCAGCTTGTGCGCGAAAGCATTGTAGGCTTCAAGAAAGAATATGAAGCTTATTTCAACCGCAACAAAAACGAAGGCGACGTTATGTTTGAAGCTGCGCCGCGCGTGATTTTGATTCCGGGCGTCGGGATGATCAATACCGGCAAGAGCTGGGCGATGTCCCAAGTAAGCGGCGCATTGTATCATCGTGCAATTGCGGTTATGCGTGGATCGACATCCCTGGGCAAATTCGTTTCGCTCAGTGAAAACGAGTCATATAATGTCGAATATTGGCCGCTTGAGCTGTACAAGCTGACACTGGCTCCGGCTGAGGCGGAATTCTCCCGCAAGGTAGCGTTCATTACCGGCGGTGCGGGCGGTATCGGCAGTGAAACAGCACGCCGTCTCGTCTCCGAAGGCGCGCACGTCGTGCTTGCCGACCTGAACTTGGAAGGCGCAGAGAAGGTGGCCGCTGAGATCAACGGCAAATATGGCGAAGGCCGTGCCATTGCAGTAAAAATGGATGTAACGAAGGAAGAAGACGTGCGAGCGGCTTATGCGCAAACTTCCCTGGCTTACGGCGGCGTGGACATTCTGGTCAACAATGCAGGGCTTGCTACTTCCAGCCCATTTGATGAAACCTCGCTGAAGGAATGGAACCTGAACATTAACGTGCTCGGCACAGGCTACTTCCTGGTTGCCCGCGAAGCGTTCTCCCTGATGAAAGCTCAAGGCATCGGCGGCAACATGGTATTCATCGGCTCCAAGAACTCCGTATATGCCGGTAAAAATGCCTCGGCTTACAGTGCAGCCAAAGCGCTTGAGGCGCATCTGGCCCGCTGCATCGCGGCGGAAGGCGGCGAATTCGGTATTCGTGTGAACACCATTTTGCCGGATGCTATTTTGCAGGGCTCGGCAATCTGGAACTCCAACTGGAGAAACGAACGCGCTGCAGCTTACGGTATTGAGCCGGATCAATTGGAGGAGTACTACCGCAAGCGTACAACCCTGCTGGTGAATATTTATCCGAAAGACATCGCAGAAGGCATCGCTTTCTTCGCATCGTCCAAGTCCGACAAAACAACCGGCTGCATGCTGACCATCGATGGCGGCGTACCGGCGGCATTTACACGCTAAGATTCATACAATTACAGTCCGCTAGGACCTTGAATAAAAGCAGCCGAAGGACGGGATGAGAATGTATAATAGACAGAACCCATCCCTTCCGCAAGGCGTTTAGATTAACTTCTTTATGCAGCAATTTGAAGGCAAACCTCCTGCAGGCTGGCTCAGGCATCGAGCTTCGAAATCGGACAGGCATTAGTTGTGGCTTAACCCGAGGCTCAGACTGCAGGGAATTACTTTCAGGCAAGATGCTTGTATTGCAGCTTTTGTATCCCGTGCTGAAGCAGCCGGGGTGTATATTATTAACGGGATTTGAATCCACAACGTAAGGAGCATGGACGCCAATGCCGAAGCAAAAAGGGGAAACTCACTGGATTATCCCTGACGGGTATATTCCGCCGCTGAGCACGGGAGAGCTTCTTAGTCACGAGTCCATTTGCGTGCTCAATTGCTATGAAGAGGAAGCGCTGCTGTCGATTACGATTTATTTTGAAGACGAGCCTCCCATTGAACAAATCTCCGTGACGCTGCCGGGCAAGCGGACGAAGCATATTCGCACCAGCTCGCTTGCGCGGGACGGCCGGGCGATTCCGATCGGCGTGCCATACGCCATCGAAGTCGAAAGCAACGTTCCGGTCATTGTGCAGTACAGCCGTCTGGACAGCACACAAGCTGCCAATGCGTTGATGTCCACCATGGCTTATCCGCTTCCATCTTAACCACGAATCCACCCGAAAGGATGATCCTAAATGACAGACCGTGCTTACGCATTGTTTGAGGAACAGCAAAAAGCAAGAGGCATTGATTTGGATGCCGTGAAGGCCAAACTGAAAGCGCTTCGTATCGAGACACCATCCTGGGGCTATGGCGACTCGGGCACCCGGTTCAAGGTATTCCAAAAAACCGGTGTTCCCCGCAGCCCGTTCGAGAAGTTTGAAGATGCCGCACAGGTACATAAGGTGACCGGTGCGTGTCCTTCAGTCGCTATCCACATTCCGTGGGACAAAGTGGAAGACTACGGCAAGCTGAAGCAGCATGCGGAAGGCTTGGGATTGTCGATCGGCGCGATTAACCCGAACTTGTTCCAGGAAGACGAGTATATGCTCGGCAGTGTGACCCATTCGGACAGCGCTGTACGCCGCAAAGCGACGGATCATCTGCTTGAGTGCGTGGATATCGCCAAAGCGACAGGGTCCAAGGATATCAGCCTCTGGTTTGCCGACGGCACCAACTATCCGGGTCAAGGCAGCATCCGCCAGCGGAAGCAGTGGATGTATGAATCGCTGGCGGAGATGTACAAAGCGATGACGCCGGAAATGCGGATGCTGATTGAATACAAATTTTTCGAGCCTGCGTTCTATCATACCGATCTGGCTGACTGGGGCATGGCGTTTAACTTGGCGAACAAGCTCGGGAAGCAGGCTCAGGTGCTTGTGGATACAGGCCACCATGCGCCGGGCACTAACGTTGAGCACATCGTTGCTTATCTGATTGACGAGCAAAAGCTGGGCGGTTTCCACTTCAACAGCCGCAAGTATGCAGATGACGATCTGATTGTCGGTTCGGTCAATCCATACGAGCTGTTCCTTATTTTCTACCAAATCATCGAAGCCGGACAAGATTCGCAGCAAGGCATTCGTGAAACAGTAAATAACATTGCTTATATGATTGACCAGTCGCATAATATCGAAGCCAAAATTCCAGCGATGATCCGTTCCATCCTCAATGTTCAAACCCAGTATGCTAAGGCGCTGCTTGTGGATCACGAAGAAGTGAAGCGCGCGCAGGAAGCGAGTGATGTGCTGGCTGCAGAGGATGCTGTCCGGAAGGCGTTTGAGTTTGATGTAACGCCGCTGCTGTATGCTGTACGTGAAGAGCTGGGCGTTCCTGTGGAGCCGATGAAGGCATATCTGCAAAGCGGCTACGGCCAAAGCATTCTTAGCCGCGGCAAGGGCGGTGCGAGCTGGTGAGTGGAGGCGTTCTGGCATATGACCTCGGCGCGGGAAGCGGCCGGGCGGTCATTGGCCGCCTCACTGACGGCAAGCTGACTATCGAGGAAATTCACCGTTTTCCCAATGATCCCGTGCAGGTGGGCAGCCGGCTGCACTGGGACATTTTGCGGCTATATCATGAAATAAAGCAGGGACTTCTGAAGGCGAAGCATCAGGGCATTCAGCCGGACAGCCTGGCAATTGATTCTTGGGCGGTTGATTTCGGACTGATTGGAGCCAACGGCGAATTGCTGGGCAACCCGTACCATTACCGGGATCATCATACCGACGGTGTGATGGATCAGGTGTGCGATTTGCTCGGAAAAGACTATTTGTTCTCCCGGACGGGACTCCAATTCCTGCCCTTCAATACCATTTATCAGCTGGTGGCGCTGAAGGAAGCAGGCTCGCCGCAGCTTGCGCAGGGCCAGCGGCTGCTGATGATTCCGGATTTGCTGCGGTATTTCCTGACAGGGGAAGCACACAGCGAGTTCACGAATGCCACCACCACCCAGCTGTACAATCCGCTGGAGGAGAGCTGGGATGCGGAGCTCATCGGCAAGCTTGATTTGCCGTCACATTTGTTCGGCGATGTGCTGCAGCCCGGTCAGCCTGCGGGGCATTTGCAGCCATCGGTTCAGGAGGAGCTGGGGGTTGGTCCGATTCCGGTCCTGACCTGCGCAGAGCATGATACCGGCTCCGCCGTTGCGGCAGTTCCAGCCGTAGACTCGGATTTCGCTTATCTCAGCTGCGGAACCTGGTCCTTGATGGGAACGGAATTAAACAAGCCGTTGTTGAGCCCGGAGGCGCTGTCTGCGAACTTCACGAATGAAGGCGGCGTGGACGGAACATACCGGTTTTTGAAAAACATCATGGGGCTGTGGATTTTGCAGGAATGCCGTCGCACTTGGGAGAAGGAAGGGCAGCCGTATTCGTTCCCGGAGCTGATTGCGCTTGCCGAGGCGAGCGAACCGTTCGCATGCCTAATCGATCCCGACGACCCGCTGTTCCTGAATCCGGTTCATATGCCGCGTGCCATTCATGAATACTGCCAGCGCACCGGGCAAGAGGCGCCGGGTACGATCGGAGCTGTCGTGCGTTGCGTCATGGAAAGTCTTGCGTTAAAATATCGGTACGTATTGGAAAGTGTCGAATCGTTGTCAGGCAAACGCTTTGCCGGACTTCATATGGTCGGCGGGGGCATAAACAATAAGCTGCTGTGCCAATTTACAGCGAATGCGATTGCCAAGCCTGTTTGGGCCGGTCCTACAGAAGGCAGTGCGATCGGCAATGTCATTGTGCAGCTAATCGCGCTTGGACAAATTGCCAATCTCCGTGAAGCACGCGATATCGTGCGCCGCTCGTTCCCGATCGAAACATACGAAGCGCAGGATTCTACTGCATGGGAACGTGCGTACGGAACATTCGTACCGCTGATCGGACGATAAATTTAAACGGTCGGAAAAGAGGGCGTGAGAATGCTAGTAGCGGAAAGATATGAAAAAATCGTGCAGCTTGTCAATGAGCGGGGCAGTATCCGCGTATCCGAGCTTAGCGAGATTTGTGAGGTAACGGAGGAAACGATTCGCCGTGATCTGGACAAATTGGAGCAGGCCGGCAGGCTGAGACGCAGTCATGGAGGCGCGGTGAGCGTCAAGGAGCATCAAAATCCGGAGGTCCCGTTTTTCGAACGGGAGGTCACGAATATGGAGCAAAAGCGGCGGATTGCCCGTGAAGCTGTTAACCATATTTTTCCAAGGGATAAAATTATACTGGATGCAAGCACCACCGCCTGGTACATGGCTTCAATGATTCCCGATATCCCGCTAACAGTTCTCACAAACTCGATTAAGGTTGCCCTTGAGCTTAGCAGTAAAGAAAAGGTGGAGGTTATCTCTACCGGCGGGATTTTGGCGCCGCGTTCCTTATCCTATGTAGGGCCTTTGGCGGAGCGGGCTTTGGAGCTATATCATGTAAAC
Source organism: Paenibacillus sp. y28 (assembly GCF_037137075.1). Taxonomy (NCBI): domain Bacteria; kingdom Bacillati; phylum Bacillota; class Bacilli; order Caryophanales; family Paenibacillaceae; genus Paenibacillus; species Paenibacillus sp. y28. The sequence continues at coordinate 46,413 of NZ_JBBBNV010000010.1, forward strand.
AAAGCGTTTATATCCTGCAAGGGCATTCATTTGCAAAGGGGAATAAGCGAGTCAAATGAGCTTCAGGCCAGGGTCAAGCAGCAAATGATTGGCCTGGCGGATGAAGCTTATATGCTGGCCGATTACAGCAAATTCGGTGTTTCCGCATTTGCGCATGTAGCCCGGTTATCCCGCATCAGCACCGTTGTTACAGACAGTGAAGCGCCGCAGGATCAAATTGAGCAACTGCGTGACATTCCTGTGAAGGTGATCCAGGTTTAATAATTTTATTGCCCGGGGAATAACCGGGGGTAAAATGAAGGGAAGGGAAATTCCTTCCCTTTTTTATTTTTCCACTATATGTAAAAATCATCTAAATTCAAGCGGATTACAAGGCATCATCCAAATTCAACTTATTTAGCCTGTCACATCCTGACAGGCTATTGGTTTAGGGAATGTTGTTTTTGAAGGAGGGGCCGCAGACGGGCCGAATGAAGTTAAATCCGGATTATTGAATGACATGCGAAAAGAGATAGAATGATTGACATATATGGACCATGCAGTGCATGGCCTTAGTAACGGGCATGTTGTCAAGGAGGTCCTAATTCATGAAACCCATTTTGGCAAAAATGCTGGTTTTATGTCTGTTATGCGGTTTAATTTCCGTATGTGCGTTCGTTTCGGACTCGTATGCTCCAATTTTTGACACATCCCAGTCTCAATCATCTTCAAATCATTCTGTCGAACAGTTGAGGGCAACCCTGGATCAGTGGCTGCACAGCGTTGATTATTCCTTAAATCAGGTGCTGGCTTCGAATGAAGTGCGGCGGACCTGGGATCAGCCGCTATCGGCAGAGCAGTTTGAATTGGTCCGCCCTTTGCAGGAGCAGCTTGTATCGCTTCAGGATTTTGACGGGGGGATCAGCACGATCGAGATCGTCAATTTCGCGGAGGATTGGCTGGTCACGCCTACCAGTGTGGTCAGATGGAGCAGCTATGACGACCCGCTTGCGTACAGCGCAGATTTGAAAAATCCGGCCGCTTCTTCATGGACGATTGTTCGCCGCAGCGATACAGGACAGGGGCAGCCTGCGATATGCGGCTATGCGTTCAAGCTTGTTCGGAAGCTGCCGCTCGACGGCATTGCAGTCAAGGGATTGGCCAAGATTGAAATCCCCGCCTGCAGCATGGAACGATTGGCCTCGCTTAACACACTGCTGAGCGACACGGTGATTATGGATACAAAGGAGCGCATCCTTCTTGCAGGAGACGGCTTTACGCTAAGTGACGCCGAAGCGGATCAGGCGATTCTGGCAGCACGCGAAGCCGCCGGAACCGGCGGGGTGCTGACCGTTGGCGACCAGGGCTTGAAGCTCACTTATGACATCTCTGACGTAAGCGGCTGGCTCTTTTTTCAAAAAGCGCCTGCATCGGGTCTCTCCTTGATGTATACCGGCTGGGGGCTTGCTCTGGCCGCCGGACTTTCCGGATTGCTCCTGTTTCTTCGCAGAAAGCTGGTTTACAACGGGTATAAGCCGCTGGATCAGCTCAAGCGCAAGGAAGAGCAGGTGCTTCAGCTGCAAAAGACAAACCTGAGCCTGGAGCAGCAGATTACGAGCCAGCTGCCGCAAATGAGGCAGTATTTTACCCATACCCTTCTGCAGGGCGGAGTGAGCCGCGCCGGGCTGGAAAGCCAGCTGTCCGCTCTCGGCTATGAGGTGGACACGGGCGCCTATATTGTGCTGGCCTTGCAGCTCGATTCGCTCGAGCATACCCGGTTTTCTGCCCGTGATCAGGGCCTTTTGCTTTATGCAATCAATAATATGGTGGAAGAGCTGGTCCCGTCGAGTGAGCGGTTTATGCCTATCGTTCTGGATCAGGTTCAGGTGACTGTCCTCGTTGGCGTGCCGGTCGGCAAGCAGGAGCAGCAGGAGTATGTGGCTGGCACCGTTTCTCTGATTCAGCATCAGATTCAGCATTATTTATCATTAAACGTGAGCCTTGGCGTAAGCAAGCTGTACCGGGATTTGGCCGAAGCAGGCGCAGCCTTCAAGGAGAGTATGGAGGCGCTCAAATACAAGACATGGTACGGTGAGAATTCAGTGATACATTTCGACATGCTGCACGGAAGCAAGGAGCTGTATTTCCCGGCTTCAAGCGGTCTGGAGAACGAGCTGTTTGAAGCGGTAAAAATTGCGGATATGGAGCGTGCGCAAACGATTCTCAAGCAGCTCATGAAGGACATTTACCACAGCGTTCCGAACCCGAATGTTATTGAAATCTCCATTGTCCGGCTGCTTCTGGAATTTATGAATAAGCTTCAAGGGTGGGGCGTAAATGAAAATCCGCTCCAGGCAAGCCGGATGTCCCTGCTGCATCAGGTGCTCCATTTGCGATCTGCGGAGGAGGCGGAGGACTGGTTCCTTCGTATGCTGATTCAGCCGGCCGCCAGTGCAATCAATGAAGAGATGGGCCGAAAAAAGAGAAGCATCTCGGATCAGATTGTCGATATTATTCGTAATGAATTCGACACGGAATTGTCGCTTGAACTGCTGGCAGGCCGGCTGCATTACAATTCCAACTATTTGAGCGGCATCTTCAATAAGGAAATGAACATTACATTCAGCGAGTATTTGACGAAATATCGTCATCAAATGGCTCGCAAGTGGCTTGTCGAAACGGATTATTCTATTAAGGAAATCGCGGCCAGACTTCAGTATAACAATTCCCAAAACTTTATCCGTTCTTTCCGCAAGCTGCAGGGAATGACGCCTGGGGAATACCGGGTGAAATATACGACGACATCAAGTTATCAATTCACAGAAAAGGATGCGATTGAGAAATGAGCAGGGCAGGGAACAGCAACCCCGTTTGGGCTGCAGATATTGGCAGCGGAATGTACCAAAACCCGATATTGCACGCAGATTATTCCGATCCGGACGTTTGCCGCGTCGGTGATGATTTCTATATGGTAGCCTCCAGCTTTGCGCACATGCCTGGATTGCCGATTCTGCACTCTACGGATCTGGTGAACTGGACCCTCATCAATCATGTCATAGCCAGGCTGGATTTACCTGGCTATGACCGACCGCGACACGGTGATGGGGTATGGGCTCCAAGCATTCGTTTTCATGACGGGAAGTTCTGGGTTGTTTTCAGCACACCGGATGAAGGGATTTTTATGAGCACGGCGGTTGACCCGCATGGGGAATGGACACCGCTGCACCTGATCAAGGAAGCGAAGGGCTGGATTGATCCTTGCCCGTTCTGGGATGAAGATGGCCAGGCTTATCTGGTCCATGCTTTCGCCAGAAGCCGCTGCGGGATTAAGCACAGGCTCGTTCTGCACAAAATGTCCCCGGACGGCAAGCAATTGCTTGATGATGGCGTTCTGATATTCGATGGCGAGCAGGATCATCCGACGATGGAAGGTCCAAAAATGTATAAACGTAACGGGTATTACTATATTTTTGCTCCGGCGGGCGGTGTCGCCACGGGCTGGCAGACCATTCTGCGATCCAAATCCATTTATGGCCCATATGAAGACAAAATTGTTCTGCACCAGGGGGATACACCGATAAATGGACCGCACCAAGGCGGCTGGGTGGAGCTGGATAACGGAGAGTCGTGGTTTGTCCATTTTCAAGACAAGGGTGCGTATGGACGTATCGTGCATCTCCAGCCTGTACAATGGATGGATGACTGGCCGGCGATGGGCGACCGGATTGTTGACGGCACAGGCGAGCCGGTGCTGAAATGGAAAAAACCGAAATCAGACCACGTCGCGCCGTTTGCTATTCCTGCCACCTCGGATGATTTCGATGAGCCGAAGCTGGGGCTGCAATGGCAGTGGCAGTCGAACCCGCAGCAAGCGTGGTACTCCCTGCAGGATCACCCGGGGCACATCCGGTTGTTCGCCGCGGGGCTGCCGGAAGGCGGGACAACACTGTATGATGCAGGCCAGCTGCTGATGCAGAAATTCCCGGCACTGGCGTTCAGCGCAACCGCGAAGCTGGAGTTCAAGCCGCAGCATGAAGCGGATCAGACGGGCCTCGTTATTTTTGGCTTAAATTATGCTTATACGGCTATCCGCAGGGATGCGCAGGGGCAGTGGAGCTTGAACTTTGTATGTGGAACCGAAAAGGACGGCAGCCGGGTAGAGGAAGTGACCGAAAGCCGTGCTATCCCGGAAGGTCCTGTATATTTGCAGGTTCATATTGCAGAAGGAGCCGTTTGCCGCTTCAGCTACAGCTTGAACGGGTCTGATTTTGAACGGATTGGCGCAGATTTCCAAGCCAAGGAAGGCCGCTGGGTTGGCGCCAAGGTCGGTATTTTCGCGGTTAATCCAGCTTCAGGCAGCTCCCAAGGCTATGTGGATGCAGATTGGTTTGTTGTGAAATAGGACGATTCAGGAATAAACTATAGCGGCAAGGTAACCTAAAAAGCGGTCTCGGATGGAACTTTCATCCGGGACTGCTTTTCTCACTGAGTCCCCCTTAATAGGGGCTTTTTCATCAGCGGATATAACGGGAGAAACGGTAAATTTCACCTGTGCGCTTAGTTATGAGCCTATAAGAAAGAAAACGCTCTCGAAATGGATTTGGCCCGACGTCTTGTGTCCAAAAAAGTCATCCCGATAATCGTTGGATTGAAAAGATTTTATAAAAACTAGAAACTGATTCAATAATGTTATAAACTAGTGATGGTTGTCTGTTGAACTTTTGACAAATCAGAGCTAAAGGGAGGAGACTTGAACTTGCCTAAATATATGCTGCGTCTGCTCGCCTTTAGTTTCTTAATCGGAGCGATTCCGGTCATCACACTCGGTATTTTTTCTTATTATATTGCAACCGGGGATGTGGAGCAGAAGGTGAAGGAAGGCAATCAGCAGCTGCTTCTCCAAACGCAAATGAGAATGGAGCAAACGCTGAAGACGCTGGAGCTGACCTCCATTCAGTATATTAATTCGCCCCAGGTGACATCTGCCATTAATGAAAACCTGGAATCGATACAATACGACAAAATTCGTGACTTATCTATGGGCTTGTACAATTTGCAAACCTTTGCAGGAATAAGCGACGGTTACTTGATCGGACTGGAGAAGGAATGGGTTGTCAGCTTTACTTCCTTCAAGAAGTTTGCTGAGTTCGAGAAAAAAAGCTTAATCGAGCAGTATGCGAAGCACCCGACAAGCTTGTTCTGGGATACAAATCCGGTCGCGGCGGATAACAGCAATCAGGTTGATCCGGAGGGCAATACAACCCCGGCAGCTTCGCAGGCTACAGTCAATATGGTGTATAAGCTGCCGATTGTGCCGATTACAGCGCAGCCAAGAGGATTTTTGGTTATTGAAATTTTGAAATCCCAGCTTTTGACTCAGCTTACCGGAAGCCGTGATCTCGGTTCGATTTATGTGATTAACCGGGAGGGGCAGCATTTTTTGGCTTACGATACCGAATCGGACGCTAAAGCCAGCTACTACGAGAGCCTAAACCAAAAAATTGCGCAGATGGTCCAGGCTACAGGCAAGGAAAACGGATTCTTTAATACCGATATCGGTCAGGAGGAGGTCGGCGTCGCATACCGGGCATCTTCCTACAACGGCTGGATTTACGTATCTGTGGTATCTATTCATGATTTGACCAAAGGAACCCGCAAAATCGCGATGGCAACTATCGTCGCCTGCAGCATTATTTTTGTGGTTATCGGTCTGCTTGCTTTTTTCCTGAGTCGCAAAATGTATTCCCCGATTAAACGGTTGTTTGAGTTCACGAAGGATGTTAACGCGGGGGAGACGAATACGAAGGACGAATTCGTGTCGATCGAGCAGCGGTTCAAAACGCTGTTCAGCACCGGCCAGCAGCTGGAGCAGCAGGTTCAGGGGCAGTTTGTTCAGTTGAAAGAGTTTTTTGTGCTCAAGCTGCTGACAGGACAAATCTCGGAAAGCGATTTTACGTACCGCAGCACAAATTACGGCTTTCCTTTGGAATGGCAAAATCTTGGCCTGCTGACGCTTCAAATCGACACCCTGCAGGGGACGCGTTACCGGGATCATGACCGGGAGCTGCTGCTGTTTGCCATAAACAATATGGTGGGCGAGCTCATTCCGGCGCACCAGCGGTTCAGTCCGGTGCTGCTTGATCAGTCGCAGGTGACCCTGATTACGAGCGATTTGGAGCAGGGCGCTGAATTGAAGGAGCAATTCCATCAAACGGCGGAGCTTATTTTGTCCAAGGTGCAGGAATTTCTGCAAATTTCGGTTAGTATCGGCATCAGCAGTCCGTTCAAGAAGGTTACCGGCTCCGTCCATGCTTACCGGGAAGGCCTGGAATCCCTCAAAAGCCGGCTTAACCTCGGCAATAACATCATTTTGCATTATGAGGATGTGCAGGCGCGCAACAAAGAGCTTGAAGCCACGGTGTATACACAGTTGAAATGGACGGAGGACCAGCTCATTAGCGCCATTAAGCTGGGGGATGCGGCGAAGGTGCATGAATGGTTTGATAAATATATCGCCGATTTGGTGGAAAAGAACGTCAACACGGGCGAATATCCGGTTCTGATGATGCAGCTTGTGTCCAAGCTGTATCAAGTGGTGCAGGAGCAGGGCGGCAATGTGAAAAAAGTGCTCGGCGAACGGGCCACCTATGACCGTTTGTTAAAGCTGAGCACACTGAACGATATTATCGCCTGGTTTAAATCAGACCTTTTTGAGCCGATTATGGCGTTCCTGAATGAACAGGCGGAATCTCAATATATCAACATCGCGAATCAAATGGTCAAGCTGGTCCATGAACGGTATGATCAGGATATCTCTCTGGAATCATGCGCCTCGAAGCTCAATTTTCACCCTGTCTATTTGAGCCGGGTATTCAAGAAGGAGATGGGAATCAACTTCAGCGAGTATTTGGCCGATTACCGGATGAATATTGCGAAGACCTGGCTGGAGACGACAAGTCTAAAAATATCGGAAATTGCCGAACGCTTGAATTACACGAACACGACCGCCTTCATCCGCACCTTCCGCAAAATCGTCGGAATGACGCCGGGTCAATACAGAGAGCATAATAAAAAAGAATAGCAATTCCGCAGCGCCCGTCCGTATGGCTACCATACAGCGGGCTCTTTTTATTGTCCTTATTCAAGGAGAGGATAAGCTGTATTTTCATTGGATAAACAGGGAAAAGTAAATGTACATTCCGCTGCGGCGCAGCTTTATATCTGGATATATCTGGGTATAAAGGCCGATATGCTAAAGTTACACTCCGGCTTCAGAAGGTTAAATTCAGATGATAGCAAGGCTCACAGTCCTTGATTTAACAAGGTTTTTCGCCATTTCGGATGGTGCTGTAAACAGGTTTAAATCAGAGGATAGCATGTTCTGAACGAGCAGGGGATAATAAGCTCAAACGCCAGAGAGAAAGTAGGGAAGAACAGCGATGAGTACTCGAGCCAATGTTAGCTCACAGCCCGCAACCATTCGCAAAAACAACTTAATGAAAGACCTCTTAAGAGATCGCTGGTTATATTTAATGGCTTTACCGGGTATCTTATATTTCGTAGTTTTCAAGTATGTTCCTATGTACGGACTTATTATGGCTTTCCAGGATTTCAAACCGCATCTCGGGTTTCTTGGCAGTCCATTTGTTGGAGTAAAGCACTTTGTTCGTTTCTTCGGGGAAGAACAGTTTTGGCAGTTGTTCCGCAACACATTCCTGCTTGCGATTTACAACCTTGTGTTCTTCTTCCCGCTGCCGATTGTACTGGCCTTGATGCTGAATGAGGTTAGAAGAGAACGATTTAAAAAGTTTGTTCAAACGCTAGTTTACATTCCGCACTTCGTATCCTGGGTTGTAGTTGTAGGTATTTTCTACATCCTGTTTACGACAGAGGGCGGGGCAGTTAATGAATTGATTTTCGCGCTTACAGGTGAAAAGATAGCATTCCTCCTGGAGCCGGGCTGGTTCCGGACCATGATTGTCAGCCAATCGATTTGGAAAGAGGTAGGCTGGGGTACAATTATTTTCCTTGCCGCTCTTGCCGGTGTCGATCTTCAGCTTTATGAAGCAGCGCGTATGGACGGCGCAGGCCGCTGGAGACAGCTGTGGCACATTACGTTGCCCGCTATCCGCAGTACGATTGTAATCTTGCTGATTTTGCGTCTTGGTAACTTCCTGGATGCAGGCTTTGAGCATATCTTCTTGATGCTTACTTCTACGAACCGTGAAGTCGGGGAAGTGTTCGATACGTATGTATATGTAAAAGGGTTGACGCAGGCCCAGTACAGCTATAGCGCCGCGGTTGGTTTGTTCAAATCCGCAGTAGGTCTGGTCCTTGTCGTTGGTGCCAACTGGCTGGCTAAGAAATTCGGCGAAGAAGGCGTATATTAATCCATCATTCCTAGGAGGGCCAATACCGTGCCGACTCATGATAAAAACTGGGGCAACCGCATCTTTGACGGCGTCAACTATTTGCTGTTGACCATTATCGCGCTTGTTACTATCATTCCGTTCATTTATGTCCTTGCTGTGTCCTTTACAGCACCGCACATTGTTGCACAAGGCGGCTTCATCCTGTGGCCGAAGGAGTTCTCGATCTCCGCTTACACGTACATCTTCTCCACCAATACGCTGATGCGCGCTTTGGGTGTATCGATTTACGTTACAGTCATCGGTACCTTGATCAATCTGATTTTTACTTCCCTGCTCGCTTACCCGCTGTCCCGTCCGCAGTTGAAGGGACGCCAGATTATGCTGATGGCTGTACTGTTCACCATGCTGTTCAGCGGCGGTTTGATTCCGACGTACTATGTCGTTAAAGCAATGGGTCTCATTAATACGCTTTGGTCCTTGATGATTCCGACTGCAATCAGCGCGTTCAACCTGATTGTACTGAAAAACTTCTTCCAGCAAATTCCTGACGGCCTGGAAGACTCTGCTAAGATCGACGGATGTAACGATGTCGGCGTCTTGTTCCGTATCGTGCTTCCGCTGTCGATGCCGGCGATGGCCACCTTCGGTCTGTTCTATGCGGTAGACCACTGGAACAAGTACTTTAACGCGGTTATGTACATCAATGACAACGTCAAATGGCCGGTTCAAGTATTGCTTCGCGAAATTGTTATCAATGCGAACAGCCGTGTCGGCGATACCAGCATTGAGGAAACCGAGATTCAACCGCTTACCATCAAAATGGCGGTTATCGTATTCGCAACACTTCCGATTTTGCTCGTGTATCCGTTCCTTCAAAAGCACTTTGCAAAAGGTGTTATGCTCGGTTCAGTTAAAGGGTAATGGCAAGGCCAAGGTTAAATTAGGTTGAGGGAGCCTGTCCCGGTTCATGCCGGGACGCTCTTTTAATAAAAAAAAGATGAAGCACAACCATTAGGAGGTCTGGAAGAAACATGAAAGTGAAATCCCGTTTTGCATTGATCTGTGCGGCGCTTTTTACTACAGCAACAATTGCAAGCGCTTGCGGAAACGCCGGTGAGAAAGCTCCTGCCAATCAGCCGCAATCTCAGGCTGAGGATACATCGCCTTTGAACCTCAGCATCGCGATTTCCCAAGTCGGAGACATTCCGAACAAGGGCAATGAGATTGAGCAAGCAATCGAGAAGTACACGAACACGAAGCTGGATGTTCAATGGATTCCTAGTGCCGCTTACGATGACAAAATCAACGTGATGATTGCCTCCAATGAAATGCCGACGCTCCTGCGCGTCAAGTATGTGCCGAACATTATTAATGCTGTACAATCCGGTCTGTTCTGGGAAATCGGACCTTATCTGAAGGATTACAAAAACCTGAGCGCCAAGAGCGAGCAGTTCTACAGCAATATCAAGGTTGACGGAAAAGTTTATGGGGTGCCGATTTACCGGAATATGGGCCGTACGGCGGTGGTTTATCGGAAAGACTGGATGGACGCGCTGGGTCTGCAGCAGCCGAAAACACTCGATGACTGGTACAATGTTGTGAAAGCGATGACATTGCAGGACCCTGACAAAAATGGAAAAAATGATACGTACGGCATGGTGCTGTTCAAAAAGTATAACGAAGGTACGGAAGCGCTGACAACTCGTCTGGCCGTAAGCCAAGGCGCACCGAACAAATACGCGGTGGACAAAGACGGCAACTTCACGCCGGAGTTTTACACGAAAGAATACAACGATGTTCTGAAGTTCTACAAACGCCTGTATGACGAGAAATTGCTGAACCAGGATTTCGCGGTATTCGATGCAACGGAAGCCGAAAAGCTGTTTGACACAAACCGTCTGGGTGTCCGGATCGCTGTTGCTACCAACGGGAAAAGCCAGCAAGACCGCTTGTCCAAAAACAACCCGAACGCTGTAGTGGATGTTATGCCGCTGGAAGGTCCGAACGGACTGAAAATCGCTGCTGAAAGTGGTAACAACGGATTCTTCGTTATCCCGAAATCCTCGGTCAAAACAGAGGCTGAATTGAAGCGTGTCTTGAAGTTCCTGGATCAGCTTGGTGACGAGCAAATGTCCACCCTGCTGCTGCGTGGTATCGAAGGCAAGCACTATGCAAAAACAAATGATAACCGCACGGAATTCGTAGGCGACGGCTTTAACGTGTTCCAACGTGAAGTGAAGCCTTACCGTGATAACCTGCCGGTTCTCGAAGGCTACAATGTACCAAGCCTCAAGGATGTGGCTATTGGTGAAAAAGGAACCAAAATGGAATCCGAGGGTGTCAAATACATCGTTACGAACCCTGCGCTGAACTTGACTTCCGCGACCTACTCTGAAAAAGGGAAAGAGCTGGAGCAGATGATTTGGGATGCTCAAACCAAATTTATTATGGGCAAAATCGATGAGGCCGCTTACCAGGCCGAAATTGAAAAATGGAAAAAAGCCGGCGGCGAAAAAATGCTGGCTGAGTACAAAGCAGACTATTTGAAACAAAACAAAAAATAATCGTCAAGTGTATATGACTGCGCAAGCAATGAAGAGTTTGACTCTGGATTGCTTGCGCATATTTTTGATTATAGGATCATGGTATAATACTACTGATACTAACTTGAGCTGGAGAGGAAGGAACAGGTTCATGTCACTTGGAGTGCTTGCACATAACTACGGGAAATTACCCTATGCGGAACTAGCCGCCAATATTGGAGAAGCAGGGTTCTCCTATGTTCAATTGGCGCTGTCCAAGGCTATCGCGGATGTGGATTGCGGACTCGGTAAATTAAGTCCGGGACTGGCAACGAGAATTACGGAAGCGTTTCACCGCCAAGGTGTCTCGATTGCCGTACTTGGCTGCTACGTTGATTTAATTGAATTGGATGATACCGCTTTCCGGAACAATATCGACCGTTTCAAGGAGCATATCCGCCATGCCCGATATTTCGGCAATGCAATGGTAGCCAGTGAAACAGGGAAGCCGAAGCCGGGCGCAGATTTGAGCAGGCACTGGGCCCGGATGCGATCAGCGGTAGAAGAAATAGCCGAAGAAGCGGAGAAATGGGGCGCGGTTGTTGCTCTTGAAGTGGCGGAGGACCATCTGGTCGATACACCGGAGAAGCTGGCGCAATTGCTGGACGAGGTGCCTTCCAGCAACCTCGGGGTTCTGCTTGATCCGGTTAACCTGCTGTCACAGGAAAGAGCGTCCCGTCAGGATGAAATTGTTGAACGTGCATTCGAACTGCTCGGCAGCCGGATTGTACATACGCATGCCAAGGACTTCATCATGAATCCAGAGGGCCAATTCCAGGTTGTCCCGGCAGGCCAAGGCCAACTGAATTACCCGCTGTTTATTGAGCGGCTGAATCAGTACAAGCCTCTGGTCACAATGACGCTTGAGCAGGTGAAGCCGCATGAAGCGGCAGCTTCCATTCGTTTCTTGCGTGACCAGTTTCAGCAGGCTGCCGGACCCAACGTGCGATGATTAGGCCCGATTCTTTTTTGGAAGATGTGTATGCTCGTGTCACTCAAGACGCATTCTCCAGCGGCGGGACGAACCCGGAGGCCTGGAAGCTGCGCAGGCAGCTAATGAAGGTTGCTCTTTCGGAGAAGCTTGGTCTAACGGATATCCCGGTTCGCACGGTTGTGGGCCGATCTGTGCTCGAAGAGGAAGTGGACTGCGGCTCCTATGTGCGGCAGCGCCTCCTGCTGGATACCGGGGAGCGGCTGACGATGCCTATGTACGCTTTAATTCCGAAGGAAGGACCTGCTGTAAAGCCCGCTGTGCTGGCCGTACACGGACACGGCTATGGTGCGAGAGAGGTGATCGGCCTCCAGCCGGATGGCAGCCAGAATGAAGGACCGAACCTGTATCATAATTTCGCGGTAGAGCTTGCCGGGAAAGGGTTTATTGTGCTGGTGCCGGAGCTGCTCGGCTTTGGGGAGCGCAGGCTGGAGCAGGACGCGGATTTGGAGCCGAAGCAGAACTCCTGCCAGCGTCTGGCGACCACCCTGCTTACAGCGGGAACGACCTTGGCCGGCGTCCGTATTTACGAGATGCTGCGCGCCCTGGATTATTTGGAGGAGCGCCCCGATGTGGATAGCGCCCGTATCGGAGGTATGGGGATGTCCGGCGGCGCGATGGTAGCTGCGTTTCTTGCGGCGCTGGATGAGCGGGTTCGTGCTATTGTGCTGAGCGGATATGTGAATACGTTCCGGGACAGTATACTAAGCATCCGGCATTGTGTGGATAATTATGTGCCCGGCCTGCTGCAGGTCGGGGAGCTGCCGGATTTGGTGGGACTGATTGCCCCCAGGCCGCTGCTGGTCGAAAGCGGGGAAGCGGATCGGATTTTCCCTGTTCACGGCTCCAAAGCGGCCATTTCCCGCCTCGCTGAAATTTATGGATTTTTTAATGCATCGGAACAGCTGGTGCATGATTTGTTCGAAGGCGGTCATGAAATTAGCGGCCGGCTCGCCTATGACTGGCTGGAGCAACAGCTATAATCCTTGTCTCAGATTGAAAAGCGGCTTTTTCGGATTCAGGTCCGAAAGGCCGCTTTTTGTATGAATTGGTGTGGTGTCATTATAGGATATCCTGTAATCATTACCGGGGAAATAAACGGTTTTTAGGCATAAAAAATCGTTTTCGGGCCAAACTGAACGTGGTTAAAACCATACGATTGATTGATATCGGGGAGCTTTGCATAATGAATGAAGAAGCGGCAAACACTGCTCAAACAAAGAACAAAAATCAAGGAGGTCTGTCAAATGAAAGGAATGTCCCGTATTGCACTCATTTGCGCCACGATTTTTACAACTGCCTCGATTGTAAGCGCTTGCTCTAGTGGAAATACATCTTCACAAGGCTCTCAAAGTCCGTCGGCTTCACCTGCGCAGGCGGTGGACAATACACCGCTGGAGCTTAGTCTGGCGATTAAACAGGTTGGCGATATCCCGGCAAAGGGGAACGCCATAGAGCAAGCCATGGAGAAATATACGAATACGAAGCTTGACATTCAATGGATTCCGAGCGCGGCGTTCGCAGATAAAATCAACGTCATGATTGCCTCCAACGAAATGCCGAAGCTGATGGATGTAGAATATACGCCTAATATTTTGAACGCGGCGCAATCGGGAATCTTTTGGGAGATCGGACCTTACTTAAAGGAATTCAAAAACCTGAGCGCCCAAAACGAATTGTTCTTCAATAATATTAAGGTCGAAGGAAAAATTTACGGTGTTCCGCTGTTCCGCAACATGGGACGCGCGGCCATCGTGTACCGGAAGGACTGGTTCGACGCGCTGAACCTGAAAACTCCAAAAACGCTGGATGAATACTATGAGGTTATTAAGGCGCTGACATTGAACGATCCGGACAAAAACGGCAAGAATGATACGTACGGCATGGTGCTTTTCAAAAAATATAATGAAGGTGTAGCCGCAGTAACGACCCGTCTGGCGGTTTCGCAAGGCGCGCCGAACAAATGGGCTGTGGATAAGGACGGAAATTTCACGCCGGAATTTATGTCCAAAGAGTACCATGACGTGTTAAAATTGTTCAAACGGCTGTACGACGAGAAGCTTCTGAACCAGGACTTCGCTGTACTCGATAATACAGAAGTGGAGAAAATGATGGATTCCGGCCGTCTGGGTATGAGAAATGCCGTTGCCACTAACGGGAAGAGCCAGCAGGACCGCCTGTCCAAAGCGAATTCGAATGCTGTCGTCGATGTATTCAGCCTGGAAGGCCCGCAAGGCATCCGTATCGCCTCCGAAAACGGAAACAACGGCTTCCTCGTGATTCCGAAATCCTCCGTCAAAACGGAAGCTGAAGTAAAACGTATCCTCGGCTTCCTCGACAAGCTGATGGATCCGGAAATGTCGACGCTGCTGCTCCGCGGTATCGAGGGCAAGCACTTTGCCAAAACAAACGACAACCGCACGGAGTTCGTTACTGATGGCTTCAACTTATTCCAGCGTGAAGTGAAGCCTTACCGCGACAACCTGACCGTTCTGGAAGGCTATAACGTTCTGCCGTTGAAGGATGTTGCTATCGGTGAAAAAGGAACGAAGATGGAATCCGAGGGCATCAAGTATATTGTGCCGAACCCTGCGCTGACGCTTACTTCCGCTACCTACAATGAAAAGGGCAAAGAGCTGGATCAGCAAATTTGGGATGCTCAAACCAAATTCATTATGGGCAAGCTGGATGAAGCCGGCTACCAGGCGGAAATCGAGAAGTGGAAGAAATCCGGCGGTGAAAAGGTTATGGCGGAGTACAAAGAGATGTATCTGAAACAAAACAAAAAGTAAGCAGAGCTCTGAAAACGCTTGAAATAAAAAGGAAAGCCGTGCTGTCGAAGGACAGCGCGGCTTTTTTCCTGCGTAAAGGGCCGGGTGACTGGATTACAAGCCATGGCGGGAGGTGTTCGCTGGAAGTGCCGGTGCTATAATGAAGGGGAATGAAGAGAGCAGCAGCAGATGACGAGTGGGGAGAGTGTCTTCATGTGGCAAAGGCTGAGGCGCGATACAGTGCCTCCCGGTCAGAAATATTCCAAGGAAGCAGTGATAGCGCTTACGATTCATTGGTGCTTCATGTTTGGAAACTCGATGTCCGGCGTATTTCTGGTTTTGTATTTGTGGCGCTTGACCGGCGATTTGACCATGAGCGCCGTCTACAACGTTACGACGTACGTCATGACCATCGTTATTTTTGCCTATGGCGGCTGGCTTGCTAAACGGAAGGATCGGCTGTTTACATGCAGACTCGGTATTTTCCTCATTTCTCTTTTTTACCTGGCTGTGGTGCTTGCAGGGGAAGAAATCGTCCGCTGGTATGTGCTCTTCGCAATGGTGCAGGGACTGGCCGGATCGTTTTATTGGGTCAGCTATATTACGCTGCAGTACGACGTTTCGACAGATGAAAACCGTGCGCGGTTTTTGGCGATTAATTTTAACGTGACAACGTCGGCCTCCTTAATGGGTCCGGCCTTGGCGGGCTTTCTGATTAGCCGGTTTCAGGGCCTGCATGGATATGTGCTTGTGTTTGGACTTGCTTTTGTGATGTATCTGGTCGCATTTCTGATCAGCTTCCGCATGAAGCTGGACAGCAGCCATCACCGCACCTACTATTTGCGTCTGATGGGGCAGGTGATGCGGCGGGAGCCGAAATTTACCCGGGCGCTGATCAGCTGGTTTGTGTTCGGTCTATTGCAGGGCGTAATGCTATTCCTGCCTAACATCCTGCTGTATACTGTCGTTCCGAAGGAAAACGTCATCGGATACCTCGGTGTCGGCTTCTCGCTGCTTAGTATTCTGGTCAGTTCTGTGCTGGCCCGCGTAGGGGGAGGGGAGCTTCAGCTGCGCTATTTGGTCCTGTCGCTCGCCGGGCTGAGCGCCGGTGCGCTGCTGCTGAACTGGGATATGACTTTGGTGACGGTCCTTATTTTTATTACCCTGCACGCCGTTAACAACCCGGTTCAAAATAACCTGGTCGGCACTCATTATTACCAGCTCATCGGGAAGCTGCCGCTCAAAGGAGTCATCCGTATTGAGACGGTTGTCATTCGCGAAGCGTTTTTGAATGTTGGAAGAATTTGCTCTATCGGCATTATGCTGCTGCTAACCTCGGATGTTCAGGGCATAGGTATGGCGCTTACGCTGCTCTTCATCGCGCTGCTGCAGTTTGTCCAGGTATGGTTTTTGAACATGGACCAGAGGGCCGATCAGGATCGGCTCAAGCAGCCGACGATGAGCGCATAAGTCCGGTTCGGGCGCTGCTTGCCAGAAAGCGCCGTTTCAGCTGCGAGGTGAGCGGCTTTTCAACGAACAGGTGGGTCAGTGATCCGGCAAGAATGGCCCCGGCGATAAGCAGGCTTGCCGAGACGGGCCGGCTGACATAATCAGGCAAATGAATGGCGTGAAAAAGCTTGCTCAGGACGGAGATAGCAGGCTGGTTCGTTAAATAAATCGCGTAAGAGGCGCTGCCCAAATGGTGAATAAACCGGGGCAGCGTTATTTGCTTTTTTTGGTCCAGACTGGAGAGGCCGAGGATGGTCAGGATAGAAAACACCGTGTAGCCGACGGATAAATCAAGAGGAAACCAGGAGTACGCATAATTGAGCCAGCATAAGGGAAACCCGATGATGCCTGCGGCCGCAGCAGGCAGCCCGAAGCGGAAGCTGTAATTCATGATCGCGTGAGCTGTGAAGGCCCCCAGCGCGAACTTCAGGAACTCGGCGTTGAACATAAATCGCAGCAAGAAAGGCTCCAAGCGAACGATCTGCAGGGCGGCGCAGGCGGTAATAAGAAGCCAGAGGGCAATCAGGCTGCGGGACAGCCAGGGAGGCAGGCCGATCAGCAGGGAAAATACGAGGTAGTAAAAAACGGTGTAAACAAGAGACCAGGCGACACCAAGCACAGGATTATGCTCTTGGGGGAAAAGCAGGAACGACTTGACAATTACCCAAGGCTGCGTTTCATAGCCGACACCATAATCGGGCACCAAAAAATAAATAGGGACGATACAGGCAAGAATGCACCAATAAACCGGATAAATCCGGAGCAGACGGCCGAGCAGGAATGCTTTGAATTTCTCTTTTTTGCCGAAATCCTGATGAAATACGTAATACAGCATAAAGCCGCTAAGCACGAAAAAAAAATCGACTCCCCCCGAGTAAGGAATGTCGGTCATCCCGAGGAAACGGTAATCGAAATATTTGGCCGAGAATTGGCTCGTATGCAGCAGTACGACCAGAAGCGGGACAATGGCCCGCGCAGCTTGAATCAGAAGCAATTTCTTCGTCATGGCTCCCATCTTCCTTTCCGTTAAATAAACCCTGCACTTTGAGGGACGGCCAGACATGGCAGAGGTCCGGCCAGCTTCATTGATACAAAGTGTATCTAAAAACATCATACTACTTTTCCGTATAAAGGGAAATACCAAAAATAATTAAAGATACCATATGTATCATATTGATACTAAATGTATCATGTGTTATTACTATAATTAGGGGAATTGAATTTACAGCCGGGTGGTCACTGCAATGGTGCGGAGGAGGGGGCACAATCAAACGACATGAAATGAAGGGATGGATTACAAGGAATGAAACTTGGAAAACGGATTTCAGAATTACGTGAGCAGCAGAAAATAACACAGGAGGAGCTTGCCCGCATCATAGGGGTAACACGTGCAGCCTTGTCCCACTATGAGAATGACCGCAGACAGCCCGCTTACGATACCCTCAAAAAAATCGCCCAGTTTTTTTCGGTGAGTGTCGAGTATGTGATGGAAGATAGTCACGCAGTACGGAACGCCCATGACAGAATGAACATGAGGTGAGTCCATGGTAAAGCAACTATTTGTTATGCGGGCCTTTGCATGCTTATGTATCGCCATGTATTATGCCATTGGTACGGCCTCCTCCAGCTATCCCCTAAGCATTCATTCCACCGAGCAGCGGATTTGGTTTTATTTGTTTCCGCTTTTGCTTTGCGCGGCCCCGATGTTTATTTTTATTTCTGAATTTCTGGTTGCCCGTGCGTATCCGGATCAGCCGAAGAAAGGCTTCTTGGTTAACCGCCTCCGCTACATGATGATCCCGTATGTGAGCATGGGCATTTTTTATGCCGCGTTCGAAGCGGGGATTAGCCGGTCGCTGGATATTTTTACATCCAAGCTGTGGTCCAACATGATGCTCGGCGGGTTTCACGGTTACTTTGTCCTTATCATATTTCAGTTTTATCTTCTTCATTTATTTTTCCACAAAATCGCCGATGCCTGTAAGCCTGTCATTGTTTTGGCGGGGGCGTTCCTCATTCAAGCTGCCTATCTATGGCTGGCGGCTGAGTTCTGGTATGAGCCCGGCCAGCGGTTTTCGTTCTGGTGGTATCCGTTTACCGGCTGGCTGTTTTATTTCACCGCCGCTTATTATGCGGGACGCTACGATTTGCAATTCGAGCAGCTATTAAGCCGGCATTGGAAATGGATTGCTGTTCTTCTTCCAATCGCCGGCGCCATGTTCGTCTGGCTGTACCCGATGAATTTGTTTCCGCTCGGCTCAAAGCGCCCGGACATTATTATTTATGCCATCGCTGCTATTTGCGCGCTTTTTCTGGTGGCGACCAAAATCAAACGCCCTCCCAAGCTAATCGTATGGATTAGCCAGCTCTCCTTCGGAATATATCTGCTGAATCCTTTCTTTTACCGCTGCTTTGAAAAAGTGCTTTCCGGTTTATTAGTCCCGCACCTCAGCTTCAGTCTCTATACCTTCGTTCTATTCGGAGCCAGTACGTCCGCCTCTATGCTGGCCGTCTGGCTGCTGCAGCGTCTTCCGCTAGGCAGTTATCTGGTTGGCAAGATTGGAAAGGGCTTTCATGAGGAGCGGGAAGCTGAATTACGGTCCCCCAAAGAGGGAGCCCCGCTGACCCCTCGCGTGTAGAAGCCCGTCCGCCAATCATGAAAAAAAACCGGCCGGAACAGCGGACTGTTCCAGCCGGAGGCGAATGTCATCATGCTGTTGGCACGGATTCTCCTGACTTCTTTTCTTATCTCGCTGAGCTTCGGCTGCGCGCAGCTCCCAGCGCGGGGTGTTTCCCTGCATGACGGCGGCTCGTCGACCACTTCGGGGTTAGTTCGACGGCCAGAGCGCTCCCTTAACATCATAGTCCCACTGGGGAAATGGAGCCGATACGCCGTTGCTGGTGGTGAGCAGCACCTTCACGCCGTCGCCGGTGGTGAATTGCGGCAAGCTGACCGACACGGACTTGTTCTGGCATACGTCGAGCGAAATCAGATTGGCTCCCGCGGGGTCGCTGCTGACCAGCTGTCTGCTCTGGCTGTCGCTTGCCCAGTAGACCGACACGTACTGGGAGCGGGCGTAAGGTGTCGTGAAATCCACCCGCAAGGTGTAGGACTGGCCGGCCTGCAGAGCAATGGAGCCGCTCATGTTGCTGGCATAATCGCAGGCTTTGACGACCAGCGTGTCATTCACATAGAGCTGGGTGTTGCAGTCGATCGTATCGATATGGAACGTATACGTTTCAGAGTATTTCGGGACGATTGTACCGGTCCAGCGCCAGGAGCCCTTGCGGGAAGGCAGATAGGATGTAGTGCTGTCGAAGTGGATTAAATCCACGTTCCGTTCTGAGATCAGGGTCTGGAATTTCTCGTCGGAATACGCCTGTTCCTTGAAGGTGCTGCCGGTTCTGACCGGATAAGCGCCCCAGCTGATTTCCGCTTTTCCCGACACGCTTGGGGTAAAGGTGAAGGTGGCGCCGGAAGCAGATGGTGTGAGCGAGGTATTCTGGATCAGCGGCCCTTTCGCCGATTCCTGCACGAGCAGAAACCGGGGATAATCGACCATTTCCATTCGAACGGTCAGTGTCGTCGCCGTGCGCTTAACAACATTGACCTCTTGTTCACTGTCGGTTACCGGATCGTAGGCGGTGACTTTGGCTCCTGTCCCCCGGATATTGGACAGCGTGACCTCGTACACTTGCGGCGGCATTTCATAGCGCTTCGTATCCAGCGGGTCCTTCGTATCCGTGTAGCTTTTTACCAAATTGCGGGTCACTACGTAGTAGCCAATCGCATATTTGTCGGCATCAAGCTGGAATGGCAGAATTGCGGCGTCCTCCTGGTTGTAGCCCGTCGGATGCGCCGGGGTATCGTCGCCCTCATACACAATGCGCGGCACATATTCATACAAGCTGTCGACCTTGATGGGCCGCGGATGATCAATCGGAACACCGGTTTTCATCAGCTTCGTTACATTAGCAACGGCTTTCAGCTGCGGGCCGATTTGGCTGCGGACCTTGTCTGTCAGTTGATAGTTGCTGTTCTTAAGCTCTGTGAAAAACGCATCCGGCAAAATCCCGTAGGCCAGGTCCCCGCCTTTGACGGAATACAAATTAATGGTGTGGATGCCTTTATGGGCATAGAACACATAATTGCGCAGCGTCGATTTCGTGCCGATCCAGTGCATGACATTCATGAGCTTGGCATTGCTGGCGCTGACAGTCGTTTTATTCATCAGCTCTGTCGCAAACAGATTGCGGTTAAAGTTGGTTTCCGTCATCCATACTTGCGCCGTCTGGCCGTTGCCGGGGTTGGCGTAGCGGTGATGATCCGGATAAGGGCCGGGGAAGGGCTGAATGTCACGAACGACGTATTCGGTCTGGTACGCGTAGAACCACCGTTCCGGGAACGCGCTGATGTGGTATGGCACATACTGGGCTTGCTCCAGTTGTCCGATGCCGTCATAGGTTGTATTGGCTTTAAACGAGGTTGTTTCGTTGCTGATGACCGAGCTGCTGCTGTAGCCGGTGTAATAATGCCGGCTGAAGCCGCTTTGCCCTTTCCAGATGGAGGAGCCGCTGTCCCACGGACGCTGGTTGGAGAAGCCGCTGATGACCTGGACGCCGGGCAGCTTGTTGTTGGGGTCATTGACGTAGTCGACGGTCATGGGGAGAATAACCTCCACACCGGTCTGCGTCTGGCCGTGGTTCGTGTAGGTAAGCGGAGTAGAGAAAGTAAACTTGGTCTCATAGTAGTTATTAATGTCAAGAAACTCGCTGCCGAAGGAATATTCATTCCATACCTCAAGGTCAAAGCCGGCGTCGGCAGCGCCTTCTGTACCCAAGGCATTCTTGGCAAAAGAGGTCACTGCGCCGACATAGGTCATCCAGCCGTTTACGGTTTCCTGTGCAGCCGGATTGGCGGCGCCGCTGGCGTAGACCGCCCCCGAGAAAGGCTGATACTTCAGAGTGACAAGACTCAAGGCCCCGGCGGGCAGTGCTTTTTTGAGCGGAGCGGAGAGGACGCATTCGCCGGTAGAGGCATTGACGGCTGTAATAACCGGATACATGAGCTTGGAATCCTGTCCCTGAAGTCCGGTATAGAACGGCTTGATGGCGGAGACATCGCTTACATAAATGACCTTGTCGCCTGCCGCCGCCGCTTTGGTCAAGGTCACGGAGGTCGCCTTGCTTGGGGCGGGGCCGCCGGAGTTGGCATTCAGCAACAGGATCGGGCGGATTCCGTTGTTTTTCAAAGCCTGGAGCATGGTGGTCGCATTTTTGCTCTGCTGGTCAATCAGCCTGGTCGGGTCATCATAAGAAATGTTGTTCCAGCCAATCTCCAGCCGGGCCGAGCGGATTCCAGCCTCGCCGAGCACTTGTGCCGTAGCGGGCGCTTCGCTAGGTCCGACGTTAAACACGACACCCATGACTTCCAAATAGCGCCGACTGTCCCATGTATCCATATAAGACCGCCATGGCGCGTAATAGTAAGAATGAATTCCAAACGGAATCTCCTGGTCCTTCCAGTTGGCGTAAGGGGTTTGAAGCTTGGCGGACTGGTTCAGGAATGAAGATGAGCTGTCAAACAGACCCGCCGTAAGAGCAAGGATAAGGCTTATCATGGCCATGCTGGTCTCCTCCTTTTTTACTACTGTTCAACATTGACATGATACAAAATGTATACTAAAATGAGAGTTGTTAGATACATTTTGTATCTAATTTCGATACCGCTTTATTATCGTAAGGGAGGCTTTGTTATTTTGAATATCGGCTTGATGGAGGTTGCCTATGGTGATTCAGCTGCTGCGATCCCTCTACGATCATAATATTCCTGTCCAACAGCAAGGTGAGGTATACGAGCATATTTTGAAGGAAATTGAGTTGTTTTCCATCTCTCCCCAAGTATATCAGCTGCTGCAAAACACGGATAGCCTGGAGCAGGTGCCGCCTTTTTTCGCCGAACGGCTGAAGCAGCATTTCAAACGGGGGCTGGTCCATAATTTATTCATGAAGCGGGTGGAGGACGACGTGCTGCGCTGCTTCGAGCAGTGGAGAATGGAAGTGATTCCTTTGAAGGGAACCCGGTTCGCCCAGCGGTATTTCGGTCATGTGGCGGCCAGAGTGACCAGCGATGTGGATTTGCTGGTTCAGGCGGATATGCTGGACACGGCTATTCAGCGGCTGGTCTCCATCGGCTTTGAATTTGAAATCATTAAAGACCACCACGCCCGCCTGATGAAAAATGGGATGATGGTGGAGCTTCACTGGACGCTGGATAAACAGCATTGGTCCGATTTGGACGCCGCGCCGTTCTGGCGGGAGGCTCAGCCGGCCGAAGGCTTTTCCTATGTCAAGCAGTTATCCGATTTGCATTCGTTTTATTTCATTTGTCTGCATGGCGCACGTCATCAGATGGATTCGATCCGTTATGTGCTGGATGTGGCTCAGGTTCTTTACCGCCATGGCGACCGGATTGACCTGCAGGCTTTACTGGATCAGGCTGCCGCCGATAAAACCGCCAAACGGCTGCAGGCCGTGCTGTCCATCGTATATCAGGTTTTCCCCCGGCTTCATACCCGTTATCCCCTGCCGTTTGAGCCCATTGAAACCCACTGGAGCTACGACACGCTGAAAAATGCGCGCCATGGCACGCGAACGAAGAAATATTACTTGTATAAGCTATTTTTCCGCCATTTTATTTATGACACCTTCAAGCATCAAATGAAATCTATTCACAAGCCATATTAAGGAGCCCGTAACCAATGGAAAAAAAAGAATTGGCCATGAAGACGTATGATGTACGTATTGCGGAGCATGAAGTCAGATTCGAGACGTCCTCCGAATGGGTCATGAAGTATGTGCAGGAAAAATACAGTGCAGGTGCTGCAGCGGCACCGGCAGCAGCGCCGCATATGACGATCCGGATCGAGGAAGGGTATGGCGTGCCGTTCGTCAGCTTCGATCTGGATATTCGTTCCGGCGCGGAACAGATGATGTATACCCGGGCCGATTACCGGATTACTGCTGCATCGGATTATACGGAGGCCCTGATTGAGGTTCACGATGATCTGGCTTTAAAGCATGCAATGCTGAACTTGTATAGCGCTTTCATTATTCATCATGAATGGGGACTGCTTATCCATTCGTCCTGTCTGGCGGATAAGGGCCGGGCCTTCCTGTTCGCCGGGCATTCGGGAGCGGGGAAATCGACAGTTGCGCTGCTTTCCCGGCCGCGTCCGGTATTGTCCGATGAGGCGACGATTGTGAAGCTGTCGCCGGGCGAAGCGCTGATATATGATTCCCCGTTTCGCAGCGACTCCGAATGGGCTTCGCATGCAGGCGCATATCCGCTTGCGGGCATTCAGCTGCTTCGCCAGGCTCAGCAGAACCGCCGGACGAGTGTCGGGAAGCTCAACGGGATGGTCGAGCTGATGAACCGGGTGTTTTATTGGAAGCAGCATCCGGAGGAGACGAAGAAGGTGCTCCGGCTGTGCATGCAGCTGGCGCAAAGGGTGCCGGTATACGAGCTGTATTTTCAAAAAAACAATACGTTTTGGGAGGTTGTATCCTGATGAAGCTGTATCGCCGGATGACCGAAGCAGATGCGTTTGAAATGGATCAGGAATGGATGATTATGAACGCCGAGCAGTGTACGGTAACCAAACTGAGTGAATCCGGCGCTGTCTGCTGGGAGCTTCTGAAGGAAGACCAGTCCATGAGCTCGCTCGTCGCGGGCTTGCAGGAAATCTATGATGTGACGGAGGAAGAAGCGATCCGGGATATCGACAGCTTCCTGACGGAAATGATAAAAGCCGGCCTGGTGCAGTATGCAAGTTAGCCGCCAAACAGAACGCGTCGTCCGGGCCGTCCTGAAGGAACGCGGTTATATCGAAATTGCTTCAAACGGCGTCAGCATGTTCCCGCTCATCGCCTCCGGAACGATTTGTAGATTCGAGCCGCTGCCTGAACGCGGCCCGCGCAAAGGGGATATTGTGCTCTATATGGGGGATAACGGCACCTTCGTCGGCCACCGGTTTCACAAGCAGGTACGCCGCAACGGTGAGGAATGGTACGTATGCAAGGGGGACTCCGTGACTTATCCGGACCCCCTGATTCGCAAAGAGCAATTTATCGGCAGAATGGTGACGATTCACGGCAAGCGCTACTCCGTGCGCACGGACAGCCTGTGGCAGCGCGCCTGGGGGAGTCTGCTGGTTTCATACCCTTCGCTTTCGGTGCTGATCCGGTGCTTGGTTCGGGTAAAGCTGAAGGCGCAAGGCATGAGGGCCAGCCTATGAAGGGGATCAAAGGGCTGCAGGCCAGGCTGATGAAGCTGCTGGAAATCGGGCAGCTCCGCAAGCCGATGGCGCTGCTTCTGCCGTATATTGCCCGCTATGGGCTGCTGTATGGAATACTTCTTGTTCTGCTTCTGGTTGGCATCGGCGTCACGTTATTTCATTCCTGGTTTTTGCAGCAGATGACGGATGCCGCGGTCAGCGGGAATCTCCGGGAAGCCGGATGGCTCCTGCTGGCGGGAGCGGGCGTTGTACTGGTAAGCGCCTTGGCGCTGTATTTAAACACGGTTCTGGAAGCCAAAGCGGTACATGGGGTCAAGCGGGATCTCAAAATCGATCTGTTCCATCATCTGCTGCGTCTTCCGGCAAAATACTATGGCCGCCATCATTCCGGCGAGCTGACCTCGTACATGACCAACGATATGAACAATATCGACGGTGCGATCGGCTCCAATCTGCTCAGTATGCTGAGAATGCCGCTGATGGCGCTGGCGGCTTTTGCCTATTTATGCTGGCTGAACTGGCAAATGGCGCTGCTATGCATCGTAATTGGCCCGATCAGCTTGTTGTCCGGGGCTGTGTTCGGCAAGCTGATGCGCAGGCAAAACCGGGAAATTCATGACGCGCTCGGCAAGCAGCAAAGCTTTCTTCATGATACCTTTGCCGGATATGCCGTCATCCGTTCATTCATTCTGGAGAAAGCGATGTATGCGAAGTATGAGGCGCACAGCGATCATCTGTTATCCATGGAGATGAAGGTATCCAGGCTGAGAGGCTGGTTTCAGGCGGGAGCGGGATCCGCCGGGACGCTGGCTTACTTGTCCAGCTTCGGCCTTGGGGCTTATATGGTGATGCAGGGCAGCTTGACATTGGGCAAGCTGATGGCTTTTGTCACGCTGATGCAATATTTGATTTACCCGCTTACCGGGCTTGCCGGCAAATGGGGCGCTTTCCAGCGTTCGCTCGCCGCAGTTGAACGGATTCAAGGCGTATTCGCCGAGCAGCCGGAAGCACGAAGACTGCCGGAGGGCAGTCAGGTGGCGAAGCTGACGTCCGGTGTAGAGCTGCGGCGCCTCTCATTCAGCTATGACGGCGTATCCCCTGTCATTCGGGATTTCTCGCTGACGGTCCGGAGTGGACAAATGGTGGCCCTGGTTGGCCCAAGCGGAGCGGGAAAAAGCACGCTATTTCATCTCTTGCAGCGGTTTTACAATCCTGACGAGGGCGAGGTGCTGCTTGACGGGCGGGCGGCGGGCGATATGCCGCTGGCCGAGCTGAGGAGCTTCATTTCGTATGTGCCGCAGGAAACGTATCTGTTTGCCGGGACGATCCGGGACAATATCGCATACGGCAGCAGCGGGGCGACGGAGGAGCAAATTGTTCAGGCTCTGAAGGACGCCAATGCCTATGAATTCGTTATGGCTTTGCCGGACGGCCTGCATACCGATATCGGAGAGCGCGGCTTGAAGCTGTCCGGCGGCCAGCGCCAGCGTCTGGCTATTGCCCGGGCCGTATTGAAGAATGCCCCTGTGCTGCTGCTCGACGAAGCGACCTCCGCGCTCGATAGCGAGGCCGAGCTGCTTGTGCAGGAGGCGCTGGATCGGCTGATGCAGGGCAGGACGACCTTGGTCATCGCGCACCGGCTGTCCACGATACAGCATGCGGATGTCATCGCCGTTCTGGATCAAGGCCGGGTTGTCGAACAGGGGCAGCATCAAGAGCTGCTGGATCGGAACGGACTGTATACCCGTCTATATCATATGCAATTTCACAGCAAGCGGACTGAATCTCAAGGAACGCCGCAGCCGCCGGATGAGGCTTCGCTGCCGGCCAGCGCCGCCTTCCGCAGCTCACGCCAGGCCATGAACAAAACCGTGTAGCCGCCTATAAGGCGGTAAGCACGGTTTTGTTGTGTGCGGGCACATTGTAACAACAAAAAAAAGCAGAGATGAACGGGTTCATCCCTGCGCCGGGTACACCGTATTCCATTTTCATGAGTGGTTATGGCTTCGGATAAGCGTTGTGGCCGCCATTTCCATCGGGGCAAATAATCCAGCCGCAAACCTCAATGCAGTTGGAGTATCCGGTTTCAAACACGATTGGCTCATGTGCGAAAACAGCCGGTTTACTGTAGGTCTTTTTGTTCATTCATTTCACCTCCCTCGGGTTGAACGTTTTTCGATACTAAATGTATCTACAACTAGATTATATTCATTGTTTGAATGAATGTCTAGGGGGTATTTGGAAAAAAAGAAATAAAATTAGACGATATGTATCGCCTGATTGGATTTTGTGCAGTTTTTAACAAAAAATAAGGATTGACAAGATACGATATGTATCTTAAAGTTAGAATATGTTATGATACATTGTGTATCGGGAGGGTCGTTATGGAACTGAATGAATTATTCCAGATTGTGAAGAAGCGTCTCTGGTTGATTGTGTGCTGTGTGCTGGTCGCCGTTGTGACCACAGCAGTCTACAGCTACTACTATATTCAGCCCGTCTATTTCGCATCAACCAAGCTCATTGTCAACAAAACGATTGAAATCGACCAAATCGGACGCGAGCAGATGGATTTCGGCGCCATGGGCATCAATTTCAGCCTGATTAATACCTATAAGGAAATTATTAAAAATCCGGCCATCACAGAAAAGGTGGTGCAGCGCCATCCGGAGCTGGGCTTAACTGCAGAGCGTTTAAGCCAGGTCATCGATGTTCAATCCGTCAATAATACCCAGGTGATGACCATCACCGCCCGCGACAGCTCTTACCCCAAAGCGATGCAAATCGCGAATGCCGTTTCCGAGGTATTCCAGACCGAAATTCCTAAAATTATGAAGGTGGATAACGTAACCATTTTGAACGCTGCCCAGATGCAAGAAAACCCCGTTCCGATGAACGCCTCCCTGAAAAACCAGTACATGCTTATCGGCGTGGCGCTGGCCCTGCTGTTCGGTATTGCCATCAGCTTCTTGATTGAATATTTGGATGACACGCTGAAGACGGAAGAGGATGTTATGCAGCTGCTCGGCACGCCTGTGCTGGCCGCTGTCGGCAGACTTCCAGGGAATCAAATGCTTCCGATGAAAAAGAAACCGATACGAAAACGGGCAGGTGAAGCTTCCAATGCAAAGCTTGAGCACTAGAGGCGAGGGTGTTCCGGGCCTATCCTCGGGCCGTATCTCCGAACAGTACCTTGCACTGCGGATTAATCTTGACTTTGCCATTCAGGAGCAGCAGGTGAAATCGATTGCCGTTACCTCGCACCGCCGGGGGGAAGGAAGGACGACCACGGCGATGCATTTGGCTTATGCCTATGCCGAAGCAGGGTTTAACACAGTGCTGATTGATGCCGATTTGAGAACGCCGTCGCTTCATGCTGCCTTCGGCTGGAATAACCGGAACGGGCTGACTCAGATTTTGGATGGCTCCGAGCAGCTTGGACCGATTCTCCGCAGCGCGGGTATAGAACGGTTGTCGGTTATCCCTTCCGGCCCCGTGCCTCCGAATCATGTGGAGCTGCTTGCATCACGCCGGATGGACGAATTGCTTGAGCAGCTGAAGCAGCAGTTCGACATGGTGCTGCTGGATACTCCACCGGCTTCCGGGTATATCGACGCCAAAGTGATTGCGGCCAAAAGCGACGGGTATTTGCTCGTCATGGAGCATGGCAAGGTGAAGCGGCTGGCAGCCAGGAAGCTGAAGGATGAATTCGGCCGGCTTCGGGCGAACCTGCTTGGCGTCATGCTCAACAAGGTCAACGGAAAAAAGCTGTAGCATACGGGCTGTGCCTTCATTACGGACTCCACTGGATCTCCGAAGCATTTTCCGCCAACGAAAATGAGGTAATGTCTACTGCACCTTTATCACTGTAGGCACTCGGCCATGCTGTGGGTTGGCTCAACCTTAGACATTAATTGTCGAGGGTGTGGTGTGAGGATGGGTTAAATGCCCTGTTTACTGCGGTAAATAAAAGCTCTAGCGATGCTGTCGTATCGCCTGGCGCTACAACAGCATGGCCAGTACTTTTATGAAATCCAACAAAATTGATATGGAGGAACAAAAAAGATGAAAAAAGTAAAAAAAGCCATTATTCCAGCAGCGGGTCTAGGAACGAGATTTCTCCCGGCTACCAAAGCCATGCCGAAAGAAATGCTTCCGATTATTGACAAGCCCACCATTCAATATATTGTGGAAGAAGCTGTAGAGTCCGGGATTGAGGACATTATTATCGTCACCGGCAAAAACAAACGCTCCATTGAGGATCATTTCGACCATGCGTTCGAGCTGGAAACGAATCTGGCGGAGCGCGGCAAGCTGAAGCTGCTGGAGGAAGTACAGCGTTCCTCCAAGGTCGAGATCCACTATATTCGCCAAAAAGAGCCGAAAGGGCTCGGACACGCAGTCTGGTGCGCCAGAAGATTTATCGGCGATGAGCCGTTTGCGGTGCTGCTTGGCGATGACATCGTTCAGGCCGACACGCCTTGCCTGAGACAGCTGATGGATCAATATGAGGCGACAGGCTCCTCGATTATCGGGGTTCAGCCAGTGTCTGAGCAGGAAACCCAGCGTTACGGCATTGTGGACCCGATGAGCCGGGCCGGCAATTTGTACAAGGTGCGCAACTTCGTAGAGAAGCCGCCTGCAGGCAAAGCGCCTTCCAATTTGGCGATTATGGGCCGTTATATTTTGACCCCTGAGATTATGAGATTTCTGGATTTGCAGGAGAAGGGGGCCGGGAATGAAATTCAGCTGACCGATGCCATTCAAAAGCTGAATACCGTGGAGCCTGTGCATGCATATCATTTCCAAGGGGTGCGGTATGATGTCGGGGAGAAGCTCGGCTTTATATTGACGACGCTGGACTTTGCGCTTCACAACCCGGATCTGCAGGGGCCGCTGCTGGTCGAGCTGGAGCGTCTGGTCAAGACGCATTCCCTGTCACAGCTTATCGGTTAAAAAGCGGATTCAGAGAGGTGGAAGAAGGATATGCGGATTATGGCGGTAAGCCATCCCTGCGTGACGGATGTGAATCAGCAGTTTTATGCGGAGCTTGAAGCACTCGGACACGAGGTCCAGCTTGTTGTCCCTGCCAATTTCCGTACGGAGTACTCACAGGGCCCGGTCAAGGTTGTGCGCTGGCCGGCCTTCGGAGGGCACATAGACGAGCGCAGGGTGGGGCTTCCCGCCAGCATTCCCCTCCATTTCTACACCTCCAATCTGCGTCCCGCTCTTGAGAAGCTTCAGCCCGACGTGCTTTTTGTGGAAGAAGAGCCCTATGCGGTGAGCGCCTGGCAGGCTTTCTATGCCTCGCGCCATTTGCCAGTAAAGCGGGTGATTTACTCCGCGCAAAATATTGTCAAACGGTATCCGTACCCGTTTCGCAGCATGGAGCAGTACGTGCTGTCCAAAGCGGATATGGCCGCCGTGGTCAGCGATCAGGTCGGGGCGGTCATGCGGCAAAAAGGGTTTGCGGGGCAGCTCCTGGGCTTCCCGCTCGGGGTGGATACGAAGCAGTTTCGTCCGCTTCCGGAAGAGCGGGTTCGCCTGCGGACGTCGCTTGGCATACCGTCTGCATGCTTTGTGGCTGGTTTTGTAGGCCGGCTTGTAGAAGAAAAAGGGGTCAGCACCTTGCTTGAAGCGCTGCCCAGACTGGAGCAGCAGCAGGTCAAGCTGCTGCTTGTAGGCAGCGGCCCGATGCTGGAGGCGGTCAGGCAGGCGGCGGTGCGTCACCCGGGCACGGTGTACATTGCCGACCATGTGAAGCACAACGAGGTGCAGCTGTGGATGAACGCCATGGATGCGCTGGTGCTCCCATCGCTGACGATGCCGAACTGGAAGGAGCAGTTCGGACGGGTGATCGTGGAGGCCATGGCCTGCGGCATCCCGGTGATCGGCAGCGACAGCGGGGAGATTCCGGTGCTGATTCGGCATACGGGAGGAGGCTGGCTTTTCCCTGAAGGGCAAGCGGAAGCATTGGCGGCGATTATTCGGGGAATTCGGTCCAATGAAGCCGACCGCCGGGCCAAGGCCGAGTGCGGGTACGCCAAGGTACAGGCCGAATTCAGCAAACGGGCGCTTGCGAGGTCCTTTGAGATGCAGCTGTACAGGCTGATTGCCCAGACAAGGCCGGATCAAGCCGGTGCCGGGACATACCGCTCCGGGGAGGTGCAGGGTTGAAGGAGAAGAAGCTGCGCGTTGTCATTGTCGCTCATGATGTGGGCGGACAGGGCGGGATGGAGCGCCATCTGGAGGAGGTCATTATGCGGATGAAGGGGGAGCATGAGGTAACGGTCGTTGCCTGCTCCATGAAGCTGTCCGACTGCTCCGGGGTGCGGTTCATCCGGATTCCTGTCATTGCCAAGCCGGATTTTTTGAAAATCTGGCTTTTTGCGCTGCTGGCTACGATTCGATTGTTTTTTGTCAAACGAGACATTTTGCATACGACCGGAGCTATTGTGCTGAACCGGGCCGATTTCTCGACGGTTCATTTTTGCCATGCCGGTTATTTGAAAGAAACAGGCGATACGCGCCAGGCTGCCAGGCGCTCCTTGCCGAGACGAATCAGCAGCTGGCTGGCTGCCCGTCTGTCCTTATCGCTGGAACGATGGATATACCATCCGAAGCGTACCCAGCGGCTTATTGCCGTATCCGGCCGGGTGCGCAGGGAGCTGCTTGCCGCATTTCCCTATGCGGAGGAGCATATTGCGGTGATTCCCAATGGCGTCGATTTGGGCCGGTTCCGTCCTGCGGACCAGCATGAGAAACGCCGGTGGCGCGCAGCATTCGGCCTCGCGGAGGAAGGGCCGCTCCTGCTGTTTATGGGCGGGGATTGGCCGCGCAAGGGGCTTGATCATGTGATAGGCGCCTTCCAGACGTTGAGCGCGGAGCATCCGGAGCTGCGGCTGGCCGTTGTCGGCAGCGGGGACTCTGAGGCATACACGTCCGTTCTGCCTGAGGAAATAGCCCGCCGGATTACGTTCGCGGGCAAACAGCCCGAACCGGAGCTGTGGTTTGGCATGAGCGATATTTTCGTATTTCCATCCAGCTACGAGACGTTCTCGCTAGTGGTCCATGAAGCGGCAGCCTGCGGCTTGCTTATTGTAACGACCCCGGTGGGCGGAGTGGAAGATTTGATTGATGACCGGGTGGAAGGGTTCTATATTGAACGCGACGCAGTCCATGTTGCGAGTACGCTGCGTACGCTGTTACATGACCTTGAACATTACCGAAGCTGCGGGGACAATGCCAGAACACGCGTGGCTGGCCTCACTTGGGATCATACATATACTTGTCTTGTGCAAGCATATCGTCAACGGTTTACAGACTCTTACGGAAGCCGAGGTTTTGAACTTGAGCGCCATCACGCTTAGCCTAAACCGTATCCGGGACAGCAGATTGCTTCGCGGTGCGGCGCTGCTCCTGCTGTTTGCCGCATCCGGGCTGCTCATCGGAGCGCTTGTCGTCCGGCCGGAGTGGTTCCGGCTGCTGGTGTTTGGCGGATTTGCTCTGCTTATTGTGGCGTTAAGCATCCGCAAGCCGAAGCTGCTGCTGTACGGCCTGCTGCTGTACTTGCCTTTTATGGGCTTTTTCCGGCGGCTGCTGATCCCCTTATTCGGCTGGAGCTCCTTCGATCCCCTTGTCGTTCTCCCTCCCACAGCAGTTCTGCTGCTCGGCTCCTATTGGGTATACCGAACCTATATGCGCCGCATTTCCATTGCTCCCGAAGATGATTCGCCCCTGTTCCGGCTGCTGCGCTGGTTCATGCTTGTTTGTGTGCTGCAGGTCTTCAACCCGATGCAGGGCAACATTCTGGTAGGGCTTGGGGGGGTGATGTTTTATTTGGTTCCGTTATTTTGGATGGTGCACAGCCGGTATCATTTTGACGAACGGATGATGAAGCGGATTTACTGCACGGTATTTGTTATCGGGGTCATCAGCGCGCTGTACGGCTTACGGCAGATTTATTTCGGCTTTACCGACTTCGAGCAGGCCTGGATTGTGCTTGGGGGGTATACGGCCTTGATGGTCGGGGAGAATTCCCGGCCATTTTCTTTTTTTACAAGCGCTGCTGAATATACCAACTATTTGCAATTTACAATTGTGATTGCCTGGGCTGCACTTCTGCGCGGCCGGCTGGCGCTGCGCATCATCGGCCTGGTAACGCTGCCGCTTCTGTTCTACGCCTTGTTTATGGAATCAAGCCGGGGGGCCATCGTCCTGACCTCTTTGGCTATTACCTGCATTACGATTGTTAACGCGAAGCGGTGGCTATCGCGTTTTTTCATTTTCATCTGCATGCTGCTCGTGCTGGTCGCCGCTTACGGGGCGATTACCAACATCGAAAGCAGCAATGACTTGATCGCACACCAGGTGAACGGGCTGGCGAACCCGCTGGATGACAAGCATTCGACGGCGGGCCTGCACTTCGATATGTTCGTAGCCGGGCTGATGAAAGGCTTTACGATGCCTATTGGACACGGACTCGGCAGCACGACGCTGGCGGTCACCAAAATGTCCGGGAAAGGCGGGAATTCGGAGGTTGACCTGGGGAA
Source organism: Paenibacillus sp. y28 (assembly GCF_037137075.1). Classification (NCBI taxonomy): domain Bacteria; kingdom Bacillati; phylum Bacillota; class Bacilli; order Caryophanales; family Paenibacillaceae; genus Paenibacillus; species Paenibacillus sp. y28. The sequence goes on from NZ_JBBBNV010000010.1 coordinate 79,466, forward strand.
CATGATGATCTCCAACGGTCTCATCGGCGGCATTTTATACCTGCTGATTTTGTGGCACACGGTCAGGCTGGCCTTCCGAGAAGGCAACCGGAGCATGGTGCTGCTGATTTTGCTTGGCATTTTGATGGCGACGCCGGGCAGCTGGCTGACAGGGGGCAATTACAGCACGTGCGCGCTTGTTTGGATCAGTATCGGCTACCTGGATCGAACCAGTCTATATCACAGGAGGGAGCAAACGAAATGAGAAGACAAAGAAGAAACCGGAAGCTGATCTCCAAAGGCATTGCCGCCACTGCCGCTCTCGGTGTCAGCATCAGCCTGCTGGCCGGCTGTTCGGCGCTTTCGGCCATCGTGCCCGCCAAAACCGAGGCTGTATCGGAGCAGGTCAAAACCGTGAAGGTGGAAAAGGTTGCGAGGCAGCGGCTGGGTGAGCCGCCGGAGCATGCGGCCGAGGTGGTCTCCTCGGTCCAGTTCGAGGTGGCGGCAAAAACAGGCGGGGATGTGGAGCAGGTATTTAGGCGCAGGGGCGACCCGGTGCAGGAGGGGGAGACGCTCCTGAGGCTCAGTGCAGGCGCGGCTCAGTTTGAACGGCAAAAGGCCGCTTTGGCCGTAAAGAGCGCCCAGGATGCGCTGGACAAGGCCAAAAAGGATTTGGAATACAGCCGCAGCGAGGTCCGCAACCTCATTCAGAAGATGGAGCAGTCGATGACGGATTTGACTCGCAGCACCAACAAGCTGAAAAACGATTACGATGTGGGACTCGCCAAAAAAGGGCAGGTCGATCAGGCGGAATCACAGCTTAAAACGATGCGTCTGGATCTTGACCTGCTGAAGAAACGGCAGAAATCACTTGAAACGCAGGATTCCTTGTCATCACTGCAAGCGCAGCTCAGCAGTTCGCAGATGGCTCTGCAGCAGGCGGAGCAGGCGCTGGCCGATACGGAAATTAAAGCGCCCGCCGACGGGATTTTGACAGACCTGCCCCTGGAGAGAGGGATGGCCGTCAGCTTGGGGGCGCGCATCGGCATCATCCAGAAGCTGGACCCTATCAAGATCAAAGCACAGCTGCAGGAGGATGCGGCGAAGCTGGTCCGCGGGAAGCAGGAGCTGACCTATTTCATTCCGAACACAACGCAAACGGCCTCGGCCAAAATCAGCTATTTGTCCAGTGTTATCGATGCCCAAACGAAAACCTATGAGCTGAATCTGGAAGTGAACAATACGGATATGCTGCTGAAGCCGGGCATGAAAACCCGCGTCCAGCTCACGACCGAGGAGGAGCAAATCACGATTGCGGTTCCTACGCCCAGCGTGCTGAAGACCGGCGGCGAAACGTATGTTTATGTGCTGAACGGGGATACGGCGGAAAAACGAATCGTTCAGCTTGGCCGTCAAAATGACAGCGAATTAAAGCAGGAGATTGTCTCCGGGCTTCAAGAAGGGGAGCTGCTTATTGTCTCCGGCCAAAATTTGCTGCGCGACAAGGACAAGGTCCAACTGACCGGCGGCGAATAATTCCAAAAAATAAAGTGAGGGCAAGCACATGAACAAGTTCCGAAGCCGAAGCATGAAAAAGGTTTTACCCGCGCTGCTTCTCGCGTTTTCGCTGCTCCTGTCGGCCGTGCCGTTTATGGTCAATGCGGAAACCGCCTCCGGTGAAGCTGGAGACGGGGGAAAATATGCGTTGACCGATACGATTCAGGCCGAAGTGAAAAGTATATTAAACGAGCGGACCTCCGGGGGAACCCGGTTAGGCGTCGTCGTCCGCCTGTACAATGAAAGCAGCCGTATCGCCCGGATTCCGGATTATGAGCTTCGCGCGGGCACATCGGGGGATATCGTTTACACGCTTCGACCCAGCGCCGCCAATGCGGTAGCGATTCAGCCGCAGGAGAAGGTGGAGCTGAGCTATCTGGTCGAATTGGACCGCAGCGATGAATTTATGCTGACCACGCTGAGCTGGTTTGATGTGGATGAATTCGAATATCCGAAAAAGGAAAACGAAGTGCTCAAAATTCCGGTTGACGGGCTGGAATGGCGGGGCAGCCAGACACTGGCCTCCTCCGGGGAGCATGCGATTTCCTGGGGCGAGCCGTTCCAGCTGCCTTTCCTGTCCCGCTCTCTGGTGTTTACGCCGGTTCAGGCGCTGCAGCAGGCCAGCAGCCAGGGGCCGGTGCTTCTGGTTGTGCTGCTCGCCGAGAACAAGAGCGAGATGCAGGAGAAGCTGCCGGACTTCCGGATCGACGGCAACACGGAGAAGAAAACATATCCCGGCAAGCGGGCTGACAAAGCTCCCGAGAAGCTGGAGCCGGGGGAGAAGGTGTACGTCACGTTCTCCATTCCGCTGGAGAATAACGCCACCAAGCTGAAAAGCTTGACGCTGCTTACCCCGGAGACGTTCGTCTCCCCCGCCAAGGAGGTAACCACCTATACCGTCGGACGCCTGAATATTGCCATTCCGCCCGAGAAGGAAGCGCCGTCCATCCACAAGCTGGCAGAGTATACGCTGAGCCAGCCGATTGCCATTGATCCGCTGTTCAAGCTGACCGCCGACAAGGTGGATATCTCGATGGTGGAGCTGCACATGCACAGCGCCGAAGGGGAGGGCTACCGGACGGCCATTGCCAAGTTCAAGCTGCTGAACCGAAGCGACAAGCCGGTCTTCGTCCCCGGCTTTCAAGCGGAAATCGTCACCGAGGGCGGCTTCAGCTACATGGGAAGCAGGCAGCTGACCGCAGCCCAGACACTACTGCCGAATCTGGGTTACATTATCAGCTACTCGTTCAATCTTCCCAACTCGGAATCCGGCAGCAAGCTGGCCATCAACCTGCTGGATAATCAGATTGCAGCCCCGTACAACCTGCCGATCGCATCGTACCGCACCAAGGCACAGCCTGAGGCGGAGGAAGGACCGCTCTATTTTTACCCCTTTGAGGTCAAGCTCAACGACTGGTATCTCGGCTACTCCACCCTGTTCGGCTCCGGCGGTCTGACATACACCTACAAGCTTCAGCTGAACCTGGATATTGCGCGCCAGGACAATATTGTCGTGGATGAGAATTTCTCGAAGATGAAAATCGAGCTCGTCAACAAGCTGGGCAAAACGATTGCCGCCCAGAGCCTGCCTTTTACCGGGACGGACCGGCTGATCAGCGGGGATCAGGTCATTACCTTCAGCGGGCTCAAAACCGATTCCTATGAGTTCCCGCTCAGCATCCGGTTTTACGAATCGATTGCAACGCCCTTCGGGGAGGCGAAACGGCTCGTCCGAACACTGCAGCAGAGGTAGCCGTGATGAGACAGCTATTTTTGTCCAGTCTTGGCGTGAATTTGATCGTCATCGTCATGAATTTGCTGACCGGCATAATGAGCGCTCAATATTTGGGGCCTGACGGCAGAGGAGAGCTGGCAGCGGCGACCCGGTGGAGCTTCCTGATTACGGTTCTATTCTCCATCGGCATTCCGGGGGCTGTCATTTATCTGGGCAAGCAGTTCCCGGATCGGCAGCGCATGTATTTCGGGGTTTACTTGGTGCTTGGCACCGGCATCGGTCTCATCGGTATGCTGACGGGACAGCTGCTGCTGCCGCTGCTGCTCGGAGGGGAGTCGCAGCATGTGGTCCGTATCGCGCAGGTGGCTATGGCTACAGTGCCGTTCGCGCTGCTGGCCGACGGCCTGCTCGGTACGCTGCAGACCCAGAATAAATTCCGCCAGGTGCTGGCACTCCGCTTCATTAATCCGCTTGGTTTACTGCTCATTATTCTGCTGCTTGTTGTGTCCGGTCATTACACGGTATACGAATTTATGCTGTGCAGTCTGGCATGGAGCGTCGTTACGTTCGGCTTAACGCTGTTCTGGGCGCTCCGCTCAGTGAAGCCCCAGATACGCCGGGTGGTGGCGACGGGCAAGGAGCTGCTTCACCGGGGGACCCAAATTTATGCGGGCTTCATTGTATCCACCTTCGGCACGAATCTGGATCAGATTATTATTTCTCTGCTGCTGACCACCTACACGCTGGGGCTGTATTCGGTTTCCGCAAGCATTGCCAGTATGCTGCCGACGGTTATTATCGGGGCGATTGGCACGTATCTGTTTCCGAAGCTGATGGATTTCGCCCCGCAGGAGCGCCGCGCTCAGGTTGAGCGTATCCATGGGGTGCTGCTGTATTCCACGCTGGGGCTTGCCGTAGCGGAAGGGCTGCTGCTGCCCTTTGTACTGCCGCTGCTGTATGGGGAGAAGTTCGCGGAATCGGTCATTATGGGGGAAATTCTGCTCATTTGCGCTCCGCTTAACGTGGCGTATGCCGTATTGACGAACTACATGTCGACCGAAGGCAAGTTTCATCATGTGACGGTGGCCGAAATCATCGGCCTTGTGTCCGGGCTGACGGCTACCGTGATTTTGCTGCCGATTGCCCATGGCGTCGGGGCTGCTGTCGGGGTAGCGATTATCGCTGTTGTGAAGTGGGGATATCTGGCCTTCATGGGGCTGAAAATGGGGCTGTCCTGGAGCAAATTGTTCGGTCTGTATCCGCAATCCTATTTGGGGCTGGCAAGACGGCTGCTGCTGCGGCGCCGGCGTGCTGAAGGGGGGGCAATATGAAGGCGGATGAAAGTACTTGTTGTGACCAAGGATTTGTTTCCTGTACGAAACGGTTTATCCGATCACACCGGCCTCGTGTGCCAGCTGTTAGCCCGGCACGGGCATCAGGTAACGGTCCTTTGTGAGAAGCTGGAGGGGCGGGAGGGGCATCCGCAGGGAGCCGCCGCTTCACAGACCGTGGTGGAATTTGCCAGCCGCAGAGAGCTGCTGAAGCTGCTTGTGCAAGCCGCTGCCGGGGGGCATCGGCCGGATGTCGTGCTGTTCCAGTACGTGCCGCATATGTGGGGAAGGGCGGGGATAGCTCCGTTTGCGGCTTTGCTGCCGCTGTGGCTGCTGCTGCGGCTTCGCCTGCCGGTCGTATCGTTTCTGCATGAGCTGCATGTGGACTGGAGCATTCGGCCGAAGCAGCTTATTCTGGCCCTGTGCCACCGGCTGCAGCTGCTGCTGATTGGCATGGCCAGCCGAACACTGATAGTCACCAATTACAAGCGGGAGGCCTCCATCGGCAAGTGGTGGGGGCGCAAGGTACACCGTCTGCCAGCGGGCAATGTCAGCGCGCGCAAAGCCGACCGGGATCGCACGCGCAAATATGCCTGGCCCTATATTACCTGGTTCGGGACGCTCTCGGCCGATCAGCGGCTGGAGCCGTTCGTGCAGGCGTTTTGCCGTCTGGCTGCCCGGGATCGCGAGCTGCGGCTTGTGCTGGTGGGCGGCTTTGACGCGGAAAGCCCGCGGATGCAGGGCATCTATGAGCTGGCCGCACAGCACGGTCTGCGGGACCGCATCGTGGTTTGCGGCTATGTGGAGGATGATGAGCTCAGCGATATTTTGCACGGCAGCGCGGCGAATTTATTTATTAATGAGGACGGCCCTTCCGGGCGAAGAGGGGTCATTGCGGCTTACTTGCGCAGCGGCCGGGCCGTTATTTCGCTGAAGGGCGGGGAGACGGACCCGGAATTCGTGCATGGCCTGAATGTTTATTTTGTGCAGGATGACGATGCGGAGGCATTGGAGCGCCAGCTGCGCCGGGTGCTTCAGGATCAGCAGCTGCGCGGGACGCTGGAGCGGGGGGCCCGTCGGCTGTATGACCGGATGTTCTCCGATAGCTCCATCTATACCAAGCTGAACAGTATTTTTAAGCATACCCTGCTGACGGAGCGTAAAAATAAGGCAGGCCGGAGGTATTTATGAACATTTTACAGCTTACAGACGAGTACAACGCCGCAGGCGGCATGGAGCGGTTTATTTACAACCTCTCCGGAAAGCTTGCGGAGCAGGGGCACCGGACGGCTGTAGCGGCCTTCGGCGTAGCCGGAGTGGAGGCATGGGGAGATTCGCTGGTCCAGACGATAGAGCCGGGAGAGGAGGCGGAGGCATGGCGGCAGGCCGCCGAGCGGTTCGGGGCGGAGCTTATTATGTGGCATGCAGGACCGAGAACGGCGCGTATCGCGGAGCATCTGGCCCGTTATGTTCCCGTCGTCGCCACGGTTCACGGCGTGCTTTGTCCTTCAGGAATGCGCTTGTTCCGGGATAACGATGCCATTTGCACCAAACAGAGCGGGATCGGCTGCATGTTGAACTGGTATGCCCGCCGATGCGGCACCGATGCGTCCCCGAAGGCCGCTTGGAACGGCTATACGGCGCATAAGCACATGATGCGAGCGCTCGGGCGGTGCGCGCGTGTGTATGCAGTCAGCCGGGCCGTGCAGTCTTTTCTGGTGCTGGAGGGGGTTGCTGCCGGGAAGGTGCGCGTATTTGATAATACACTGCAGCAGCAGGAGCCCGAGCTTCAACCGCTTCAGCTGCCTTCGGCAGGCTCGCCGCTAAAGCTGCTTTATGTCGGGAGGCTGGTGTACTCCAAGGGGGTTCAATACTTGCTTCGGGCTGTTCATGTGCTTGGAAAACGGGGCATCCCGGTCGAATGCTCGATTGTAGGGGACGGCTGGTATGAGCCGGAGCTGCGAGGCTTGGCGGCATCGCTGAAGCTGGAGCAGACTGTGCACTTTGCCGGGAAGGTATCTGGCAAAGGAATAGGGGAATGGTATGCCGCATCGGATATCGTCATTGTACCGTCCATTTGGCCGGACCCCGCCCCGCTTGTTGTACCGGAAGCGCGGACGTGCGGCAAGCCTGTTGTCGTATTCGAGGCCGGAGGCCTGCCGGAATGGGCCGAGGTGCTGGATGGAGTATTTGTTACTGAACACCGTACGCCGGAGGCGCTGGCGGATACGATTGTTTCCGTGCGGAAGCAGTCAGCCGTACCGGACGCAGAGAGGAAAAGGCCGGTCCGGCAGCAGCGGGTGAATTTGATTCGTGATGTGACCGCGGGTTTATAGGTTTCCTTTGAAACTAGGAACAGGAGGTAGGCCGGATGAAGCCGATTTATATGGGATGTCTGGCGGGAATCGGGCAAGGGGGATTAGGGTCCCACCTGCAGTTTATAAGCCGTGCGGCAGTCATGCGAGGGAGCAGGGCGCATGTGTACTGCCGGGGCGGGCAGGAGGAGGGCGCACAAACTCAGTTTGTGCCTGATCCCGCTTGGTTCCGATTCACGCCGTATACGCCTCTGCGCTGGATGACCGGTTCCCAGGTTTATCTGGAATCGGTCTATTTCGATCGCCGTGTTTGCAGGCTGCTTCCCAGGACCCCGATGATTTACCACGGGTTTCCCGGTTATGCGGAGGCCAGCTTTCGCGAGATTCGCAGGCGCGGGGGCGTGACGGTGCTGGAGGCCGCGACTACACATGCTCTGGAGCTGTTTCAGGCTACGGAAAGGGAGCATGAAGCATTCAACATGAAGGGGTCCCCTTATTCCAGGCCCTGGCTGGATCGTGTACTGCGTGAATATGAGCTGGCCGATTACATCAGTGTGGCTTCCGCTCTGCAGTATGAGTCGTTTGTGCGGCACGGTATTCCGAGAAGCAAGCTGCTGTACGCTCCGCTTGGGGTGAATGTGTCTCGCTTCCGTCCGGAGCCGGGGCAGCAAAGCTTGCGTCCGCGTGAGAAAAACGAGCCGTTCCGGGTCATTCAGGTGGGCCAAATCTCGCTGCGGAAGGGCTTTGTGTACTTATTGGAGGCGGCTGCCCGCCTTCAGGACCCGAAGCTTGAAATTATGTTATTCGGGGGCATCGGCTGGCGCGCAATCCGCGGGCTGATTGAAAGCTACTCCCGGCGAGGCGTCCGCATTACGGCCGCATCCGGCGATCCGCTTCCCGCCTTGCGGTCGGCGCATCTGTGCATTCACCCTTCGGTCGAAGACGGCTTCGGGCTGGCTCCGCTGGAGGCGATGGCTGCCGGACTGCCGGCCGTCGTGACGGAGCAAACCGGGATGAAGGAAGCCATAGCCGACGGCACGAGCGGCTTTATTATTCCGGCGCGCGACCCGGATGCGATTGCCCGCTGCATCAAGCTGCTGAAGGCTGACGACGCCCGGCGGGTGTCCATGGCGGAGGCGGCACGCGAGGCGGCGCTCGGTTACGATGCGGCGCTGCGTATGAAGGGCTACGCCCGGGAGCTGGAGCCGATTTGGGGCTCCGCATAGCTTCCCGTTATTTTAGATGAAGCGGAGAGATGGGACGTGGGAGGAACGGGGTGGAAGGGCGCAGCGGCAAGGCGGCTGGGCCGTTTTTTTGATTATTGGTACGCTGCCGAGATGCGCCGCCGGCTGGACATTGATGACAGTGTGGTCCTATCGCCGGGCGCGGAGGTGGAGCCGGGCGTCCGGATCGGCCGGCGCAGCTTTATTGGCCGGCGGACACTGATTAGCTCGGGCAGCATAGGGGCCTTCACCAGTATTGCCGACCATGTTGTAATCGGCTCGGGCGAGCATGACCTGAGCGCGGTGACGACGCATATGGAATGGCATGTGAAGCGTTTCGGGAAAAATTGGGAAAACACGAAGCCTGCTCCAATCATCGGCAATGATGTGTGGATCGGCACGGGAGTCACCGTGCTGCGCGGGGCGGTCATCGAGGACGGGGCGGTCATCGGCGCCGGGGCGGTGGTCAATCGGCACATTCCTGCATATGCGATTGCGGTGGGGGTGCCGGCGAGGGTACTGCGTTATCGATTTGATGAGCCGACCAGGCAGGCGCTGCTTGCATCCGGCTGGTGGAGCTGGGAGGAAGGCCGGCTGGAGGAAGCACTGCCGTTATTCGGGGATGTGCCGGCATTTTTGCAATATGCCCAAGGGAGGGATCGCCATGGCGCTGGCGTGGGGACACGAAGCGGGGAGCAGGGAAGCGGTTCAATTAAGTATTGTCATTCCGACCTTTAACGAACGGGACAATGTAAGGAAGATTACGGAGCTGATCCGGTCATCGTTAAGGGGACAGCCGTACCGGTATGAAATTTTGTTTATGGACGACAGCCGGGACGATACGCCTTTTCAGCTGCAGCAGCTGGCTGAGCAGTATACGGAGGTTGGTTATGTTCACCGCGAGAATGGGCGGGGGCTGGCTACTGCGGTGACGGAGGGCTTTCGCCGGGCGCAGGGCACTTATATTATCGTCATGGATGCGGATCTGCAGCATCCGCCTGAGCTGCTGCCCCTCATTTATCGCCGATTGACAGAAGGAACTGATCTTGTCATTCCAAGCCGGTTCGTGGAAGGCGGATCGGACGGGGGACTAAACCCGTTTCGCAAGCTGGTGTCCTGGACAGCCCGGATGGTCGGCCAATTCTCGATGAAGCGGCTGCGCCATATTTCCGACTGCACCGGAGGCTACTTCGGCCTGCACCGTCAGGTTGTGGACGGAGCGGAGCTCAGTCCCATCGGCTGGAAAATTTTGATGGAGGTTCTCGTCAAAGGCCAGTATGAGTCCGTCCATGAAATTCCGTATTCGTTCGTAGCCCGCAATAGCGGGGAATCCAAAATGAGCATGAAGGAGCAGTGGAACTATTTACGGCATATTGGCCGCCTCGTCTGGAGCAGCGCGGAGGACCGGCGCTTTTATTTATTTTGCTTTGTCGGACTGCTGGGCGTTGCTGTAAACCTAATCTCGCTGGCCCTGCTGGTCGGACTGCTCCAAATCGGGGAGCTGACGGCCTCGGTGATGGCCTCGTTCATCGCGATGCTGCATAACTTTGTCTGGAACGACCGGGTGACCTGGAAAGGGCATAAGCATCCGATTATTTGGCGGCGCGTGCTGCAGCTGCCGCAGTTTATGGCTGTCAGTGCCATCGGTATTGCGATTACAGCCTTTTTTGCACAAAGCGCCCTCTGGCTGAGCCTGAATGTGTTTGCCGGTCAGTTCATCGGGATTTTAATCGCGGTAGCGTGGAATTTCACCGCCAACAGCCGCTGGACGTGGTCCAAAGCGCCGGCGAAGGGCGTGAAGCCTCGTGCTGTCATTAAGGTGAGCAGGGAGCATTATCCGTCTACGTCACAGACGATTTAAGTGAACCCGGGAGTCGGGGGTTAAACATTACGAATCGGTTCACCTTATAAAAAAGAAGGAGTTTATGTTATGAAAACGAAGGCTTCACTGCCGCTCATCCCGATCGGCATACTTTGCTGCGCCCTGGTGATGACGGCCGGGGCGATCGGCGTATACTGGTCGCCCGATGAAGGCTGGAATTTATTGATGGCGGAGCATTATGCCGCGACCGGGGAATTTATCAACATCGTTTACGATGCCCCGCTTGATTTCGGAAGGTTCTGGTTTTACCTCCTCAGTCAATTGACCCTGATCGCCCCTTATGAGCAATATTTTGTATACCGGCTGCCCAGCCTGCTGCTCAGCATCTGCTCCCTTGTTGTGCTGGCCCGGATGATGAGCGTTCTGCGATTTAAGCCGGTTTCTGCGGTTTGCGGTCTGGCGCTGTTCTCCTTTTGGACGGTTTACGGGGCAACCGGAATTTCCCTGCGCCCGGAATCCATTTATATTTTTTCAACGCTGCTTTCTTTATACGCCGGTATGACGCTTGGAGAACGGGGAATTGGCCCGCGGTTCGTTTTGGTGCTGCTCTTTAATTTTATCGCCTTTGCGATGCATCCGAACGGCATTTTTGGCTTTGCGGTGCTCGGTCTGGCTCTGCTGTACTTCCGCAAGCGGCTCAGCTTAAAGCCGGTGCTGCTGCTTGTTCCGGTTAGCGCCGCCGGCCTGGCCCTGCTCTATGCGCTTCTTACCTGGGACAGCACCTGGGCGGCTTTTATGGAAGGCTATTTATACAACGCCGGTACGGATTACCATCAGGTCCCCTTTTATAAAGAATATCAGCGCTACATCGGCCTTGCTTCCAATTATTTGCTCATCCTCCCGTTTTTCCTGATCGCCTTCGTGGCGCTGCTGCTCAAAACGGAAGCCACCTCCATGAGATTCGTCAAGCTGACGTTCTGGCTCAGCATCGCGTATCTGTTTTTTCTTCCCGTCAAATGGCATTATTATTTCTCCGTCGCTGTGCCTCCGGTTTGTATCCTGTTCGCGTATTTTCACGAGCACTCTCCCGTGATTACGATTCGTTCCCGACGAATTTCCTTTATCAGCATTATCCTGGCGTTCCTGGTATCGAGCGTTGCCGTTTATGAATACGATCAAGCCAAGGAAAATGCCATGCTGCGGGCGATGCTCGGGCGTAATGTGTTTTGGATGGATGCGATGAACCAGCAGGCCCAGCAAGTCGTAGCAGGGAAAAAAATCGCCGCCCCGACGGTATTTTTCCCGTATTTGACCAGCGGCACCTTCGTGCCGTACAACGAGTTCGGCGAAGTGAAATTCACGTACCGCTCGCAGCCGGTGCAGCCGGATTACTTAATTACGACCCTGCGGGAAAACCGCGGCCAGCTGATGGACAAATGGGGAATGACGCTCGAATACGAGCAGTCCCTCTTGTTTCAAGGAGTGCCTTACACCCTGTATTCGGTGAAGCAGACCGGTCAGCAAACGGCGATGGGAAGAGGGAACGAGACCAAGCAGCCGAATGAAGCCCGGAAAGTCCGGTGAAACATATAGCCGGAGAGCGGGGTGAGGTGCAGCGCTGACGGTTGTCTTTTCAGCCGGATTTTGATGATGAAGACGAGGCTTCATATGGAAAAATAGATGTAAGTTGTAGAACGGTGACGGAACAAAGAATAATTCATATGCAAAGCGATGGAGGCAGGTATGAACATATTGGCGGCAGGAATGGAATGGGTTGATCAGACGCCGGGCGGGCTGAACCGTTATTTTGCGGATTATTTGGCGGCGATGACGGCGCTCGGCCACTCGGTGCGGGGGTTAATCGCTGCCGGACAGCCGACATCCGCTCCGGCGTATATGCAGGATGTTGCAGAAGCGGGACCGGCTCCGGGCACGTGGTCCCGGACCAGAGCGTTTCGCAGCGCCATCCATGCGGCCATGCGCCCGCTGCCGGGCGGCGCATTCCCGGTGCCGGATGTGTATAACCCTCATTTTGCGTTGTACAGCTCGCTGGTCACCCGGAATATGCTGCCGCAGTCGGTGCCGATTGTTACGCATTTCCACGGGCCATGGGCGGAGGAAGCGCGGGTGGAAGAACTGAAGGAACGGGCGGCAATGGGAAAACAGGTCCGCTATTGGGTCAAAAAGCAGGTCGAACGTATGACCTACCGGCGCTCGGACCATTTTATTGTGCTCAGCCGTTATTTCGAGCAGCTTCTATCGGAGGGCTACGGGATTTCCAAACACAATATTCATATTGTTCCGGGCGGGGTGGATACGAATCGATTTGTTCCTTCCCCCTGGCGCAACCGCCTTCGAGAGACGCTCGGGATACAGGAGGGACAGCAGATGCTGTTCTGCGCCCGCCGGCTCGTGCAGCGGATGGGCCTTGACCGGCTTGTCCAGGCCATGGCGGACGTTACGCGGCGGCACCCGGAAGCAGTGCTGTATATCGCCGGCACCGGCCCGCAGCAGCACCGCCTGCAGCAAATGATAACCGATCTGTGCCTGCAAGGGACGGTTCATTTATTGGGCCAGGTGTCTAATGAAGAGCTGGTGCAGTGGTATCAGGCTGCGGATCTCAGTATTGTGCCTACAGTTACTCTGGAGGGCTTCGGCCTCGTCACGGTAGAGTCGTTAGCCTGCGGTACGCCTGTTCTGGGGACCCCTTACGGCGGAACGAAGGAAATATTGGAGCAGGTAAGTGGCGGTCTATTGTTCGCGGACGGAACCTCCCAGGCTATGGCAGGCAAGCTGTGCGCCGTACTGAGCGGACAACAGCCTGTGCCTTCCCGTGAGGCCTGCCGGGAGCATGCTCTGCGCCACTACACATGGGAACGCACGGCGCGTTCGGTAACCGGTGTGTTTGAGCTGGCCTGCGCGGAGCGGGAAAGGAGAATACCGGGATGATGAAGGTGGCCTTGTACAATCATACCAGCGTGGTCAGCGGAGCGGAAATGAATTTGCTGCTGCTGTGCAAGTATGCGGCAGAGATTAGGCCGATCGTGTTCGCCCCGGATGGAGACCTGCTGGGCCGGGCGCGGGCAGCGGGGGTGGACGTGCAGCCGATCCCGGACTGCAAGGCCAGGCTGACGGGCAACCCGCTGCATCTGCTGGCAGGCATGCTGCGAATGCTGCGTTCCGGCTGGAGCTTCGCCCGGCTGGTGCGGCAAACCGACGTGGAGCTGATTCACGCCAATTCATTGCGCGCCGGCATGATGGCCTCCTTGTTTCAGTGGCTGCACCGGCGCCCGGTGGTGTGGCATGTGCAGGACAATCCGCCCCGGGGCTGGATCGGTGCAGGCATCGCCTTGCTGGCCAGGGCAGCCGCCAAAGCGCTGATCGTCATCTCCGAAGCCGTAGCGGGCGGATTTGAGGGGCAGGGGCTGGCAAGCAAGCTGCATCTTGTTCATAACGGAGTTGAAGTGAACGAGGTCCCCTCCGCCGAGCGTCTGCGGTTTCGTGAAACGGTCCGCAGCGGCTTGCAGACGCCGGCAAGCAGTCCGGTTCTGCTCATGATGGGGCAAATCGCTCCCTGGAAGCGGCAGGAGGATGCGGTCCGCGTGACGGCCAGACTTGCGGATCAAGGCCATGATGTCTACTTGTGGATTGTCGGTGAACCGAAGTTTCGTGAAGAAAATCACCGTTACTCGGACTATCTGCATCAGCTGGTCAAGGAGCTCAAGCTGGAGGACCGTGTCCGGTTCACCGGGTTTCGTGAGGATGTACAGGAGATTTGCGCGAGCGCAGATCTTCTTTTTTTATGCTCGGACAAAGAACCGTTCGGCCGTGTAGTTATCGAAGCGATGGCACAGGCGATTCCCGTGGTAGCGACACGGGATGGCGGCGTGCCGGAAATTATTGAGCACGGGGTAAGCGGGCTGCTGTACGATACGGCGGATTTGGACGGCTTGTACAGTGCGGCCTCCAGCCTGCTGCAGTACCCGTCCTTGCGGGAGAGCATGGGGAAAATGGGGCAGCTGCGGGTGGAGGAGCGCTTTACCATTCATACGATGGCCAGCCAAATCGAGGCGGTTTACAAGCGTGTGCTGGCGGCAGAGGACACGGGAACGAAAAGGCAGCCGGATCACGCGGCATACCGCTCTGACAGCCGGCTGCCGGGCCTGGAGAAGAAGCGGGCCGAATTGTAGCCGGAAACAAGTAAGCCGTAGGCAGGGATAGCGTGGATTCGCGCAAGCGTTCGCCTTTGCGGCCGGATTTTTACGATAAATCAGGCTTCCATGGCTTCCCAGTGGGAAAAAAGCGGCGGGAGCAGCGAGCGGAGCCTCGGCCCTGCGGAAGGCCGCTTGTTGTCACCGGGCTTCCAAAAAGCCAGTGAACAACGATCATAACCTGGGGGACACCGCTGCGTACCGCGCACAGCTCCCGGCGCGCAGTGTTTCGCTGCATGACGGCGGTCGGTCGACCGCGAATGAATGTGGTGACTTCTGCTTTCGTGAAGAAGCAGGCCGCAGGCATCATGTTCGCCGGATCGTTAGAACCTGCACTTGACCAAGGAGAGGAGCTATACCTTTGAAGCAAGCGCGTGTAGCTATTGTACACGATTACCTGAATCAAATGGGCGGGGCCGAGCGAGTCGTGGCGGTCATGCACGGCATGTTTGCCGCAGCCCCTATTTTTACCACCATCGCGGATCGGGGCAAGCTGCTGCCGGAAATGCAGCGTGCGGATATCCGGACCACATGGATGCAGCGCATTCCGGGCATTTTGCGCCGGTTTAAATTTTATTTTTGGCTGTATCCGCTGGCGGTCCGCTCTCTGCCGCTTCAGGATTACGATATCATTCTCAGCTCCAGCAGCGCTTACGCCAAAGCGGCTGCAGGCCAGCGGGCGGTTCATGTCTGCTATTGCCATACGCCAATGCGATTTGCCTGGGAATTCGAAAGCTATATGGAAGGGATGGGGGTGCATCCGATGCTGAAGCGTCTAGCCTCCTGGATGATGTCTCCGCTGCGTAGGTGGGATGTGGCTACGAGCCGGCGGGTGGATTATTTTATTGCTAACTCTACGGCGGTGCGGGAGCGCATCCGGCGCTGCTATGGCCGCGATGCGGCGGTCATTTACCCGCCTGTGGCCACGTCGCGCTTCTCCGTCAGTCCTGAACCGCCCGGCGGTTATTATTTAATCGTCTCCCGGCTCGTATCCTACAAGAGACTTGATCTGGCCGTGCAGGCTTGCACCCGGCTAGGACGTAGGCTGGTGGTGATTGGCGACGGGCCGGATCGGCAGCGGCTGGAGTCTCTTGCCGGACCGGAGGTACAGTTTCTCGGTCGGCTTCCTGACGATCAGGTGGTCGGCTACATGCAGCGCTGCCGGGCCCTGCTGTTTCCGGGACTGGAGGACTTCGGCATAACCCCGCTGGAGGTGAACGCCTGCGGCCGTCCGGTTATTGCCTTTCGCGGCGGCGGGGCGCTGGATACGATTCAGCCGGGGGTCAACGGCTTGTTCTTTGATGAGCCTTCCGCCGACTCGGTTGCGGCGGCTATCGAACGGTGTGAGCAGTCGGAATGGGACCCCGGGGTCATCCGCGCGCATGCGTGCCGATTTGATCAAGAGCGGTTCACAGCGCAGCTGCGCTGTTTTATAGAAGAAGCGGTAGAGAAGACCGCCGGGCATCCGGCGGCTTCGGCAGCAGCCCCGGAGAACGGGTCGGCTGCGCTCTTATAAAATAAAATTTCATGTCAGGAGTGGACGACAATGAAGCTGATTTTGCTGTCCGGCGGGTCGGGGAAACGGCTGTGGCCGCTGTCGAATGATTTTCGTTCCAAGCAGTTTGTGAAGGTACTGCGAAATGAGGCGGGCGAGCACGAATCCATGGTACAGCGGGTATGGCGGCAGCTGGGCCGGGTGGGGCTAGCGGAGCATGCGTATATTGCCACCGGCCGGGCGCAGGCGGACGTGCTGCAAAGCCAAATCGGCATCGATACGCCGATCATTATCGAGCCGGAGCGGCGGGATACGTTCCCGGCCATCGCCCTGGCTGCGACCTACCTGTATTCCCAGGAGGGTATCAGCATCGGGGAGACCGTTGCAGTGCTGCCTGTTGACCCTTATGTGGATGACGCCTTTTTCAGCAAAATCAAAACGCTGGAAGCGGTACTGGCTTCTTCAAAAGCGGATTTGGCCTTAATGGGCGTCCGTCCGGACGGCCCGTCGGAGAAATACGGCTATATTGTGCCCGAAGAGTCTTCTACCCCCTTCGGTCATCGTTGCGATCCGCTGCCGTATGAGTCTCTGAATCAAGAGATGGCCCCAGAGGAACAGAACGATTTTTTCACAGTCGGCCATTTTATAGAAAAGCCGGATGAGCAGCGGGCGGCGGCCTTAATCGGGCAGCAGGCGCTGTGGAACTGCGGCGTGTTTGCTTTTAAGCTGGATTATTTGATCAACCTGCTGGCCCGGAAGGGGCTGCCCATTCAGTATGAGGCGATGCTGAGCCAGTATCACCGGCTGCCGTCCATTAGCTTCGACTATGAGGTGGTTGAAAAAGCGGGCCGAATTGTGGCGGCTTCTTACGAAGGAAGCTGGAAGGACCTGGGCACCTGGAATACGCTGACCGAGGAAGTGGAAGCCAGCGTTACCGGCCATGGCACCGTCAGTGCCGATTCGCATAACACCCATATTATTAATGAGCTGGATATTCCGGTTGCTGTGCTTGGCTTGTCCAATGTTATTGTTTCCAGCAGCCCGGACGGGATACTGGTTGCCGATAAGAGCGCCAGCCCCCGGCTCAAGGAATTCATTAAGCCGTTTGAGCAGCGTCCTATGTATGAGGAGCGCCGCTGGGGCTCCTATCGGGTGCTCGATTATAAGAAATTCCCGGATGGCCATGAGGTACTGACGAAGCGCATCTGTGTGGCGGCCGGCAAAAACCTAAGCTACCAGCTGCATTTTAAGCGGAGTGAAGTGTGGACCATTATTGCAGGCGAAGGCGAATTTGTATTAAACGATCAGCTGTTCTCCGTCAAAGCCGGGGATACGGTCAAAATTCCGGCCGGCGCAAGGCATAGCATCCGGGCTTCCATTGACCTGGAAATCATTGAGGTACAGTCCGGCACCGAGCTGGTCGAGGAGGACATTATCCGGCTGTGTCTGGCTTGGGATGAAATTGTAAAATTATGCGGCGTGGCCCGGCGAGGGTAAGCGGCGCTGCGAACGAAGGAATTGCCGGCTTGCCGGCTTTACTTGTACAGCGTCCCAGCAGCGCATCAGGAACAACGAAAATAAGGTCCGGACGGAGATGAAATAAAGGATGAAATAAAGGAGGAAACGCGATGCAAGAGATGGATCGGGTCTTGGCCGGACATAGGGCTTCGGCAGAATCAATGCAGCAAGGGAAACAGTTTGCGCATATTCGTGATCACCATATGACCTCACACGTCCAGGTAGCCGCCGGGAAAAAATATTTGATCGCCAAGCGGCTGCTGGACATCGTTGGAGCGGGAATCGGGCTGGTCATCGCGTTTCCTGTCATTGCGGCGCTGGCGGTCATTATAAAAATCGAGGACCCGCGCAGCTCTGTCTTTTTCAAGCAGGTTCGTGTCGGCCGGAACGGGCAAACCTTCCATATGTACAAGTTTCGTTCCATGATCTCCGGCGCAGAGGATATGCTCAAGCACCTGTTGGTTGAGAATGAGGCCAGCGGCCCCTTATTCAAAATGAAGCGCGATCCCCGGGTGACCCGTGTCGGCCGAATCATCCGCAAAACAAGCCTGGATGAGCTTCCCCAGCTGTGGAACGTGATACGCGGGGACATGTCGCTGGTCGGGCCCAGACCCGCGCTCCCTCGGGAGGTTGCGGAATACAGCTTGTATCATAAGCAGCGCCTGCTCGTCATTCCGGGGCTTACCGGGCTGTGGCAGGTGAGCGGGCGCAGCTCTCTGGGCTTTCAGGAGATGGTGGAGCTGGATTTGCTGTATATTCAGAACCGGTCGATCTGGTTTGATTTGCATATTATTCTCAAAACGTTCGGCGCGCTGAGCGGCTCAAAGGACGCTTATTAATCAATCAACGGAGTGTGGTACGCATGAGCAGGCTGCTTATTTTAAGCCCGGTCGCCGAGCGGGGCGGGGCTGAACGGGTGATGCTGGACATTTTGAAATATTTGAACCGGGACCGCTTCGAGGTGGCGGTTGTTTTTTTTGAGGAAGGCAGTCTGGTCGAAGAGGTTCGGCAGCTCGGTTATCCGGTGCATGTGCTGCCGGCGGGACGCCTGCGCAATATCGGCATGTATTGGAAGGTCATTGGCGGACTGCGAGCGCTCATTCGCAGCCTTCATATCGATGCGGTGGTCAGCTGGATGCCCAAGGCGCACCTGTACGGCGGGATCGCGGCCGCCCTGGAACGCATCAAGGCTTTATGGTGGCAGCACAATATGCCGGGACACCTGCTGGACCGCACGGTATCGCGCATTCCCGCCAGCGGCGTATTATGCCCCTCCCGGGTGACTAGGGATTGCCAGGAGCGGCTCACTCCGCGCATTCCGGTGCTGCATAACCATTTGGGCGTGGATATCGGGCAGTTTATGGTTCAGACCGGCGCAGGCCGTGAAATCCGGGAGCGTTACGGCATTCCGCTGGATGCCACCGTATTCGCCTTTGTCGGCCGTTTGCAGCGCTGGAAGCGTCCGGATCTTGTGATTCGGGCGTTTCAGCGGCTAAAGGGCGGCAGTCATGTGTATTTGCTCATTGTAGGCGGGGCCTTGTTCGGTATTGAGGAGGATTATGAGCAGGAGCTGCGTCATTTGGCCATGCAAGGGGGAGGGGATACCGGCCAAATCATCTTTCTGGGCCATCAGAAGGAGGTGCCCGCGATTCTGGATGCGGCCGATGTAATGGTTCATGCCTCGTGGCTGGAGCCGTTCGGTATGGTGGTGGTGGAGGCCATGGCCAGCGGCAAGCCGGTTATCGCCTCCGGCCGGGGCGGCCCGCGTGAAATTATAACGGACGGCAGTGACGGCTTGCTCTTCGACGGTACGGAGGAGGGACTGGTCCGCCGGATGCAGCAGCTGCTGAATGGGGAGATTGCTCTGGAGGCGATGGGGGACAAGGCCAGGCAAACCGTGGAATCACGCTTTACTGTGCACAGGATGACCGAGCAGTTTGAAACAAATGTGCAGTTTCTATTGAATGCCAAGTAAGCAGCAGCCTGGCGAATGATTTCAGATGATGACATATTGCTGAGGCAGGGGCCATACAATACTAGCGTGTTTTTTTAGAAATGGACCATTTCGACAAAAATAGAAGGAACTTCACAATCAATCTGTCCAACAAACGACAAACTCTTTGAAGCCATTCCATTATAATCAAGAAAGATGGTTTTCAAAACTATACAGGCATGGGATAGGAGCGTTGGCGTGATGAGCGGCATGGCAAAAGTTGAGCTTGATGTCAGAACCATACTGAACCAGATGGGCGTTTCTGTAGACAAATGGTTGGCTGAATCCAATACCACTCCGAAGAAAGTTCCCCAGTATGACTCCACCATCTCGGCAATCTCTTCTCATGGAAAATTCGTTTATACCGAAGCATCGGACTCCCGGGCGATTGGACGGACCATGCGCCGATAAGCAAAGCGGCAAGGAGCGGGGCTACGTTAACTCTGTTTCAGGAAAGGAACGACGGAATGTACAGCCTGCACACCGTTTTTGGAGAACATCGCATTTTGGTTGTAACAGCTTCGGAGCACATCCGGGCGTGGGGTATCGGACAGCTTGGGATGACTGAAGCGGAAACAGGAAGCGGCCGGTACGACTTGACGGTTTGTATCAGCCACGGGTTTGGCGAGGCGTCAAAAAGCGAAGATGTGAGCATCCGCAAGGCGGATCATAAAATGATGTATGAACGTTCCGATTATTTCATCAGCATCAACGGACAGTTTACTACGGCCTATATTTCTGTATTTGACAGCAATGCGCTGAAGCACGCGATGCTTCATTTGTACAGCAGCTTCCTGATTCATTATCTTGGAGGACTGCTGTTACATGGGAGCTGTGTTCTGCGTCACGGGCAGGTGCATGCCTATGCGGGGCGGACGGGGGATGTTATGCTAGTCCGCTTGACCGGCAAAGAAGCTCTTGTATACGTACCGGAGTCCGAAAAAAGTCCGCTTCAATCCTCGTTTACATCTGCAGACGGGAGAGCGGCTCAACAGGATCTGCATCCGGCAAAGCCGGCGGAGGGGGACCCGCTATGGATTCCGCTCGCCGCCATTCATTTCATCTTCCCTGCAGCCGGGGGATGGCATAGCAATCATGAAAACAGAAGCGAACTGCTGGAGAAGCCGGAAATGATCACATACATTATGGAGCATCTGCTGTCCAGGCCGCACGGGCACGATGCTACGGGGAAAGCATCCCGTCTTGCGAAGAAGCTGGCGGACGGCGTGAGCGGCTTCCGGCTTCCGGTCCATAGGGAAGCCGGAAGCCGGACACTGCTGGAGCCTATACGTTAAGCCTTCATAGAACGTTCGGCACGAATAAAGGCGATAAATCTCCGGGTTTCTTCGGCAGTAAGCTTTTCACCATCTATGGATAAATCAAATTGTTCCAGAATGGCTTCATCCGACAAATCCAGACTGTCCGCAAAGCCGCGAACCGCAGGATCAAGGTGCTGCTGGGGCTTGCTGGTACGGCCCATCAAGAAGTCAATCGACACGCTGAAAAAGTCGGCTATTTTTTGCAGTGTCTGATACTCGGGTTCACGGCGGTTGTTCTCATAATGAGACAGAGCCGCACGGGTAATGCCGATTTTTAAGGCGAGCTCTTCCTGGGTCATACGCTTTTCTTCTCTAAGCTTGGCGATGCGGTTCCCGTAATTCATGGTTGGTTTCCTCCTTCAAGTATCCTGGTCCTGGGGGCACACCCTGTAGTATTCGGTTGTGCCGCCCTATCTATTGGGATATCTGATACATAACGTATCGAATTATGATGTAAATTCGCATGAATGAATTTTTATAGCTTCATTATACCGCATCTTTGGTGTATCTGGAAGGCAATTCAGTGCTGAATTGCGTGAATTTCAAAGTTTTTTTGTACAAAGGGGCGAGGGCTATGAAACAAAATGTACCAGAGTATGTGGGGGAGTGCGCCGTCATCGGACAGCGTGTCATATTTGGCGAGCATGTCAGGGTGGGGCGCCATGCCGTCATTCATGACGGTGCGGTCATCGGCAGCGGTGTAATTATTGGAGATTACGCGGTGGTCGGCAAGCCGTCCGGCCCGTCTCCCGTCCGGATGGGACAAGCCGGGGGATGCCCGCCTGTGGCCATCGGAACGGGCTGCTGCATCGGAGCCTCAGCCGTGCTGTACGCCGGTGTATATTTGCAGCGGCAGGTGATGATTGGAGACCGGGTGAGTGTGCGGGAGCGGACCTTTATCGGGGAGTACACCCGGATCGGAACCGGTGCGGTCATTGGCAATGACTGTACGATTGGCGCGAGCTGCCAGCTGGAGACCGGCTGTCTGGTGACAGCGCACTCCGAACTGGCTTCCTCCGTATTTATTGCACCGTATGTTGTTACCAGCTAGTCGGCCAATCACAACCATGATCAATTACGGCGGCAGGGGTATGCCGCCTTTTTTGTTTTCGGCTGCCTGGCAGGACCGTGAATGCACCAGGAACAGGTGATTGGGCATATAGAGCCGGATGTGCTGCCGGCACCAGAGGAGCCATTTGAATTTCTTTTATTAAGAAAGGATGAGGACGAATGAATGCACAGTCTGCGGTTCCAGCGCGAAGCCGCAAGCTTCCCTTGGCCTTGTGGACGGCCTTCCTGTTTACCGGCAGTATAGCGCTGGTGTACGTGCTTTCCTCCCAGCCTTATGATGAACAAACGCTGCAGCCCTGGCTGGGAAATAATATTACGGTGTATGACGTTCATGACTGGTTTCCGAAGCGGACGGTTCATTACGGCGGGCAAAGCATCCCGATTCATGAGCAGCCGATGTATTTTATGGATTTTTTGTTCCGCAAATCGGCGCACGTGCTGCTGTACGGGGGGATGGCCGTTGTTGCCGCCGCAGTGTGGGGCAGGCTGCTTCGCTCGCTTCCGCTTACGATTGGCTGCTCGCTTCTGACCGTGCTGCTTATCGCTTTGCTGGACGAATGGAACCAGCAGTTCTCCTCGCGCCGTTCGGCCCTTGCAGCCGATGTGTGGCTGGATATGGCCGGAGCCATAATTGCGGTGTCCTTGTATGCAGGGTACCGCTTCTATAAGGAAAGAAACAACAAGTCCATCCACACACAGGAGGGGAAAAAACATGCTTGACACGATACGTATTGTATCATAATATAAAAATATACATTATGTATCTAAAAACCGGTACTTTATGTAACGAAGGAGCTGTAGCCCCTTGAAGGTATCCTCCCCCGCATTAGACCAGATTTGGATTGTTGCCCCTTCCACAATTTTAGCTGGTGAGACAGGCTTTGACCGCTTCCGATACCTGGCGGAGAAGCTTACTGAACGAGGCCACCGGGTCCGGCTTCTTACCAGCAGCTTTTCTCACACAGAACGGCGGTTCCGGGATAAGGAAACCGTTGAGCGGCAAAGCCGGCGCAGCGGCTATAGCATTGACCTGCTGCGGGAAAATGGCTTTTGGACGGACTCTTTATGGGAACGGCTGCGCAGCAGTATGCAGTTTAATGCTCATCTTCAGGCGCTTCTGGATGAATGCAAGCAGCCGCCCAAGCTGATTTACAGCGCCTGTCCGCAGATTGGCGCGGCCCGTATCGCCGCCCGGTTCGCCAAACGCTGGAACATTCCGTTTGCCGTCGATATTGTGAAAACCTCCTTCGCCTGGGACGCTTCCTCCGTCCTCCCCGTCATGCTCCCTTCGGGCCTACGCAAGGCGCTTGGTCTGCCGTTCCGGCTGCAGGCCGAACGAATCTACGGCATGGCGGATTATGTGGTTGGTGTATCCGATAGCGCTGTGGAGCATGGTCGCCATGTCAACAGCCATGCCAAGGCGTACTGTCCCGTCTACATCGGAGCCGATGTGGCTCGGTACAACGAGGTGAACGATTCCTTTTATAAACCGCAATCCCAGTTCTGGTTTACGTCATGGCAGGAGCTTCATTCCGGCTGTGATACCGGGACCGCGATCCGCGCGATAGCCCGGGTGAAGCAGCAGGGCTATCCGCACGTCATGCTGTTTGTACTCGGCTCCGGGCCGTACGAGGACAAGCTGAAGCGGCTTGCGGCCGATCTGAAAGCTCCGGTTCGCTTTATGGGGCGGTGCAGTGAAGAAGAGGCCGCGGCCTGTCTGAAGTGGAGCGATGCCGCACTGGGACTCGCCCGGGACGGCGACGCGGATACACTGGCGGCCCGGCTGGGCGATTATTTGTCCGCCGGTCTGCCGGTGCTTCACAGCAGTCCTGAGCTGCAAAAGCTGCTCGCTCCGTACGGGCTCGGTGAAGTGTACAGCCCCGGAAACGACAAGCAGCTGGCGGAGCTGATGCTGCAGTGGCTGCAGCAGAAGGAGCGGCTAGAAATGCTGCGTATCAGCGCGCGCCGGCTGGCTGCCGCCAAATTCGACCGCAGCGTGAGCTATGAAGGTATTTTTAAATTTATCGAAGGGGAGATTGCATGCAGCTAACCGGGCGGCACGAGGTGTATTGTATCGTTTGCAATCAGGTTGTTTCCGGTGAGGACGGCAGCCATCGCGTATTCAAGACAGGCTACTATATGGCCAAATATCCGCTATCGGTCTGCGCCGCTTCCATAGGCGGAGGCGAGGTGCGGCAGGCTCGCGGGATCGCGGAAGGAGCAGACGCGGCAGACGCGGCAGACGCGGCGGGGCAGCCAGGCGACGGCAATCCGGATGCGGTCCTGACAAAGCCTGAGGTCCCGCGGCTTCATGCGGCGACAGGTCTGAGCAGGGGGGAGGAAGAAGCGAATGGAACAGCGGTTTAAACAAGCCGATGCGCTGCGCGGACTGGCGGCACTTACCGTCATGCTTTGCAGTATCTTTCTCATTTTTCCTGTGTTTTTTGCCCGGACGCAGGGACAAAGCGGCTTCCTCCTGCTGAATTTGCTGAAGCACAGCCCGATCAGCCTGATTTGGTCAGCCCACTCGGCTGTCATTTTATTTTTCGTGCTGAGCGGCTTTGTGCTGGCGCTGCCCTTCACCGACCGGCTGGGGGAGCAGCGGTATGTCCCTTTTTTGTTCAAGCGCATCTGCCGCATTTATATTCCCTATATAGCCGTGGTGCTGCTGGCCATGAGCGCAAGCATGATCATTCCGCGGATTGACTATGCGCCGGATATGAGCGTATGGTTTCATTCACAGTGGCGGATTCCAGTCACGATGGAGGCCTTGTTTGCCCACCTGCTCCTCATTGGCCAGTTCGATACGGACGCTTTTCAGTACACCATATGGTCGCTTGTGCATGAGATGCGCATCTCGATTATTTTTCCGTTTCTGATGGTCATTGTGATGCGGCTGAATTGGAAATTCAATTTGCTGCTGGCCCTGTTCTGCTCCGGGCTCGGACATGCGGGGAAATACGTCCTGTTTCATCTTTACGGCAATCCTACCCCGCCGCTTTCTTCGTTTCATGCCACCATTCATTACATCGCCCTGTTTATTATCGGGGCGCTGCTTGCCAAGCACCGGACCGGGCTCATCTCGTTCTATCAGAAGCTGGGCCGGCCTGTTCATGTCGCACTGCTTTTGGCTGCCGTATTGCTCTACACCTACGATACGTGGTTTTTGCCTAGTGTGGGGCGGCTGCATATGTGGATCGTGAACGATTGGGCGATTGCCGCAGGCTCGTTCCTGCTTCTGTGGTGGGCTATTGCTTCGAAATCCTCCGCGCAAGCAGGTCTGGTGTGGAGGTCGCTTCAAGGGCTGGGCCGTATTTCCTACAGCTTGTATCTGGTCCATCCGGTGCTGCTGCTCACGATGACCCGGCTGCTTTACGGCCTGCTGCCGCTCTGGCTGAACGTTATCCTCGGCGCCGCCGCGGCCTTGGGAGTGTCTGTCCTGCTGCACCGCTTTGTGGAGCTGCCTGCGATGCAGCTGGGCAGGCAGGTGGAGAGGCAGCTTAACCGGCGTGACTATGCGCGCCTCACGGAGCCGGATATTGCCGGCAAATAAACCATTCATGCAGCAGGCAGATATGAAGCCAGTAAAAAATCCCCCGAAGCACGGAGCGGTTAGTTTCCGCTTTGGCTTCGGGGGATTTTTGGATTTGATCGAGCCAGTTAGGTTGTCGTTACAGGAAACTCCTGCAGGTCCGGTGAAAATACAGCGGATTTCGGTCAGAGCTTATTCTTCAAACAGCTTTTTCAGGTTCACGTCATAGGGGGCGGTAACAATGCCTTTTTCCGTAATAATGGCGCTGACATACTCGTTCGGGGTGACATCGAAGGCCGGGTTGAAAACCTTGACGCCCTGCGGGGCCGTCCGTTTGCCGAAGCCTTGCGTAATTTCGTCCTCATGCCGCTCCTCGATCGGGATATCCGCTCCGGTCGGGGTATTCAGATCAATGGTGGACAGCGGGCAGGCCACGTAGAAAGGAATGCCGTGTGCCTTCGCCAGCACGGCTACGCTGTAGGTGCCGATTTTGTTGGCTACATCCCCGTTGGCCGAAACACGGTCGGTTCCGACGATGACCGCTTGAATCCAGCCCTTTGACATGACCATCCCGGCCATATTGTCACAAATCAAGGTCACATCAATGCCGGCCTGCTGCAGCTCGTAAGCAGTCAAACGGGCGCCCTGCAGCACCGGCCGGGTTTCATCGGCAAATACCTTCAAATCCCAGCCCTTTTCTTTGGCCAAATACATCGGCGCCAAGGCCGTGCCGTAGCGCGCGGTGGCGAGTCCTCCGGCATTGCAGTGTGTCAGAACGCCCATGCCGTTGTCCAGCAGGGTCAAAGCATGCTCACCGATAAGGCGGCAGGTTTCCTCGTCCTCGGCCTGAATGTGCTTCGCCTCTTCCAGCAGAAGCGCTTTGCTGTCCTCGCCGGACCTGCCTGACGCGGCCAGCTCAGCCGCGCGGGCCTTCATCCGGTCAAGCGCCCAGAACAGATTGACGGCCGTCGGCCGGCTCGTTGCGAGATAACCGGCAGCCTTCTCCACTTCCGTTGCGATTTGCTTCGCATCCCCCTGTACATCTCGAACACCGAGATAAACGCCGTATGCCGCGGAAATTCCGATCGCCGGAGCTCCGCGAACCTTCAGCTGCTTAATCGCGTCCCAAACATCCTCCGCCGTTGTCAGCGGCAAGTAGACTTGCTCCTCAGGCAGCAGACGCTGATCAAGCAGGTCCAGATGCGTATCAGCCCAGCGAACGGACTGCAGCCACGGCAAATCTCCTGTCACTTGCCTTGCTTCCACTTGATTAGCCATTATTGATTCTCCCTCCATATCTTCTTTATAGCTTATAACGAAGCCTTGCCCTCGATCAAGGACAAGGCGGGCTTTGAAAGCTATGAAACGACGCACACTACAGGTGCGACTCTTGGCTGTGAACGGGTTAGTTTACAGCCTTGCGGGCAATTTCAATCATTTCATCAATGGATGCAGCCTTGCGGTGGCCTTTGATCAGCTGGGTACCAATCGACAGGGCCGCGCGCTGGGCCTTGACCCGCACGTCTTCGTCCGGAATTTGATCAATATCGGCAACGTGGGCCAGACCGACGATGCGGCGCACCATTTTGGCGCCTGTATAGCCGAAGGCATCCTGCAGCAGCCGCTGCATGTACAGCTCCCGGTAGCCCGGCGTGCGCGCGATGCGATCCACACCGTGCTGCTCCCATAGTGCAGTGAATTCCGCCGCGAAGTTGTCCCAAATCTCCTTGACCATCGTCAGCAGGCCGCTGCGGTACGCGTCACGTTCCTGTGCGGTTTTGCTCCAATACTCCTGGGAGGCGAAGTTCAGCAGCAGGTTCGCCAGTACCGCGCCGATATCAAAGCCCATAGGCCCGTAATAGGCAAACTCAGGGTCAATGACCTTCGTGGAAGCCTCAGTAACGAAAATGCTTCCCGTATGCAAATCACCATGCAAAAGTGCTTGCGCCCTGGTCAGGAAGCCTTCGCGCAGCAGTGCAACCTCCAGATGAAGCTCGGTGTCCTTCCACAGCGCTTCCGCCTCGGGACGAATACCCGGCAAAATGTTGTTGTTCGGGGAATTGATATACGGATCGTCAAAAATGAGATCCTCTGTAATTTTGCACAGATCCGGGTTGATGAACCGCCCCTGCAGCACTTTTTTGTCCTGTTGATTCTTACCCAAATCCGATGTGAAAAATAGGGTATGAGCCATAAAAATAGCGATGTCCTGGCTGAATTTAGGGTAGCTTCGTCCTTCGATTAAGCCCTTGCGCATGATGATATGATCGCTCAGGTCCTCCATCGCGGTAAGCGCAAGCTCCGGCACATACGTGTACACCTTCGGCACAAGGCCCGGGGCGAGCTGTCCTTGAATGACAAGCGCTTCGCTTTCAATACGGGCACGATCCAGGGAAAGCGGCCACGATTCGCCAACGACCTTGGCATAAGGAAGCGCCTGCTTCAGGATGACGCTTTTGCCCGTTGCTTCTTCTTGAATATGAAAAACGAGGTTCAGGTTGCCATCGCCGATTTCCCGGCTGGACAATTCGGCGCCAGGGCTGAACAAATCAGGGAGCGTGCGGGCGAATTCGATCGCTTCCGCTTCGGATAACGGATGGTACTGCGTCATGAGGGATGCTTCCTCCTTGAAATGATTTTTATAACCTAGTATAAAATACCAAGCCCCCTTTGTACATATGCCGTGCTTCCCTCGCAAAAATTAACAAAACTAAGCTGTTCCGTTAACACGGCCATAAACGTTGCGCAGTATACTGACAGCATAATCAAGCCCCGCAATCAAGCGAATGCCGATGCCAAACTCCGATTTCTCGTCTCCGCGCATCCGTTCACTATTATGAAGGAGGAGCAACCGATGGCCGCTCAACAATGTGTGCAGGTCCTGCTAGGCTTGGCGACGATCGCCACCATCGTCTATCTTAGTATTGAGCCGACCTACCGGTCTGTGCAGGAGCCGAATCCGATGAAGGTTAATGCCGAGCAGGGCAAACGCACTCTTCCCGACTATTATGTACGCGGCAAGTAACCGCGGGCTTTTTTCTTCATGAAGCAGTGAATCAGACAGACCGCACGGCAGATCGCCGTCGCGGTTTTTGCTGCTTGTGCCGCGTTGTGCTCCAGACTTTTGGGCGCATCGGCAAGCTATTCAGAACCTGTGAGAGAAAGAAGCTATCAGAGAATGCAGGCTTTGCTCAGATTTTGTCTGGCTCGGAGAGCGGCGGACACCGTTTGAGACTGAGGGAGCAGGCTGCCCCAGGCAGTCCGGAGGGTTCGACCGACCGCCACGCAGTGTCGCAACGCGCGCTTGGGTCCGGAGCAATTGGCACACGGCAAAGCATTCCCGGAACACGCGAATGTAAAAAAAGCCGGCCCATGGCCCCCCGGCCGCAGCCGGGATTGGCCTTAGGGCGCGGCTTTATCGCCGGCGGCTCGACATTGTTTTTTCATACCCTGTCCGGCGGCAGTTGCCGAAAAGCAGGCTCCGTCAGTGTGTCGACCGTCGGTGCTCCACCAGATCGATGGCGCCCAGCACGACATGGGCCAGCCCGAAGCCGACGACTCCCCAGCCGACCGCCGGGAGCTTTTCCTTCAAAAAGACGCCGGAGGCGGTAACGGCCGTTCCAAGCACAGCAGGCACTAATCCTTCGCGCATCGAATTTCACCTCACTTTAAGATTAAGTTCCGATATCGTTCGTTACAGCAATAACGTAACAAGCCCGCGAAGAACCTGTGCTGCGTTATGCCTTCTTAGAATGGATCTTTTCTTCCCGGTTATGCGTGTTATGAATTGCATTGTTTTGCCGTGCAGTTTTATAATAGACCTTGGTTCAAGCTTGTACGGCCGATTATGAACGTAAAAAAAGGAAATACTGGTTGGGGGTGAAGCTGCATGAAGACACCGGAGACGATTGCGCTGCGGGATTGGGCGGTCATTATAGAAGCGATGCGCAAGGGGGAGCAGCTGCTCATAATGCGCAAGGGCGGCATCGCAGAGGAAACAAGGGATTTCCGGCTGGCAAGCCGTTCCTTCTTCTTATATCCGGCCTATGAGCATCAGAAGGCGGAGCAATTGAAGCCGGAGCACCGGCATGGAATTGAAGCTACCCTGCAGAGCTGGAGCCCGGGGCAGGAAACGGCGCATCTGGCATGCTATGCGGAGGTGACAGACGAATTCGAGGTGACCGATGAGACGGTCATTCAGCGGTTGAGCCGTTATCATATTTGTACGGACTTTTTCGCTGAGCAGAGGCTGCACTGGAAGCGGAATAAACCGCTGCATGTGCTGATCCTGAGAGTTTACGAGCTGGAACAGCCGCTGGATTTGCCGGTGCTGCCGAGCTATAGCGGATGTAAATCCTGGATACGGCTTGAGACGGAAATAGAGCCGGGCCTATCCATGAAGCCCGTGCTGGACGACGCCCGCTTTGAAGCGCTGCGAAGTGAGATTTTATCCGCTATTCAGGGGATTTAAATTGCCCTTTATTAATGGTTTATGTTACGATATAATAATTATTGAGAATCAATGAGAATCATTTTAGAATGATTTTAAAGATTTGAAGGGAGCTTAGAAACATGTCTACCAAGTTTGTAATTGATGGGTTGCGCGCAACTATCGAAGATAAAGAAATTCTGAAGGGGATTAACCTGGAGATCAAGGGCGGCGAGGTTCATGCCATCATGGGTCCGAACGGAACGGGGAAAAGTACTCTTGCATCGGCCATCATGGGCCATCCGAAATACGAGGTTACCGGCGGCAGCGTCACCATTAATGATGAAGATGTGCTGGAAATGGGTGTAGACGAGCGCGCTCGCGCCGGCCTGTTCCTTGCTATGCAGTATCCGAGCGAAATTACGGGCGTAACTAACGCCGACTTCCTTCGCAGCGCCATTAACGCCCGCCGCGAAGAAGGCAATGAAATTTCTTTGATCAAATTTATCCGCCAGCTGGAAAGCAAAATGAAGGAGCTCGAAATGAATCCTGAATTTGCTCACCGTTATTTGAATGAAGGCTTCTCCGGCGGGGAGAAAAAACGCAACGAGATTCTGCAAATGATGATGCTGGACCCGAAAATCGTCATTCTGGACGAAATTGACTCCGGCTTGGATATCGATGCGCTGAAAATCGTAGCCGCAGGCGTGAACGCGTCCCGCAGCGAAGAGCGCGGATTCCTGATTATTACTCACTATCAGCGTTTGCTGAACTATATTAAACCGGACTACGTGCATGTTATGATGCAGGGCCGTATCGTAAAATCCGGCGGACCGGAGCTTGCAGAGCGCCTGGAAGCCGAAGGCTACGATTGGGTGAAGGAAGAGCTTGGCATCGTGGACGAGCGTGTCGCTCCGGAAGAAGAAGAATTCAAGGTGCCGATGAATACGGTCGCTCCGAAATATCAATAAGAAGGCTGCTGGGAGGAATTTAAATGAGTACACAAACCATTCTTCCGGTGGACCAGGACGCCGTAGCACGTCTGTCGCAGCAAAATCAGGAACCGGAATGGCTTGCTGCGCTTCGCGCTGAAGCATTGGAGCTGGCCGGGAGCCTGGAGCTGCCGAAGCTGGAGAAAACACGGATTGACCGCTGGAATCTGGATCATTACGGATCATACAAGCAGGCTGCAGTCGCAGCTTCTATTCAAGATTTGCCCCAAGCGGCGCAAGCGCTGCTGCAAACCGAGGGCGAGCAGGCGGAAGGCGGAGTCATTGTTCAGCAAGGCTCAAGCATCACGTTCAAGCGCCTTAGCGAAGAGCTTGCGAAGCAGGGAGTTATTTTTACGGACCTGCAAACCGCCGCTCGTGAGCACGGTGAACTGGTTCGCAAGCACCTGTTCAGCGTTGTCCAGAAGGACGAGAACCGCTTAACCGCGCTGCATGCGGCATTATGGAACGGCGGGGTTTTCCTGTACGTGCCGAAAAATGTTGAGGTCAGCGTTCCGCTGCAGGCACTGTTTATCGCCGAAGCTGGAGCTACCTTCGCTCCGCACGTGCTGGTTGTCGCTGATACGAACAGCTCGGTTACTTACGTGGATAACTACATTTCCTCGGAAGCCGGTGAGCTGACGCATAACGGAGTTGTCGAGGTTGTCGCGAAGCCGGGCTCCAAGGTGACCTTTGCTTCGGTGCACGACATGGCTCCTTCCGTGACGGAGCTGACCTATCGCCGGGCGCATGTGGAGAACGATGCCCGCATTGAGTGGATTATCGGCGAGATGAGCTACGGCAACATCATGTCCGATACCGCAACTCAGCTGCTCGGGAACGGCTCCAGCTCGGATGCGACCGTGATTAACGTGGGAACAGGCAGCCAGAAGCTGAACATTACGACACGCGCGGTCCATTTCGGAAAAAATACGCCAAGCCAAATGATTACCCGCGCAGTCATGCGCGATGAGGCAACGGCTATCATCAACGGGATTACCAAAATCGAAAAGGGCGCTACAAAAGCCAACGGCGAGCAAACCGAGCGTGTGCTCATGCTGAGCCCGAAAGCGCGCGGAGACGCGAACCCGATTTTGCTCATCGACGAAGATGACGTTAAAGCGGGCCACGCAGCCAGCGTAGGCCAAGTAAATCCTGAATATGTATACTATTTGATGTCACGCGGTATTTCAAAAGAAGAAGCGCAAAAGCTGATCATTTACGGATTCCTCGCACCGGTGGTGGAAGAGATTCCGCTGGATAAGCTGAAGGATCAGCTGCAATCGCTGGTGGAAAGGAAGCTGGGGCAATGACGCTCACAGACATCCGCGATCAGTTCCCGATATTACAGCAGGAAGTAAACGGACATCCGCTTGTATACCTTGACAGCGCGGCGACTTCACAGAAGCCGCGCGTTGTCATCGAGGCAATCAAACGCTACTATGAGCTGGACAATGCGAACGTGCACCGCGGTGTTCATACGCTGGGCACCCGGGCTACCGATGCTTATGAGGGCGCACGTGACAAGGTCCAGAAATTCATCGGCGCGGCACACCGCGAGGAGATCGTCTTCACCCGCGGCACGACGACGGGCATTAATCTGGTTGCAACCAGCTATGCCCGCAGTGTGCTGAAGGAAGGCGACGAGATTGTCATTACGCCGATGGAGCACCACAGCAATCTTATTCCATGGCAGCAGGCCGCTTTGGCGACAGGTGCTGTTCTGAAATATATTCCGCTGCAGGAGGACGGATCGATTCTTCTTGCTGACGTGGAGAAGACGATTACCGAGCGTACCCGGATGGTTGCGGTCACTTATGTCTCCAATGTGCTCGGTGTTGTGAACCCCGTCAAGGAAATTGCCGAAATTGCCCACCGCAATGGAGCCAAAATTCTTATCGACGGAGCGCAAAGCACGCCGCACATGAAGGTGAATGTACAAGAAATCGATTGCGATTTCTATGCTTTTTCCGGACATAAGATGTGTGCTCCGACAGGAAGCGGCGCTTTGTATGGCAAGCGTGAGCTGCTGAACAAGATGGAGCCGATTGAATTCGGCGGCGAAATGATTGATTTCGTCGAGCTGCAAAGCTCCTCTTGGAAGGAAGCTCCGTACCGCTTTGAAGGCGGAACACCGAATATTGCCGGAGCTGTCGGACTTGGCGCCGCCATCGATTTCCTCAGCGAAATCGGGATGGATGCTATCGATAAGCATGATCGCCGTCTGGCGGCATATGCGATGGAGCAAATGTCTGCGGTAGAGGGCATTACTATTTATGGGCCGAGCCGCAACCGCACCGGCTTGGTGACCTTCAACCTCGATGAGGTTCATGCGCATGACGTGGCGACGGTTATCGATAATGAAGGCATCGCCATTCGCGCCGGACATCATTGCTGCCAGCCGTTGATGCGCTGGCTGAAGGCAAGCGCTACAGCGCGCGCCAGCTTTTATTTATACAATACTGAAGCAGACATTGACCGTTTTGTACAGTCGCTGCGCAACACGGTCCGCTTTTTTCAATCGATAGAGTAATGCTTTTTGACTAAGGAGGGAATGACAATGGCTAAAGAAATGCCGGAGCTGCAGGAGTACCAATATGGTTTCCGTGATAAGGACATTTCCGTATTCCGTGCCAAGAAAGGTTTGACCCGCGAGATCGTAGAAGAAATTTCGCGGATGAAGGGCGAGCCGGAATGGATGCTCAATTTCCGTTTGAAGGCGCTGGATATTTTCAATTCGATGCCGATGCCTCGTTGGGGCGGCGACCTCGACGATTTGGATTTCAACGACATCACGTACTATGTTAAGCCTACGGAAAACCAAGGGAAAACATGGGAAGAGGTGCCGGAGGAAATCAAGCATACCTTCGACCGTCTGGGGATTCCGGAAGCCGAGCAGAAGTTTCTGGCTGGTGTATCCGCTCAGTACGAATCCGAGGTTGTATACCACAACATGCAGGAGGATCTGGAGAAGCAGGGTGTTATTTTTACCGACATGGACACCGCGCTTCGTGAATATCCGGATCTCGTGAAGGAATACTTCTCCACCGTTATTCCTCCGACAGATAACAAATTCGCAGCGCTCAACAGTGCGGTTTGGTCCGGCGGCAGCTTCATCTATGTGCCGAAGGGTGTCAAATGTGAAATCCCGCTGCAGGCGTATTTCCGGATTAACTCCGAAAATATGGGACAATTCGAGCGCACGCTTATCATTACGGATGAAGACAGCTTCGTTCACTATGTAGAAGGCTGCACGGCGCCAATCTACAGCACGAACTCGCTGCACAGCGCCGTCGTTGAAATCATTTGTAAGAAAAATTCTCGTGCCCGCTACACAACGATTCAGAACTGGGCTCCGAATATTTACAACCTGGTTACCAAGCGTGCGGTGGCTTACGAGAACGCAACGATGGAATGGGTTGACGGCAACATCGGCTCCAAATTGACGATGAAGTACCCGGCTGTCGTTCTGAAAGGGCGCGGAGCCAAAGGAATGGTTCTGTCCATCGCTGTAGCAGGCAAAGGCCAGCATCAGGATGCAGGTGCCAAAATGATTCACTTGGCGCCGGAAACGACATCGACCATCGTATCGAAATCCATTAGTAAGCATGGCGGTAAAGTCACGTATCGCGGACTTGCTTCCTTCGGCCGCAACTCCGAAGGCTCCAAAGCAAACATCAAGTGCGACACGCTGATTCTGGATAACCAATCCACGTCCGACACGATTCCGTATAACGAAATCATGAACGACAATATTACGCTGGAGCACGAAGCAACAGTGTCCAAGGTGTCCGAGGACCAGCTCTTCTACCTGATGAGCCGCGGCCTGACCGAAGCTGAAGCGACCCAAATGATCGTCATGGGCTTCATCGAGCCGTTCACTAAAGAACTCCCGATGGAGTATGCGGTCGAAATGAACCGATTGATCAAGTTCGAAATGGAAGGTTCCATTGGTTAAGATATTGTCATACAAACAACGCGCTGGCGGCTCGCCAGCGCATTTTTCATTGTACGCCCAGCATGGGCGTCATCTCTAGGGTGAAAGTCCCGAACGGGGGTTGGCGAGCGCCTACCGTAGATATGTATCCGTGGTATTCTTGCATTCAAGACGCCAGGCACGTGTTTTTTGTTATATGGGCTGCATCATTTTAAATAAAAAACGTGCCTGCAGAGACTCTTAGGCGGTAGCCTGTCAAGTCACTGCAGACACGTTGTCATTAAAACGGATTGCCGCCGTTTACGATGATAGTAGAGGATTCATACCTTTCATAGTGAATAGGTGTAGAAGTAGGCAAATATTTATCTCCGCTAAATTCTCCAGAAGCAAGCAGCAGACCATGATTGGAGTTGACGACAATCTTGCCGTAGGTTGGTCTTTGATCGCAACTCAAGCTGTTGG
This sequence comes from Paenibacillus sp. y28, assembly GCF_037137075.1. Lineage (NCBI taxonomy): Bacteria > Bacillati > Bacillota > Bacilli > Caryophanales > Paenibacillaceae > Paenibacillus > Paenibacillus sp. y28. The sequence goes on from NZ_JBBBNV010000010.1 coordinate 114,384, forward strand.
ATAAGGTATGAAAGCCCGAAGAGACTGAAGTAGGAAACAGTAGAATTTGCAGGAATAGTAATTTGGGTTCCTGGGGTAATATCCGATGTGATCCCAGAGTCCTGTATACCTGCGCTTGTCAGCTGTGAGCCATTTTTAGTGTACAGATAAAGCGTAACATCTGTGGCCACATCGCTTAGATTATTAATGTTAAAGACGAGCTTGTCCCGGTACTGTTGGTTTGTATTGAGATTTCCGCAAACCGTATTGCTTTGAACGCTATAATAAACCGTTCTGCTGCTTTCTGCAGCTGCTGCGCCTGTCACTGTAAGACTGCTAAACATAGTGGCCAGTGCAACTGCTGCGATTCCAAATCGTGATGTTAAGGATTTCTTCTTCAAGTAAAATTCAACTCCCTATGTATAACGGTTTAATCATACACTATATTTTTCCCGGGAAACAGATTTTAAACTGAAGTAGAATATACTGTATGATTAAGAATTAAGAAAAATTTGGGGAAAAATGATGAGTAATGTCTTATTTTTTCGAATATACTCGAAAAAATGTGGTCTTAAGCCAGCATCATCATTTACTGCGTCCTGACCGTTTCTAACGGAAAGGGCGTTTTTTTGATTTCCTTGTTGGCTCGGAACTGGAACGAATAAGGGGGTTCGCCTATATACTACAGGAGGATTACAATAAAGGAGCGTGTCATTACAAGCCATGTTTGGTTATGTCCCGGTTTACCCTTACCCTCATTTTCCTTACCGGCATGTATACCCTTCCTCGGTCTGGACACCGTCAAGGGTATATATTTTAAAAAAACTGTTGAAATCCTTACAAATCCGAGTATAATACTAGGTATAAGGTTGGGTGGACAGTAAGGAAGGGTTCATATTCTAATCAGCAAGCGCTGAAGGAGAGGCCGGATATGATGAAAACAACATCTACATATAAAATAAATTGGTTTAACGATTATTTGGATTTATATAACTATGCGGGGTCATTGAATGATCGGGAGTGGCAGGAGCAGATTATGGAGACGCTTCGCGCTCACCAGACACATCTTCAGCAGGAGAGCCAGCAAGTCCAACAGTGGGAGCTATGGAAGAAATTCGAGGAATTGAATGAAAAGCTGTTGTCGCTGTTTGCAAGGCTTAAAGAAAGTGAAAGCTTGTCCGATACAGAAGAAATTAAACGGCAAATGTGGGAGCTTAAAATTCAGAGGCTGGAGCTCGGAAGGAAGATGCATGCAGCTGAATATAAAGAGGTAAGGGGATAATAGAAGAGTTGGAGGCATGCAGTTGTCTGCTTTGCGTCTCCGCAGGAACATTTGAGGGTAATAAAAAACATGCAGCTAGTCTGCTCTGAGGCTGGAACGTTCGCATTTTCGAATTTGGGGATTCGAGCTGCGGACTTTTTTACATGGAGGCTTGTTTCATTTCGCTCATCATTTTCATCATCATGGTCATCATTTCATCGCACTCTTGCATTTTGGACATCATCATTTCCATATCCATGCAGTCCGCCATGTTCATGTCCATGCTGCACATTTTGTCCATCATCATTTTCATACATTTCATTTTGGACATCATGTCCTCCATGCACATTGTCATCATCATATCCATACACATTTTTTCCATGACCAAACACCCTTTCCTTCAATTTACTTACATGATAGAAAATACTATATTTTTAAGCGCAGGTCAATATATTTTTAGAATTTTTCATTGAAAAATATTGACCATGCTCATAGACGCATGATATTATACTCTTTTAATCCGATATAATTTATAGGAAAAGATGGTGAGTATGGCAGCGTCATACGAACCCGTTCACATTAAAAAATGACCGCCTGAGTCCGATGCAGGGGCAACTTTTGCCGTATGCTTGAAGCAGCGGTTTTTTGCCGTTTTTATATATTTTAACGGAGCCGGGAGCGAATGGTCTAATTGCTTTTGCCTTATGAATCCAGTTCCTCGAGTTGACCTTCCTTTAAATTTGCTACAAATATATGAAAGCACCTCATCTTCTACTGGTCTTTTAATTTCCAGTATGGACGGATGTTTGCATTTATAACGGCGAAGAAGCTTAGATGGGAGGGCCTGTTTTGTAACGATATCCATCGCCCGCGCATAGCCTTCAGCGGTTTTTGTCACAATAGAAACGTATTTCTGTTTGATGAAAAAGTGCGAGGAGTGTCATTATGGGATACCAATGGCGGACGGTGTGGATAAGCCTATGCTTAACATTAACAACGCTCACCGCGGCCTGCACGCCGCAGCAGCAAGCGGCGCCGAATCAGGATGGCGGTACGCCTCCTCCGGGACCAGCTGCAATGAACAGCCGCGGGCCGGGCGGTGGCCCGGAGATGCTTGCACCCGGTCCGGCGAATGCCGATGCTCGGGATTTGCCTGTAACCATGCTGAATGGAAAAGCGTATGTTCCTGCTCGTGAACTTGCGGATGCCTTGGAATACCAGCTCGCTTGGAAGCCCGCCAGCGGACGGATCGATATCGGCGATTACGGACCGGATTGGACGCTGAAGGTTGGGGCTGTGGAGGCTACGAAGGGCGACAAGCCGATTAAGCTGGACGCCCCGCCCTTGGAGCAGGGGGGGAAGGCTTACCTGCCGGTTTCATCATTATCTGCTTTGTTCGATAAGGAAGCCCGGTTCGGGGAGGAAAATGGGCGTGTTCGCATGGACCCGGCCGGCAATGGTACAGCCGATAAGGTAAAGCGCGGGCAATATGATTTGGCCGAGGCGACCGGGGCGGCGCCCTCCTTCAAGGACGATCCGAACGACCCGTTTAAGGATGCCAGTGTCGGTCCGGTGGATGGACCATCCGTATCCATGAAAGAATCCGGTTCTGCATCAGCCGGTGTAAGCGAGCGGGAGCAGGCTGTTCCGGCGGCGGCCGCGGGTAATATTGATATGGGCGCCTTGCTTACAACCGCCAAGCGGTATCTGGGTGTGCCGTACGAATTCGGAACGGAGCCGTATCCCAGCAGTAATCGGTTCGATTGCTCGACGTTCACAGATTATATTTTTAGCAAGTTCGGCATGAACCTGCCGCGGACAGCCAGAGCCCAGGGGGAAATGGGGCGTGAGGTAAGCCGGGACTCCCTTCGGCGCGGCGATTTGCTGTTTTTTTATGTACCGGGCCGTTTTCGGACGGATCGTATCATAGGCCACGTCGGAATTTATATGGGGAACGGACAGATGATTCATGCGTGCCCCATCCCGAAGGACGGCGTACAAATTACAAATATCGAAAAGCCGTATTGGCAGGAAACCTTCATTAAAGCAGTCCGGCTGGCTCCGTAACCCGAAAGGCCGGAAAGCCGCCGATTGAACAGATCAGCACTCGAACCGGAGTCAGAACTGGAGTCAGAACTGGAGTCAGCACCGGAGTAAGAACTGGAATCAGAATGGAGTCAGAACTGGCATCAGAATCAGAGTCAGCACCGGAATCAGAACTGGAGTCAGAACTGGAGTCAGAACTGGAGCCAGAACCAGAGGTCAGAACTGGAGCCAGAACCGGAGTCAGGACCAGAGGTCAGAACCAGACCAGAACAAGTGAGGGCTGCAGCAGCAAGCGGCTTTCCGGTATGAGAAAAGCTCCCCGCAAGCGAAGGCCGCGACAGCCTTTTAGGCGGGGAGCTTTTCGATTTATTTTGGACCAAAAGCCTACATATAAATCGTATCGATTTCCAAATCCCGTTCCTTGGACAAATCAATAAAATGATCCTCCAGCTTCACAAGCGGGCGGAAAAAGTCATGCATGTTAATCCAAACAATGGTTCCGGCTTCTCCGGTTCGAAGGGAGAATCGTTTGCCCACGAAGTTCGGCAGCATGTTCTTAATAAATACATGAACGACCTCGGGGTCCAGCTCTTCGAAGCTGAGCCGGTGCAGCTCTTTAAGAACATGCAGCAAATCCCGTTCCTTCTGGTACACACGCGAAGAAATCATTGCGCTGTACACATCGGCAACCGCGACGATTCGCGCCAGCGGATGGATTTCCCGCTCCTCCAGGCCTGCGGGGTAGCCTTTGCCATTCAAGCGCTCATGATGCTGCAGGGCTGCTGTCGCCACCAGCTCATTGTTGAGCGAAGCTTTGATCAGCTCATAGCCATAAATCGGATGGTTCTTAATCTCGGCGAACTCCGCTTCCGACAGCCTGGCCGGCTTGGATAAAATCGAGGCCGGGATTTTGGCTTTGCCGATATCGTGGAGATAACCGGCTTGACCGGCGAGCTCTGCGTCCTTCTCCGAGTGGCGCAGCCACTTGGCAAGATAGTAGGAGAGAATGCCTACCTGGACACTATGCTGATAGGTATACTCATCTGTACTCGTAAGCGTCAGCAAGATGGATACCAAATCCTGGCGGGTCTGCATTTTCTCTATGAGCGGTTCGAAGCCTTGAGATGTTTGCTTCAAATTAAGCGTTTTACCATCGCTTACCTGTTTAAACAAACCTTTCATATGATTAATGGCGCTGTCAAACAAGGGTTGTACCTTCTCGCTTAGCTCCCGAATGGCCTCCGGATTAGAGGAAAATTGGGCGGGTACACGGTCTTCTGCACGATCTTCGATGTCGATGAAATCAATGTTATGAAGGAAGAGCTTGGAAATCCCTTCTGAATCCAGTGTTGCTCCTGCTGATAAAATTAACAGGCCGTGACGATTATAAATATGCCCGCTAAGCTTATCACCGACTTGTAGATCCGTGATATGTTTTCTCAAGCGCCAGCGCCCTCTCTACAAAATAATGGAATTTTCGATACCATTGTATCAAGTTCGATTCGTTTTGACAACGGTTCCAAAGAGGTATTCCGTCTGCAAGCAATAATCCGTATAGCCTAAAATTTGGGCCGTTGTCCCGAATATACAGCAGGAGGCGGCCCGGCTGGATCGAAACAAAAAAGACACCGTCCCCATGCTCTGGGGCGTGTCTTGAAAGGCAAATTTTGAACCTGTCGCAGCCGCTTGGTGAAAAAGTAACCGCTTCGGCAGAACCGCCAGCCGGCTTTTCCCAGGCTACATCCCGATGTATTTGCTGTACAAGGTTTTCGCTATTGTCATATCGCCCGTGCCCTGCACGAGCAGACGGCCGTCGGGGAAGAGGACCAGTGTGATTTGCCCGGGGAGGTGCAGCTTCAGCAGAAACGGGTTCGCCTCCACGTTGCCGAGCGGCTTCCATTTTTGGGCCCACTCCTGCAGATCAAAGCGCTGGGGCGCGGACGGCACAATCTGGACACTGTCTCGGCCGCAGAGGGACTGCATCATGTCTCCGTCACGCTCCGCCTCCAGGAATTCAAAATGCCGCTCTCCGCAGGCTGGACAGTCCTGCTTGCGGGCGCCGCTAACATCAACGCCGGAATGGTGGCCATGCCACAGATCAAAATGCATCATGCGCGGGTTGACCTTCTCCCGGGCGCCGATCAATAGCTTGAGCGCTTCTGTTGCCTGATACGAAGCGACCAGATGAATGATCGGCCCGATAACACCCGCGGTATCGCAGGTTTCCGCTGTGCCCTGCGCCGGAGGCTGGCCGAAGATACATCGCAGGCAAGGGGTGTCGCCGGGCAAAACGGCCAGCGAGACGCCTCTGGAGCTGACGGCTCCTCCGTAAACCCAGGGGATGCCGTGCTTCACACAGACATCGTTAATCAGGAAACGGACCGAGAAGTTATCCGTCCCGTCCAGCACGAGGTCTACGCCGGTCAGCAGCTCTTCGGCATTCAGCGTATTCAGATCGACGATGTGAGGCTCTACAGTCACCTGCGAGTTGATCCGGCCGAGCTTTTCGGCCGCAGCCGCAGCCTTGGGCCGGGACTGGCGGGCATCGTCCTCGTCGTACAGCATTTGCCGCTGCAAATTGCTGGCTTCGACGAAGTCGCGGTCGATGATGCGGACGAAGCCGACTCCGGCCCGGACCATATGGTTGGCGAGCACGGTGCCCAGTGCGCCCATGCCGACTATAGCCACGCGGGAGCCGATCAGCCGGCGCTGTCCTTCTTCGCCGATCGGGGCGAACAGCACCTGCCGGGAATAACGCGTATCGCGTTCGAGTTCATTCATGGTTGTTCTCCTTCTGCTGCGGGAGCTGTCGGGTCCCAGGGCCCGAGCTGATGGTCCTTCCATTCGGCGCCATCCTCCCATATTTCTTTTTTCCAGATGGGGACGATCTGCTTGAGGCGTTCAATCGCGTATCGGCTTGCCTCATAGCATTCCGGCCGGTGCGGGGCGGAAACCGCAATGATAACGCTAATTTCGCCGACGCCGACCGGTCCGAGCCGGTGGGCGATGGCGGTCCGGGTGCCGGGCCAGCGCTCCGCGATTTCAGCGCCAATCTGTTCCATCGTGCGCAGCGCCATCGGGGCGTACGCCTCATATTCCAGAAGCACGGTCCGCTGCCCGTGCGTATGCTCTCGTGTGGTGCCGATAAACACCAGCTCGGCACCGTGATCGCGGTGGCGGACAAGCGCAGCCACCGCCTCCGCCTGAAGCGGTTCACGGGTCAGCGTGAACCGCGCGGCTGCAGCCGGCTCCGCATCAGCCGGCTGCGGGGCCTGGCCGCCGGAGACCGGCGGAATCAGCGCGAGCTCGTCGTCCGCGCTGATCAGGTCGCCGTCGGCGGCATAGGCCTGGTTCCGGGCCACAAAGGAGGCCCGGATAAGCGCTGCGGCGGCAGGATGACGCGCCGCAAGCTCCTGCTTGAGCAGGCCTGCCGTAAGAGGCTCCTGCCCGGATATTTCAAGCTGCAGAACCGGCGCGCCGCAAGCCTCGCCAAGTCCGGCAAACACATGAATTGTCAATACCATTTCGGCACCTCCAGCAAACAAGGGTGATCTGAATCAGCATATCATATTTGCCTGCCAAATTCATATGTTAGTAGAGGAGATAGACACGCACAAAATGCGCGAATGGCCTTTGTAACCGGCCTACCCGCGGCAGGCAGCTGTAATGCAAGAGGAGCTTTTTTGCAAGTTCCCAGATCCGGCGGGTCACTTCATGTGTGCTGCAAATGGTCAACCTTGTCATGCAGCGCTAAGCTACCCTCCACTGGCCAAGAGCAGCGCGCAGTGCGAAAATCGCTTCAATCGGACCGGCCCGAAAAAAACGGCAGCGTACCACTTCCGGCCGAAGCCTCTTGATAGATTGCCGACTTTAGCGCGGTCCAGAGTGCTCTGCAGAAGCTTTTGCTTTAATTTCATGCTGGTTCAGGTGTAAAATGTAGTTCGGCGCGTCTTCCGGCCCGGGCCCGTGATCAGTCGGGCACAGGCTGGAAAACGATGAAGGTCCGGCAGGATTTCTTTTACGGGAGTCGAAGAACTTTGGATATACCCGATGTTTCGGGCGCATGAAGCAATACTTCATTGGGATGATGAATGCCTGCCGGCTGGATACACAAGGAGGGACATGCGATGGCCGCTGCCGCTAAGCTGGTGCTGCTGCACACGAACGATATACACAGCCATTTCGAACAAATGCCTAAATTAAAAACGGCCATGGATCGGATTACTGCACAATATGCCCCATATCCAGTGCTTCGCATAGACTGCGGGGATCATATGGACCGGATGCGGCCGGAGACGGACGGCAGCGGGGGGACGGCCAATGTAGCGGTTATGAACGCCACCGGTTACAACGTGGCCGTGCTGGGGAATAACGAAGGCCTGACGTTCCCTCATCGAACAATTGAAGCGGCCTACGCCTCAGCGGATTTCCACATCCTGGGGAGCAATTTGCTGGAGGCAAACGGCCAATTGGCGCCGTGGATGGTACCGACCTATTTGTGTGAAGCGGGCGGAATCCGGGTCGGCTTTATTGGGGTAACCGCGTACTATCCCGAATTTTACAAGCCGCTTGGCTGGGATGAGCTTGAGCCGTTGTCCATCGTTGCGGGCTATGTAAAGCAGCTCCGCGAGGAGGCCGATGTTCTGGTCGTGCTGTCCCATCTGGGCCTCAACCATGATAAGCGTATGGCCGAGGAGATCGAGGGCATTGATGTCATTCTGGGCGGGCATACGCATCATTTGCTTCCGGAGCCGCTCATGATTGGCACAACGGCGGTTTGCGCCGCCGGTAAGTACGGCACTCATCTCGGCGTTGTCTCCATCGAGTGGGACCCGGAAGCCAAACGGCCGGGCCGCATTAGCGGACAATGCCTGGATATGGCGGGGGTTCCGGCCGATATCGACCTGGAGCGGCTCATCGAGCTTAAAAGAAGGCAGGCCATTCAAGCGCTTGACCGGGTTGTTGTAACTTTAGCCGAGCCTATCGCGGCGGCAAGCGGCGAAGAATCCCCGCTTGGGAACTTGCTGGCCTCCGGTCTGCGCCGGTGGACAGGCGCGGAGATCGGCCTGGTCAACGCCGGTCAGCTGCTGGACGGGCTTGAGGCCGGTCCCGTCACCCTTGAACGGCTGCTTGCCATTTGTCCGCACCCGATCAATCCTTGCCGGATGCTTGTGACCGGAGCCAATCTCCGCCGGGCGCTGGAGGAGGCGCTGCTGCCGGAGTTCGTTGCCCTTGCTATCCGCGGCTACGGGTTTCGGGGGAAGGAGCTGGGCACGTTGTGCGTAGACGGGATGACGATTCGCTACGACCGCAGCCGGCCGCCCTATGAACGGCTTGTGTCCGTCTCCGTACAAGGCAATCCGCTCCAGGACGAGCTGCGCTACAGTGTCGGCTCGATTGATATGTTCACGTTCGGACAAGGCTATTTATCCTTGAAGGAGGGCGAGGAGCAGCAGTTCTATATGCCGGAATTTCTGCGGGATGTGCTGCTGGATCAGCTGCAGCGTCCCGAGGAAATTGCCGCCTGCCTGCAGAAGCATTGGCATTCTGCACCCTTGTCCGGGCCGGATCGTGCAGGCCGGTAGTATTTATATTGTTTCATCATATGTGCCCTGATGATCGTGCCCTTACTCTGAATTTTGCCTGCTGCTGTTCGGCCTCAGCACTGCTAAGCAGCAGTCAGGAACGTATAAGCCTCAATCTTCAGGGCTTTGCCTGCTGCTCTGAACCAAGCTCTGTTCGCGAGCAACAACAATTCAGCTATCTCTCCAGCAGCCCGCGCCGTCGTTTTAACAACTTCCTTTACTTGCAGGCTGCGCCGGACCGGAGTAGAATGAGAGAGGTTATTTTAGCTATCCATATAGAAGGCAGAGAGGATTGGGATCCAGGCATGTATGAATTATGGCATTCCATTATTATTGGCATCGTCGAAGGGCTGACTGAATTCCTTCCGGTATCGTCCACAGGACACATGATTTTGACAAGCGATTTGCTCGGTTATCCGCATGACGATGTTGTCATGCAGACCTTTGAGATCGTGATTCAGCTCGGGGCGATTTTGGCCGTCTTGATTTTGTATTGGAAGCGGGTGCTGCGGCTGTTCGGGTGGCGCGATCCTTCGGCTCCGCCAAGCGCAAGCGGCGGAAGAATGAACCTCCTGCACGTGCTGATTGCAATCGTCCCGGCGATGGGCATCGGATTTTTTATTGATGATTTTATTGAACAATATTTATTTTCACCGTATACGGTGCTGATTGGTCTGGTGCTGGGCGGAATTTTCCTCATTGTGGGGGAAAAGCAGCAGCCGGCTGTTACGGCGCGGGATATGGACGATCTGACTTACCGTCAGGCGCTGTTTATCGGCTTGTCGCAGTGCCTTGCGCTGTGGCCGGGCTTCTCCCGTTCGGGAGCGACGATTGCCGGGGGGATGCTGGCGGGCGTAAGCCGTGCCGCTTCAGCGGATTTCACCTTCCTGATTGCAATTCCGGTGATGTTCGCCGCGTCAGGCTATAAGCTTCTCAAAAACTATGAATATCTCAGCATGGACTATTTCGGCTTTTTCGCGGTTGGCTTCGTGGTTTCCTTTATTGTGGCGCTGCTGGCGGTGCTGTGGTTCATCCGCCTGGTTTCCCGTTTGGACCTGTCTTACTTCGCGTATTACCGTTTTATTGCGGCGGGTGCGTTTCTGATCTACATTTTGCTTGGAAAGCTGTAAGGCGGCAGAGCCTGACGGAAACAGGCTTCCAGCCGGGCAAAGAATAGGACAAGCACGAAAACCGGCTCGAATGGAGTCGGTTTTTGTATTGCTCTTTTTTGAATAATCGGCTACATTAACATTAACAGTGCCTAGCATATATTCAAAGAACGAGAGGCTAAACCGATGCGCTTACTATCTATTCGTTCCTGTAGAGCCGGCATGCGGCTGGGAAAAAAAATATACAGTGAAGAAGGCCTCGTTCTTCTTGGAGAGCATGTTGAATTAACGGATGCCCTTATCCGCCGTTTGGATCAGCTTGGGATTAATTATGTGTACGTGGAAGATCCGCGGACCGATGATATCACTGTGCCGGACATGATTACGGATGAGACCCGCCGCCGGGCGATGGGGGAAATTCGCGGCCAGTTCCGGAAGCTGATGGACGAATCCACCCGGAGAAAAGGCGCGCCCGCACTTCAGCTCAGCAAAACGTTCGGAAGCGTGCTGAATATGGTCATCGACGATTTGAGCCGTCATGAGACGGCGATGGCCATGCTCATGAATTTAAGCATCTGTGATCATTATTTGTACCAGCATTCCCTGAATGTATGTGTGTATTCCACGATGCTCGGCATGTGCGCAGGCTATTCACAGGATGAGCTGTTCACGCTGGGACTCGGCGCGCTGCTGCACGATATCGGCAAAACACAAATTTCTATGGATTTGCTAAATAAACCGGGCTCCTTGACGGCCAGCGAATTCGATGCGATGAAAAGGCATGCGGAGATCGGCTACAGGCTGCTGAAGGATGAGCCCAACATTCCGCTTTTATCCGCGCACTGCGCTTTCCAGCATCATGAACGGCTGGATGGAAGCGGCTATCCGCGGGGAATCGGAGGAAGCGAAATTCACGATTTCGCGCGCTGGATCGGGCTGGTGGATTCCTATGACGCCATGACGACTCACCGCGTCTACCGCGGGGCGATGCTGCCCCACCAGGCGCTTGAGGTTTTGTATACCGGTTCCGGCACGCTGTATGATAAGGACAAGATCGAATTGTTCCGCGACCGGGTCGCCATTTATCCGCTAGGCTTGTCCGTGCAGCTGAATACCGGGGAAACCGGTGTGGTCGTTGATATTAACGCGAATTACCCGGCCCGTCCCATTGTACGTATCCTGCAGGATGCGGACGGCCAGGAGACGGCCCCTTATGAAGTGGACTTATCCAAACAACATACGCTGCTCATTACGAATGTCAGTGAAGCTTGACCACTGGCGGGCGCTGGGCAGCGCTTTTTTTTTGATTTAGTTCCCCCCCTGTAACCCTATCCCCATTCGGTGAAAAACAACCGGAGCCGAATCGGCCGGTGCAGCGATCGCGGCTTTCTTGCAGGCCGAGCTTCGACGAGCCGGGGGAAGCCCGGGAGAGCAAATAAAGATAAGTTTGCCCGTAACCGGACAATGCGAAGTGCAGACGGGCCGGTCTGGCTTGTTTATAATGGATGGGTAAACGATCTGAGAGAGGAAGGGTGCCTTCGTGACCGCCACATTTCGTAATCCGATTTTGCCGGGCTTTTACCCGGATCCGTCCATTTGCCGGGTGGGTGACGACTATTATTTAGTTACGTCCACCTTTGAATATTTTCCGGGTGTTCCGATTTTTCATAGCAAGGATCTGGTCCATTGGCGCCAGCTGGGCCATGTGCTGGATCGCCCGTCCCAGCTCGACCTGGACGGGACGCCGGCGTCGAAGGGAATTTACGCCCCGACCCTGCGGTACCATAACGGCATTTTTTACATGATTACCACCTTTGTTGTCAGTCAGACCGGAGAGCGCAAAAACTTTTATGTTACCGCAGCAGACCCGGCCGGCCCGTGGTCTGACCCGCATTGGCTGAAGGATGCGCCGGGGATCGATCCATCGTTATTTTTTGACGATGACGGCAGAGTGTATTATACCGGCAACCGTGTTCCGCCGAGCGGCCAGCAGTATCCGAAGCATATGGAAATCTGGATGCAGGAGCTGGATTTGGAGACGAAGCAGCTGATTGGACCGAAGCACAGCCTGTGGGATGGCGCGGTTAAGCAGGCACATGCCCAGGAAGGGCCGCATTTGTACAAAATCAACGGCTATTACTATTTGCTCATCGCCGAGGGGGGCACCGGGTTCACCCATGCCGTGACGATTGCACGCAGCGAGTCCATTACCGGACCGTATGAAGTGTGCAAAATGAATCCGATTTTGACCCATCGCCATTTGGGCCAAAATTACCCGATATTCAACGTTGGCCATGCGGACATGGTGGAAACTCAAAATGGGGAATGGTGGATGGTTTGTCTGGCCTCACGGCCTTATGGCGGACCATACCGCAATCTTGGCCGGGAAACCTTCCTGGTGCGGATGCAATGGGAGAACGGCTGGCCGGTAGTTAATCCGGGCAAAGGGATTGTCGAGATGGAATCCCGCCGTCCGGATTTGCCTGAGCGGCGCTGGCCGACGCAGCCTGCCTGCGATAGCTTTGACGGGGAGCAGCTCGATTTGCGCTGGAATTTCCTTCGTACGCCGCGCGGTGAGTACTGGAGCTTGACGGAGCGCCCGGGGCATCTGCGGCTGAAGCTGAAGCCGGAGCAGCTGTCGGAGACGGCCAACCCGAGCTTTGTCGGCCGCCGTCAGCAGCACCTGAGCTTCGCGGCCCGGACGGTAATGGAGTTTGCTCCGCAGCGGGAAGGGGAAACGGCGGGTCTGGTTTTGCTGCAAAACAATGATTTTCAGTTCCGTCTCGAATACGGGATCTGGGAAGGGAAGACGCGCATTCGGCTGACTGAACGCAGACAAGGCGAGGAGCGGGTGCTTGGCGAGCAGGAGCTGCGGGCGCAAAAGCTTTACCTCAAGGTCGAGGCAGCTATGCAGGCGTACAGCTTTTACTTCGCTACAGCGGCTGAGGAATGGCAGCTCTTGGTTCAGGATGCGGATGGGACTATCCTCAGCTCAGACGTGGCCGGAGGCTTCGTAGGCGCGTACATGGGCTTGTATGCCAGCAGCGGAGGACAAGCAAGCGACAGCTATGCGGATTTTGACTGGTTTGAATATACGGAAATTCAATCATAATATAGATAGGCGCATACCAACTGCTGCCGGCCGCTGAAACCAGGGTCTGGCGGCAGTTTGTTATTTCAGGCTCTAGAGGCTGGGAACAGGTTATTCAGACCTGTTGCCGGAAGCAGCTGTGTACAGCTGCCATGCAGTTCGAAGTCGTACAGGGCGGGCGGCTGATGCGGCTGTAAGTAAGGTTGTGGAAAACATTTCGGCAATACGGTAAAATAAAGGGATACGAATGAACAGTCAGGTGTGATTATGTAATGAGAAAAAAAGATACAATTCCTACTGAAGCGATGCCTGCCGAGCGGCTGACGGGAACTTATCCGGCCGGTTTGACTCCGCTTGGCCCGGACTATGATCCGTGGGACCCGCTGCGCTCTTTGACTTCCTACGGGCGGCATACGCTGACCAGTGTGGAGATGACCGTCACGAACTTGTGCAATATGCGCTGCGAGCACTGCGCGGTCGGTTATTCCTTGGCCCGCAGCGAAGGTGCGCGGCTTCCGCTTAGCCTGATGCTGAAGCGGCTGGATGAAATTGAGACGCTGGAGACAATCAGTATTACGGGCGGAGAGCCGTCGCTGCTGGATTCAACCGTGAAAGAGTATATCGTGCCGCTCCTGAAGTATGCCCGCGAACGCGGCGTACGCTCTCAGATTAATTCCAATCTGACACTGGATTTATCCCGGTATGAGCAGATGGCCCCTTATTTGGACGTCATGCATATTTCCTTTAATTACATCAACGCCCATGATTTTCATGATGTCGGTTTTGTGCGTACCGGACATGAGGTGTCTTACGCGGCTGCCGCCAAGCTGTACGAACGTATGGTAGACAATACTGTAGCCCTCAGCAAAGGCGGCATGTATGTGTCTGCCGAATCGATGATCAATTACCGCACTCATCATAAGCTGCCAGAGATTCACCGTCTCATCGGCGAAATGGGCTGCCGCCGCCATGAAGTGCATCCGATGTATCCGAGCGCATTTGCAGAGCAGCTGCCGATGCTGTCGCAGGAGCAGTTCCGGGATGCGATTCACGGCCTGCTTGACAGCCGCGATCCGGACATGTGGATGCTGTTCGGCACACTTCCGTTTTATTCCTGCAACGAGAACAGTGAAGACCGCCGTCTTCTCAACCGGCTGCGGAGCGAGCGGAATGTGACCGTGCGCAACGATCCTGACGGACGCAACCGGCTTAATGTCAATTTGTTTACCGGGGACGTGTTCGTGACTGATTTCTCTGATGTCCCTGCGCTGGGCAGCGTATATACGGATACACTCGATTCCGTGTTTGACCGCTGGCTTGATCATCCGCTCAATCACAAGGTCAGCTGTTATTGTCCGGCTGCTGCCTGCTGCGGGCCTAATCTGCTCGTGGCGGATATGTATTACCGGGATGTTGATTTCATGAAGCGCAAGGCGATCCTGTAATCCGCACTTACTCACTTTCAGAAGGGACGAATGGTGTTGACAGCCATCGTATTGAACGTGCTCCTTGTTTTGTTTCTGGTCCTGCTTAACGGTTTTTTCGTTGCTGCCGAATTTGCGCTGGTCAAGGTGCGCCAGTCGCGGCTTATGCAGCTCGTGGACGAGGGCAAAGGTCAAGCCAAACACGCTCTGGCTGTAACCAAACGCCTGGATGCTTATTTATCTGCGACGCAGCTTGGGATTACGCTGGCTTCCCTTGGACTTGGATATGCCGGTGAGCCTGCGGTCAACCATCTGATGGTCGAGCCCCTGCTCGGCTGGCTTGGCCTGGAAAGGGCATCCTACAGCTCAACGCTGGCGTTCGCCATTACGTTTGCTGTCATTACCTTTCTTCATATTGTGCTGGGAGAGCTGGCGCCGAAATCATTGGCGATTCAGAAGTCGGAGACGGTTTCCATTTGGCTCTCCGGTCCGCTGATGATCTTTTACAACATTTTTATGCCGGCCATATGGCTGCTGAATGGAGCTGCGAACAAGCTGCTCCGGCTGCTTGGTGTCCAGCCCGCCTCGGAGCACGAGGCGCATACGGAGGAAGAGATTCGAATACTGATGAATCAAAGCGCCCGCAGCGGACATATCGACAAGGACGAGATGGTGCTGTTTGACAATATTTTCGAATATTCCGATCGTTTGGCCCGGGAAGTCATGCTGCCGCGAATCGATATGGACTGCCTTTACACGAATTTGCCTCTGGAACAAAACCTGCAGCATGTTTTTCAAACGAAGCACACCCGTTATCCGGTTGCGGCGGAGGGCGATAAAGATCGTATCATCGGTTTTGTACATATTACGGATTTGCTTACGGCTCCGGCCGGTGAGGAGCTGCGGCTGGAAACGTACCTGAGACCGGTGCTTACCGTGCCGGAGTCAATGGAGATTAGCCATGTCATGCGCCTGATGCAAAAAAGACGGGCACAGATCGCCATCGTGATTGATGAATACGGCGGTACGGCCGGAATGCTGACGACAGAAGATATCCTGGAGGAAATCGTCGGCGAGATTCGGGACGAATTCGACGAGGATGAGCGGGAGGATGTCGAGGTCAAAGGCCAGACCATTTCCGTAGACGGCAGAATGCTGCTGGAGGAAATCAATGACATGCTGGATATTGAAATTATTGACGAGGAGGTCGATTCCATCGGGGGCTGGCTGTTTAAGCAGCTGGAAGGGCAAGCGAGCAAGGGGGCCCGCATTGAGCAGGCCAATTACACGTTCGAGGTGGCCGAGGTGGACCGGCTCCGTATTGTACGGGTGCATATTCACCGGCTGGCGCCGAAATCAGCATCAGGAGAACAGCAGCATACGGATGAACCCCACGCATAAGAAGTGTAGAAGAGCGGAATGGATAAAGAGGTGAATTCATTTGACAAGGAAGCATTTCATCACGATAGCGGTAGTGCTCCTGCTGCTGTACGGCCTGTTTACAATCGGGGCGCCGTTTCTGCTTGCCCTGATTGGGGCCATTTTTCTGGAAACGCCAATTCTGCTGCTTATGAAAGGGCTTCGAATTAACCGGGCAAGCTCCGCGATTGTGGTGTGTGCCTTGTTTACGCTCGTCGTGCTGGGCATCTTCTACCTGCTGGGGCTGAAGGTGGTTACGGAGGTTGTGGCGTTTTGGGATAAGCTTCCTGTTTATCTGGATAACGCCAACAATTATTTCAAGGATGCCACTGTTAATACCGATCAGCTGTTTAACTCCTTCTCCCCCGAGGTCGCGGATCAGCTGGAGGCTAGCCTCAATGCCGGCCTGAAAACGCTAATCGAAAGCCTCAACAGCATTGTGGCGGGAATTTCTGCGTATTTTATCAATGTCGCCAAGACGATTCCCGGGCTGTTTGTGTTTTTTATCGTTTTCATCATCGCCTTGTTTATGTTCTGCATCGGCCTGCCGGGTGTAAAGAATTCGTTCCTTTCCCTGTTCGATGAAAGCTCCTTGCCCAAGGTGGAGAACGTGCTGCTTGATTTGCGCGGATCGATATTCGGCTTCCTTCGGGCCCAGGTGCTGCTCAGCGCGCTAACCTATGTCATTACGCTGGTCGGTCTGCTTATTCTTGGCGTAGAGTATCCGCTGGCGATTGCGCTGCTGATTATTATTGTTGATATTCTGCCGGTGCTCGGCACCGGATCTGTGCTCGTTCCTTGGGCTGTTTATTCCATGCTGACGGAGGACAGCCTGTTCCTGGGACTCGGTCTCCTCATTCTGTTTGCAGTCATCACCTTGTTCCGGCGTATCGTGGAGCCCAAAATCGTGGGCGCGTCTGTCGGCATCGGGGCGTTGTCCGTGCTGATCAGCATGTATATCGGCTTTAAGCTTGTGGGTGTGGTCGGCTTGTTCCTGGGCCCGATTGTCGTGATTGTGTATCAGGCGATGCGCAGGGTCGGCCTGCTGAAGTTCCGCATTAAGCTGGAATAGTAAAAGCGTGGCCTGTTGTCCCTGGTATACGAATCGGGCTAGTTAATTCGTCCAAATTCACCTGCAGAGGATGTGGGACTATTGACGCCCCAGCAGCCCATGTGCTAAATTTAAAATATTTAGCATTTGGATTTTAGTAGAGCAATAGCATATACCAAATCATTCCAACAAAGAACGGAGTTAACAAACAACCATGAAGCACGATAAGGTTAAGATTTTGGACTGTACGATCCGCGATGGGGGTCTGGTCAACAACTGGGATTTTAGCGTAGATTTTGTCAAGCAATTGTACAAATCACTTAGCGAAGCCGGCGTGGAGTACATGGAAATCGGCTACAAGAATTCACCCAAGCTGCTTAAGGGCGCTGATGCAGGCCCATGGCGCTTCCTGGACGAAGGCTTCCTTCGTGATGTGATTCCGCAAAAATCCGCGACCAAGCTGTCCGCGCTTGTCGATATCGGCCGCGTGGACGAGAACGATATTTTGCCGCGTAAAGAAAGCCTGCTGGACCTGATTCGTGTCGCTTGCTACATTCAAGATGTAGGCAAAGGCCTGGAGCTGGTAGAGAAGTTTCATAAAATGGGCTACGAAACGTCGCTGAACATCATGGCGCTTTCTCATGTCATGGAGAACGACTTGAATGAAGCGTTCCAGGAAATCAAGGACAGCCCCGTAGATGTTGTCTACATCGTAGACTCCTATGGCAGCCTGCACCTGAACGATATCGACTACCTGGTTTCCAAATTCCAACGCGCGCTGCCGGAAAAAGAGCTGGGCATGCATATGCATAATAACATGCAGCTGGCTTTTGCCAATACGATTGTCGGCTTGGAGAAGGGCGTCACCTTCCTGGATGCATCCGTCTACGGAATGGGTCGTGCGGCTGGGAACTGCAATACCGAGCTGCTGGTCAGCTACCTGAAAAATCCGAAATACGAAATCCGCCCGCTGCTGGAAGCGATCGAGAATTTGATGATTCCGCTGCGTGAGAAGGTGGAGTGGGGCTATATTATCCCGTACACCGTTACCGGAATCCTGAACGAGCATCCGCGTACGGCAATGGCGCTGCGCAACAGCGAGGACAAGGACCGTTTCGTCGAGTTCTACGACAAGCTGACCAGCCCGGAATCGAATTATGCAACGAAAAACCATCACTCCGACTAATTCTCGGATGTGCGGGAATTCATAATGGAAACAAGGACAGCTTCTCTTATCAGGGGCTGTCCTTGTTTGTGTCTTCTTGTTTGTTATTTGCAGGAGGCTGTCTTGTATGGTTTGCCGGACGGCTGCCGGCATGATGAAACCAGCAAAAATAACGCTCCGTGTGGTTTTTTCCGGACTGGACAAGCTGTTTCTTTTTGTGCTCGCTCAGCTGAAACTCGGTCGTCTTCACCCCGAGGGTGTTAATGTAAATGGTCCGGTCCCAGTCGTCGCTGTGCAGGTGCGAATGCTCCTGACTGTCGAGAAGCGTCTTCATCAGCGCTTTGCTGAAGCTGAACAAGCTTCGGATTGGATGTGCCTTCGGCAGGGCATGGTCCCGGAAGACGGCAATTTCCTGAGCGGAATCCAGGCGAAAGCCGAGCGTCTCTTTATTGTAGATGTACATATCGCCGTTATTTGTATCAGCAGGTATGCCCGCATTGTGATGGTCATAATAAGCCTTGTGGCAGTAGTGGGCGGCGTGCTGCACATATTTCTTCTGATCAAACAGCTTGATCGGGTAATTGTTCAGCAGTCCTCCATCCACGTAGATATCCCCATTGCTGCCTGAAGGGGCGGCAAACAAAAACGGGATGGACATGGAAATACGCACCGCATCGGCGATGGGCATATCAGGCGTCGTTTCCACAGAGAATACTTCACTGTAGCCTGTGGATAAGTTCGTGCCGATTAAATACAGCTCCCGAAAGGGGACGGCTGTATTCAAAGCATACAGCTCGCTGAAGGTCATGTTGGGATCGCCGGTCTTGCAGGCAATCTGCCCGCCAATCCAGCTGCGGAAGTAATCGCCCTTGTACCAGCCGAAGCGGCGCAGCAGCCGGGCGGTGTTGCGCAGATACCCGGATGAGGCATCAAGAAGCCGGCTGAAATCCAGGGAAGTCATGCAGGCTTCGATTTCAGCCAAGGTATAGTTTAACGCGACAAGAACTGCAGTTATCGCTCCTGCGGAGGTTCCGCCCACCCGTGTAATTCCGTCCAGCACGTGCTGGCGTTGCAGCTCCTGCAGCGCGCCTACATACGCAATCCCTTTGACACCCCCGCCTTCAAAAATAAGATTTCGAAACTGACAGGCCACCGTTCTCAGCTCCTTGATCCTCTATCATCTACAGCCATACACATCTAGCTACGATAGGATATGGGAAGGAAAGAGGATTGGTTCGGCGGAATGGAGAATACAAAGAGGGAGTCACTAACAAAGAAAGGATGAAGCCAAGTGCTGCTGCAACCGAAAGACAAGCTTGTCATGATTGGGGATTCCATTACGGACTGCGGAAGGAAAAAACCGGAGGGGGAAGGGCGTAATGATTCGCTCGGCACCGGTTACGTATCCCTGGTGGACGGTTTTTTGCAAGCTGTCTATCCTGAGCTGCATGTGCGCGTCATGAATAAAGGCTTGAGCGGCAATAACGTCCGTGATCTTCAAGCGCGCTGGCAGGAGGATGTGCTGGATTTGAAGCCGGACTGGGTGTCCGTGCTAATCGGCATCAATGATGTATGGCGGCAATACGATTTGCCGCAAATTGTAGAGCGGCACGTCCTGATTGAAGAGTACGAGGCAAAGCTGCGGGATCTGGTTGTGCGGACAAAGCCGGGGGTAAAAGGTCTGGTGCTCATGACCCCGTTCTACATCGAGCCGAACCCCGAAGATAAGATGCGGGCTGCAATGGATCGGTATGGTGCTGTTGTGAAGGCCATTGCAGAGGAGCAGGGGACGATTTTTGTCGATACCCAGCAGGCCTTTGAGCCGGTTTTAGAGCATATTTATCCGGCTGCGCTTGCCTGGGACCGGGTGCATCCAAACACGACAGGGCATATGACGCTGGCCCGGGCTTTTCTGAATGCCATCGGCTTTGCCTGGAACGGGGCGAAGTAAGGCTGCTTGCAAGGTAAGCTTGCATATTCGGTGAAATCCATAGCCGCCGTTCGGGCTGGGACAGCGCAGCCAGGCCCTTCGGGCAGCAGATGCTTCATGGTGCCGAAAACCACGTCAGAGCTTCAAGAATACCGGCTTGTGAGAAGGAACAGCTAATTTCCACCTAAAACGGGGAATGCAGCTGTTCTTTTTTTGTTCTGTTTAGTTCTGTTTACAGGATTGAGGATGGTCCTGCTGCACCGGACATACTGTACGGGTCGCGGTTCATATATTAAAGAAGGGCCGGAGGGCCAGGCACGGATCGGGAGTATATTCGGGCGCCAGGCAGTGCCAGATGATTAAGCTTGCTTTAAAAGAGCCGTTCGGCGCAGCATCGCCAGGCTCTGCGGTTGGCATTTTAATTCCGGCTGTGCACTGGAATGAATAGGGGGCGGGAATGTGGAGCAAGAAGGTCGTGTGATTCTTGGATTGCTTAGCGCTGTCTTTGTTTTGGCGGCTGCAGGGTATGTCTGGCTGCGGATGATGCAGATAAAGGACAGGCTTGCCGGAATGGCCGCCATGGTAGGGCCGATGATTCTCGGAATGCTGCCTTCGGCTACCCTCGGCGTTGCTGTAGGAGTCCTGCTGCCTCATGATTTGACCCCGCCGACGATGCTGGCGGTACTGTTCGGCCTTGCTGCGGGCTTCGCTTCAGGCAGACCGTTCGGTTTGGCGGCTGTGCTCGAGGGGATGTCGGCCGGGGTGATGGGCGGGATGATGGGGCCGATGCTTGGAGTTATGCTGGGTGCTACGGCGCATCTACTACTCCTGTTTATGGATCTTGTATACTTGTTTATGATGCTCGTGCTCCTGCAGTACCTCGACAGCCAAGCCGATGAGGGCCAATCTGCAAGCGGCTTGCTGCGCCTGCGGTTTACGGGGGCGGTCCTTCTGTTTGCGGCCGGCTTGTGCGTGATTGGCTATATGCTGTGGAATTAAGGCTTGTTTGCTCATAATATGGCGGCTGGGCACATACATCTATAAGGGATAGGAATGCTGAGGAGGCTCAAGCGCTTATGAAATTTGCCCAGGAACGCGTATACGAGACGTTTGTCGGACCGTTCGATCCGTGTCCGCCGGTTCATTGCAAGACGTATTCGACCCCGCCGCAGCTGTTCATTCCGTTTCAGCCGCCGGGACTGCCGCAGTTCAGCCCGATGCAGGCTTTGTGCTGCGGCACATTATGGCCGGCCTTGTACAGTCCCTATGAGAGTAAGCATGCTGTTTCACCGGCTATGCACGGAAAGGGGAATCGGAGCGATGGCGAAGGGCATTGATGAGAATTATTACACACAGCTGAAGGAGCTGCAGGCCATCGATTTTGTGCTGCTGGAGCTGAATCTGTACCTGGATACGCACCCGGGTGATATCCAGGCGCTGCAGCAGTTCAACCAGCTGGCCGCTGCGCGCAAGCAGCTGGCCGCCCGCTTTGAGGAGTGCTACGGGCCGCTGCTGAACTTTGGGCAGAGCTTCTCCAAAGCCCCTTGGCAGTGGGTCGATACCCCCTGGCCTTGGCAGGTGTAGAATCGGAAGGAGGCGGAACGCAGCATGTGGATTTATGAAAAAAAACTGCAGTATCCGGTGCGGGTCAGCAAGTGCGACCCGCGCATGGCTAAGCTTCTGCTGGAGCAGTACGGCGGTGCGGACGGGGAGCTGGCTGCGGCGCTGCGCTATTTGAATCAGCGCTATACGATTCCGGATAAGGTCATCGGGCTATTAACCGATATCGGCACGGAGGAATTCGTACACTGTAGTTATCGGTGATAAAAAACCGCGTAAATACGCGGTTTTTTTATTTGGGGATTATGGGGTATAGGACTAATTCAAACTTATCGATAGCATTACTCCAGCGTCCGCCCTTATCTTTACGATATGTTGCATAATGTAAAATGGTTTTGAGCAATTCGTTTTTCCTAGCAGGTACGTCTTCTAGGTAATAAGTTTCTAATACATGCTTGATTCTTGGAATAATATTGACCTTTGTTTCATACTGGCGTAATTCTTGTTGAAGTTGTTCATCGGCTGTAGTAATTGCCTCATTTATTTCGTTCATACGTTCTGATAGTTTGGACGAGCGTTGCAAGAATATTTCAGTACTGTAGACTTTTTGTTCAAGTAGATCATGGAGATTATCCATTTGTAATTGTAATTCACTTTTTTTTCTGTTTAAAGCATTTATTAATTCTCTCTGCGCATTAAGTTTTAAATTATTAGATTCATGTTCATTTGTATTTTCAT
This sequence comes from Paenibacillus sp. y28, assembly GCF_037137075.1. Taxonomy (NCBI): domain Bacteria; kingdom Bacillati; phylum Bacillota; class Bacilli; order Caryophanales; family Paenibacillaceae; genus Paenibacillus; species Paenibacillus sp. y28. Next base: position 136,742 of record NZ_JBBBNV010000010.1, read on the forward strand.
TTTCAATTTTTATTTCGTATGAGGAAAGCCACATTTTTAAAGCATTGATTAATCTTTCTTCGACAAGATGGAAATAAGAGCTAACATTTTTGCAGCCCCGAGTAACACATATTAAACTATCAGGAATCTTTCCTTTGTAACCCTTCATAACAATGTTAGACCCACAACATGCACATTTTATAAGGCCGGCCAGCGGGTTTACGATTAAACCTTTTTGGGCAGGTGGATGCCAATTTTCATTTAATATTTCAAGTGCAAGCTTACGAGTTTCGTTTGAAATTAAAGGGGGGTGTAAGCCAGGAACTTCTAAAAAATCTCCTTTACTACGTCTAGGTCTACTTCCTCCATCACGTTTTTTAACCAATCTACGTTCTCCCCATTTAACCCAACCTGCGTAAACAGAATTACGGATAAGTGTGTTTAAAGTCTCAACCGTCCATTTTTTATTTGTTGCAGAAGGTACTTTTAGTTCCTCATTCAGATAATTGGCCAGTCTACCCGTTCCCAATCTTTTTTCAGGATCAGAATGTGTATAAAGGCTGAAAATCAGTTGTACAATGGGAGCCTGTTCCGGGTGTGGTTCTAGCGTGAATCCACCTTGGGGAAGTTTTACTCGGTTGTAACCATAAGGAGGCTTATTGCCAGGATACTTCCCATCCCTTACAGAACGTTCACGGCCACTTTGTAACCGCCTGGTAATTGTCTTGAATTCTCTTCTGCTCATGAACAATCCAAACTCAAAATACTCCTCATCATTGGGGTCATTCGGATTGTAAGTTCGCATTGGAGTGATGATGAGAGTATTTGAATACTTGAAGGCTTGCGCTACGATCCCTTGGTCCATGGTGTCGCCACGGGCTAGTCTTTCTACCTCAACAACGAGCACACCTTTCCACCGTCCTGCCTCGACATCATCCAGAAGTTGGATCATTTCAGGACGTGCGGAAATTCTTTCGCCAGTAATTGGCTTCTCTCTATAAATCTTTGTTAGATTTATACCACACCTTCTGGCCAATTCTAATAGCATTCGCTCATGTTTTGCATATGTATCTTCGTCTCCACGATCTTCATTCTCGATATCTGCACGCGATTTACGCAAGTATCCACAATATTCACCAACGGGATATAGTCTTAGTTCTTTAACCAAAATTGAAACCTCCGTATCATAATAAAGTCAGGGAGAAGATTCCCTGACTTTATTAAAAGCTTTTTGACTTTTTTAAAATCATAACAATTCTGTTTCATTTATTCAATCAGTACATTTTTTTATGCTTTGGTATATGTTGGAGGAAATACAAAATTAAATGGCGAATGATCTTATTAAAATGTCGAATTGAGGTGTAGCTCAGGGGTTCTACTACAAGGATTGACGGTCTATGGACATGCTAAACAGGGAAGAACCAAAGGATTTCATTATTCGGTATAGAATATATACCATAAAATTCTACCATTATGCTGGAGGGAAACTAAGTGTCGTTTGTTTTATTTATGCTGTTTTCGACAATTGAAGGGGTCTCTGTATTTTCTTTAGTACTATATATGTTTAGATATAGAGCTATGGAATATCTTAAACCAATAATTTTTATAAATATCCTTGTAAGTTTTCTCAGCTATTGTATTCGAGAAGAATTGTTGCTAAGTTTTATAGATCCATTAATCAAGTTATTTGTGCTCATGTTCTTTATGTTTATAATAATTAAAATCCCAGCTTTTTGGTCGTTTACTTGCTCATTAATTGGTTATTTATTATTTGGACTAATTCAGACACTACTAATCATGAGTTTAGTGTATCTTGGGACGGTTGAATTTGAGAAAGTAAAAAATAATACATCGGATACATACATAATTCAATTATTAGAATTCGTTTTCATTTTTTCATGTAGTATTTTCTTGTATAAAAAAGGTTATGGGTTCTCGTTTGATTTTGACAAGTTGAAATGGAAATACGAGAAAATATTTGTTTATTTATGCGGGTTAGTTTCTGTTAGCTATTTAGGAATTATATTCTTATCAAATAACCTGTATATTGTAGCTTTTATTCTTGCGTTACTTGTTGGAATCTTAATTACATATGCAATTAGAAAGGAAAAGGGGGAGTACTCTTTTGATAAGTAGTATATCTCAATTTATTGCTGCGTTTTTATATAATTTAAACCCGCATCATACTGCAAGTTTAGAGACTCAAAAATATGCAATTGCCATGATCCTCAATACTGTATGTACCGTAGTAATAGCAATAACTATTAGCATATTTTTAGATAAAATAATTCCTGTTATAATAATTCTAGCAGCTTTCTCCATATTACGTGCTGTCTCTGGTGGCTATCATTTTAAATCCGGAGATTTGTGTGTAGTTGTATCTTCAATTACTCCTAATTTGATTGCTTTTATTCATCTCCCAGTTCTAATCATATATTTTATGAATGTAGTTTGTTTGCTCTTAGTATTGCTTTATGCTCCGAGAAACATAGAGTACCAGAGTAATATCTCTCCTAGATTTTATCCTTGCTTAAAGTTATTATCAGTAATGATTGTTTCTATTAATTTTTTTGTGGTTTCACCGTTGTTATGCGTGACATATTCGTTGCAATGTATTAGTTTAATAAAGAGGGGGGACTAATATGATTAAACGCCTTGCATTTCAATTATCTTCTATGCTAGGTACTATTGCAGCAATTAGTTTAATTTCAACTTCTAGCTGGCTGTTTACACATCAACCAATTGTTCCAAAAGAGCTTAAAAAGTAGGAATAGTATTGGATAACAACAAGATCTACATTAGCGGTACTCTTGACAAAGAAGGTAAGCAAGGATTGGTATCCGTCCCATTAGAGCGGATTAACTTTTTTAGTACTGAAGGAAAGAGAATAATTTTTGGAACCTCAGATTGTATTTACTATCTACCTGATACAATAGCTGGTATTAATGTGGCATTACAGGCCACAAAACACGAGAGTGGCCAATTTGAAAAATTTGACCGTTCCTGTATTGTGAAAATTGAAGAAGTAGATGAAGTTGACGGAGTATGGTCTAGGATTTACTTTAAACCTAGTTCGATGGGGAAGTCTCTATTCCGAGATGTGAGTAAAGGAGCATTCCGATTAATTAGAGAAAAACTTACAAAAAAGAAGCCCTGAAGAATAGGCTTCTTTTTTTGTTGAAATCTATATAATAACACATAATCTATAAAAAAACTGTCAAATTATGTCGTTCGATAACAATCATTTCATCTTCCGAATTGATATTTATTTGACAGTAAGATCTTGATAAAATTTAACACAACAAAAAGTCAATAAAATTTAATGTGGGTGAAAAACAATTGAGGTGAGTGTATTTGTATGGACATAACACAATTGTAAAGTTAAGCCGCATTTCGAATTTTCATCAACTACGTGAACTCACTTATTGGAGGCTAGGACGGTAGAGTATTTATTGTATACTCTAACCACCTACTCCAACTAATATTTTAGTCATTCCATTCATAGAGTGCTTCTATTTTAATATTCAATTTTTTGGATATATACCTTGCAGTTCCCAGGCTCATTACTCCGCGATTATTACAATAATCTGAAATTTGCTGCTGGGACATGCCTATTTTTTCTGCAAATTGTCTTTGTTCTAATCCCCTATTTTTCTGTGAAAGAGCTGCTTTCATACCGGGGATGCGACAGAAAGTCATGACGGTTTTAGTATTTGTTGGAGTAGGCACCGACCTGGTTTTCTTCCCATAGTCTGTACCTCTTATTAATAAAATTTTACAAAGGAGAAATCTAAATTAATGAAAAAATATGATTTAGGAATCGTCTTAAAGGAATTAAAATTAAAAGAGATCGAACTCTTTTTGAATAGAAAAAATAAACTTAGCCTTAGCGATTCTTATTCAGCACCCCCAAAGCCAAATAATAAATAGTACGAGCCTCTTCTTCAGAGATATCGTTCCCTTTGTAACTAAAAGATTCTACTATACTTTGAATGGCAGTTTCTTCGCTTAATTCAATTGTTTCCAAAAATTTAAGTGTACCATCATAAATTTGGCGGTGTTTTACATTTTCTATTCGTCCAGTAAGATAATCTGTTGAGACTTCAAATAAGTCAGCGAACTTGACTAACAGTACATCTTCTACTGGACGTTTATTTGCTTCAATTCTTGAAAGAACACTATTATTAATTCCAATTTTAGCTGCTAATTCTAGCTGCGACCATTCTCTCTTTTCCCTTTCTTGTCGAATACGTGTTCCAACAGTTTTTTTCAAAATAAACTCCACCTTTCGATTTCAACAAAGATATATTATCATTTTTCTGAAATGGAAAAGTTAATTTTGCTAATTCAGAAAATATAATATTGACATTGCTAAAATAGAAATATATTATGGGTATATATATTTTCTAATTTAGCAAAACGGGGTGGTAACAATAGAACTGAATTTAGACTTCATCACAACAAGACGAATTGAAATGAATTTTACACTTCAAGAAATGGCAAGTTGTTTTGGCTTTAAAAATGCTTCTACTTATTCCAAATACGAGAAGGGAGAATATGTTTTTAAAGCTAACCAAGTACCAAAATTGGCAGAAAAGCTTAGTTGTTCGATTAATCAATTGTATAGGACATAAAATTTTTTTGTAGCAACATTTGCTGTTTTAGCAAATTCGGATATGGATAAAGGAAGGAGAAAAAAATAATGCCAGTCCCACTGTTATCACAGCATATACATGACCATGGGAGGGATGATTCCATGGTTAAGATTGGTAATATAGTTGAGACTTACACGTTTGGCAATTCAACCGTCCATATTTGCGATGATTACTGTGTTAAGGCTGACGATGTTGCAGAAATTCTTAAGAAAATAAAAGCCTTAAATAAGCAGGCAATTTATGATTTAGCCAGTAGAGATATTGGCCAAGGAATTTTGTGGGATGTAGAAGTCCCAGGTGCTAGTGATTGAAGAAAATTGAATTTTTATTTACATGGAAAAAGCCATCGATTGCGAGTCGATGACTTTTGGGTAGAAACTTATAATATGCACTGTTACCTCATATTATAAGCATTTCCCCCCTCCAATTCAATCCTTCATTCTTTATTTTCCCTTAATCCAAACTTTTGGACTATATATCCAACTTTTATGTCCTAGCTAGTTACATAATAAAGTAGTATTTTGTCCTTTTAATTCCACAAAAACCTAAAAATAAAAAATATTGTATTGGAGTTGAAAACTGAATATGGATATTACCCGTTGGAACAGTGATTTTGGCAATTCGATGTGCCAGCAGCTGGTCGATGGTAATTATTTTGAGCTGCCTGCAGCTGTATGTGAGGTAACCGAAGCGGAGGCACGCAGCATGTTCTCCGAGCCTATTGATAAGGAGAAACTCCTTAACAATCTGCTTGTCAGGGTAGATGACCGCTTTTATCAGGTTGGAGCTAAAGCTCAAGGTCATGCTTTGGCTCATGCCCACATCGATAAGCTTCATGATAAATCACAATCAAACACCGTCCTTATAACTTGGCTGAGTAGTATTGCTTATTACCATGCCTACAATGTTCTGTCGGACAAGCATGCTAATCATGAAGTCAATGTGGGATACTTTACAACTTTGCTCCCGGTATGGGTTGTAAAAAAAGCGGACAAATTCTCGACTGCGCTTAATAGAATGGCTGAGCGATTTATAGTGCCTAAAGAAGTCGAGTTACTTACTGCAGGTTTTGAAAGGACATTAAAGCTGGTAACAGCAGAATCGGTTTGCAAAATCGAGGGTGAGATTTCCCGCTTTGCCCTCAAATATGATCTGGATGTAAAAAAGCGCGATGAAGCCGTTCAATTCGACCACTGCTATACAGTAATCAATGACCTGGGTGGGCAAAGTCAGGATTTATCCCGTTTATCATACGGACTGGGCAAAGCACAAAGCTCAGATGATTTCGCCTCCAGTACGGACCAGTGCTATTTAGCGGTGCTTGAGCAGTTGCGTGTTTCTAAACTGATGACACATTTCGGTGATGTTCGTGAGCTGGAGGCATTCATCCTTAAAAATACAACCACCCGTAAATATCTTTTTACAGACCCAGTTACAAAGCAGCAGGATGATTTAACTAATACTATTGAGCATACCCTGCGTAACTTTGCAAAGATAGCCATTGAAAAAGCGACAAACGCTTTTCATTTCCGATATGGCGATGAAGTCAAATTCGTCCATTCCGGTGGGGTTAACGAAGCATTGAAGTTTTATATGATGGAGTATTTAATCGAAAAATTTGGCCCAGAGCTTGCAGCAACCGCTCACGTTTTTCCAGCTGATGCTCGGAAGCTAAATCTTTTTGGAGCTGAAATTGCAGCCAAAAGCGAGCTTGAGCGGCGGCGAGTGGCGGAAAAGGAGGGAATTGAATGAGGCCACATGGATTTGAATGGACGGATCGTGTTGGGTGCGTGGATACACTGGCTACCCAATGTATAGAGTCTAATAGCAATTTTGAAGAAGCCCTTAAAGTCATTTTGCTTCAGGATTATTGTCTGCTGCCTGAAAGAATCACAAAAAAGCAACTGGCGTCCTTGAAGAAGGATGTAAAAAACAAGGTCCAGGATTTAAAACAGCTTCAGAACGCTCCCGGTGTTGGAGATATCGTTCTCATCCCGAAAAAAGTTCCCGGATTATTGCCGGGGGTGTATCAAGTTCATCCCCGAGATACGGTTTCTGCAGAAATCACTGATGTCCAGCGTTCCGGCACCTGGACTAAATACACTTTCAAGCGCCTGCAGGACAGCGGGGTGCAGGACGGAAATGGTCATGATATCAAAAAAGTTATAAGAAAGGCTAGCCAGCCGCTGGCATTCGAACATGGGTGAACGGAGGGAACAGTTCACCATTAGTCCAGGAACATTCGCCAAGGAAGTATATGAATACTTGGATTCATTATCAAAACAACGAAAACTCAGCGATATGGTGCAGCGTTGGGCGCAAGCCGAGCTTTCTGGAGCGATAGGGAACCCTACTGCAACACCGAGCAGTGATTGTCATTTAATTATGCAGGAGTTGCAGCAGATTAAACAATTTTTGTTTCAGCAATCGTATCCACGCGCACAAGAGAATGCGATTTATCAGCCATCTGTTCCAATGCAGCAGATTTCATCCAACGAGGTGAAGACGATTCTCCCTCAGTCAGAAACTGATGGTTATGATTTCTAATTCATTAATTTATAGGAGGTTTTTTATCTATGTGGGAACTGGTTTATAAAGGAAAACGATACGGAGAAAAGTTCGAAAGTGAAGCAGAGGCGGTACAAGCCTATGTAAAGTTGCATTTCTGCATGAACGGCATTTCTTATCGTAAGGTACGGGAGGGAGTGTAATGGGGACAGACACATCCACACCCCGAAAAGCGATGTATAAGGTCATTTCACTTTTTGAGGACAATGGGCAACCCGCTCAACGGATTACACCCTGGCTGGAAACGAAGAACGGAAGGAGGGCCGAATTTATTCTCCCGGATGGAACACGCCAAGTTTATTACGAAAGGGATCTGTATACAGATGACAAAGAGTGACAGTGAACGGTTCCGGTGTAGATATTCGGTTGCGGGAACCGTGGAGGAAATGGATGTTTATGCACCAAGTAAGCCGTTGGCCAGGTCCAAAGCTGAGCAATTGCTCAGCAGAATTTGTAAATACCCATTTGAAATCATTGATGTGTTATAAGCCGAAACGGCCCATGGGCCGTCGTGGGGAAATGGCCTACCCCGCCTGATGATGGCAGGCCCAGAAAGGTTGTGGAGAACGATGGCAATACAAACACCTGGTGAGTCCAGTGAAATACTTGCTCAACACGGGGATCAGCTTCTCCTTGTGAAAATCACGGGCCGCATAAGTGCCGGTAAATTCACCTATGGGACCACGCGCTATCAAATCTGGCGTGATTCTGCCAAGTATCAGCTAGGCGTGGAGTGGGAAGAGGTAGGCGGTAAGCAATATATCTATTGTACCAACTATGCCGGCCAGAACGATAAAACGATGCTGGACACATTTCACATGATGGTTACTAATATCCTTTTACATGGGGGGGACTCGCTTTGAACCGTTTCGCTCATGTGAAGGGATATGCGGAACTGAGCCAAGCCCAACAAGAACAATTTGAACAAATTTATACCAGACATATGCAATCCTTTGGGACACAAAAGCAGCAAGCCTACGCGACCCAGCGGATGAGAAGAGTGCAATGGGTAGCGAATGAACGGTGCTTCAAGGTTTATTTTGACAATGGAGATTGGTGGCATTATGACCCTCTGGACGGGTCATGGTATTAGGTGGACTCGGATGAAAATCCAATACCGGGAAATTAAATTCCGTTCAGGCAGTTTGCGGCTAATTGAACAAGTGAATCAAATTATTGAGGACTACCAGGAGCTGGGATATTCACTCACCTTGCGTCAGGTGTATTACCAGCTAGTGGCCCGGGATGTGATTCCAAATACAGAGCGCTCCTACAAAAATCTCGGGAATCTCATCGCAGACGGCAGAATAGCCGGACTCATTGACTGGACGGCCATCGAGGACCGGACGCGTAATCTGCGGGGCAATGCCCATTGGGATACGCCGGGCGATATTATTTCTTCAGCTGCCCTGCAGTTTGCCTATAACAAATGGTCGGACCAGGCTCCTGGAAAAGTTAAAACAAGATTTCAGTCATGTGCTAGAGCAACTAGCTTTCGTCGAGAAGCGGTCATAAAAAAACAAAAGGAGTGTTTTTGGTGAATATTGAATCTATTTGCTCCATGACTTCACCAGAAGTTGTCAAAGAGCTTCAAACGTGGATGATGCCGAATGACATGGTTCATGATGTGAAAGTGAAGGATGAAGGTAAGGCAACGATTGAGGTATGGTTCTCCATCCAATCGATTTCGATTGAACAGAAGCGGCCACGTGCATTATTAAAAATTTTTTATAATCGGAAAACAAGGCTCGTTAGAGCAGAATTACTTGCCCCGAGCGATATGCGAGCGATTCTTACTTGGTTTTACGGAAATGAACAACAAGAGCTTGTCCGCCTGCAGGGCATTGAGCAGGCACTCCAGGATTGCCAAGACAATCCCGCCTTTAAGACAAGCAGTGATGTGTTCGATTGGCTGCAATCAACGACAGGTTATAGAACGGCTTAGTGAGAGAGTTACTTTTGGATTTTTGGCATGGCTCTATGTTGATTTAACAAAATGAATATTAAGGAACGTGAGGTGAGGAAATGAAGCAGCTGATGAGAGAAATCATCGTTGATAACTTCGCTGGCGGCGGTGGCGCCAGCACAGGAATTGAGCTGGCAATCGGTCGCAGCGTCGATATCGCGATTAACCATGATCCAGCAGCCATTGCTATGCATAAGACAAATCATCCCGATACGAAGCACTATTGCGAATCTGTTTGGGACGTTCCTCCACTGGAAGCAACTGGTGGGCAACCGGTGGCTCTCTGCTGGTTCTCGCCAGATTGCAAACACTTCAGCAAGGCCAAGGGCGGCAAGCCGGTCGAAAAGAAAATTCGTGGACTCGCGTGGGTAGCGGTCCGGTGGGCGGCGACGGTCCGACCTCGTGTGATCATGTTGGAGAACGTCGAGGAATTTCAAACTTGGGGACCGATCAAGGACGGTCAGCCGGATTCGAAGCAGAAAGGGCGGACGTTTCGTAGCTTCGTCAACGCTTTGCGGCGACTCGGGTATGAGGTTGAATGGCGGGAGCTTAGGGCATGTGACTACGGAGCACCGACGATCCGAAAAAGGTTTTTCCTTATAGCCAGATGCGACGGCAAACCGATCAAGTGGCCGCAGCCTACTCACGGCGACCCGAACAGTATTCAGGTCAAAAAGAAGCTGCTCAAGCCTTGGCGGACGGCGGCAGAAATCATCGACTGGTCGATTCCGTGCCCATCAATTTTTGAGAGGAAGAAGCCGCTCGCGGAGAACACGCTGCGGCGGATCGCCCGGGGAATTCAACGATTCGTGATCGACAATCCACGCCCGTATATTGTGCGGATCGGCCAGACGGGTTTCGGTGGTGATCGGTTGCAGTACGAGATCGACAAGCCGCTGACTACGATCACCACAAAGGCCGAGCATATGCTCATTACGCCGTTTATATCGCAATATCACACAGAGACGACGGACCAGGTGCGAGGGCAGGTGCTGGATAAACCGTTGATGACGCTGGACACATCAAATCGATATGGATTGGTATCTGCCTTCATCGCTAAGCACTTCGGCGGCAATTATACGGGGCCGGGCTCATCGCCGGAGCAGCCGTTGTCGACTGTCACAACCACAGATCATAACGCACTCGTCACAGCTCATATTGCCAGGCATTTCGGGGAGTCGGTGGGAAGCCCTCTTGATGAGCCGATCGGGACGGTGACCGCCGGCGGCGGAGGAAAGTCGGCGCTGGTGTCGAGCCACTTGATCAAGATGAAGGGCGACAACATCGGGCAGCCAGTTGCGGAACCTCTTCATACGATTACTGCCGGCGGGCTCCACTTTGGAGAAGTCAGAGCTTTCTTGATGGCCTATTACGGCTCTAGCATTGGGCAGGACATGGAAGAGCCACTTCATACAGTGACCACAAAGGACAGATTTGGCTTGGTGACCATTCAAGGGCAGGAATACCAGATAGTAGATATCGGCATGCGGATGCTGGAGCCACATGAGTTATTCGCAGCTCAAGGATTCCCACCGGAATACATCATTGATCGAGATCATACTGGTAAGCCTTATCCAAAGACAGCACAGGTGGCACGCTGCGGAAACTCGGTACCACCGCCGTTTGCAGAAGCTCTTGTAAGGGCGAACCTACCTGAAATGTGTGCCGACCTGCCGTACCAGGCAGAACATCAATTGGTAATGCAGTTAATGTGACGGACAGGCCTGAATATTAAGTATCCTTCGGCAAAGGAAGTAGCCAACAAATATGAAGCTGTCGAATTTTAATAACCATTTTGTAAAAACACAAGCCGAAACGCCCACCGGGCGTCATTGAGGGGATTATCGCCCTCGGTCTGATGATGGCAGATAATCACGTGTAGTTTCGCCCACTTTTCGTAATAAGTGAAGGCCATCTTGTGTTGAGGAGGATTGTATCCAATGAGAAATATACAGGTCACGGCAGCAAATATAACCCATGTTCCTTTCGATGTGCTGCAGCGCCGGTTTCGCAAACTGATGCGTAAAAAAGCGGACACTTCCGTTCCGGAAGAGGTGGAGGAAGTGGAGGTAATCAAACAGTTTTTTCAGCAGTCTGGCCGTGAATTTATTATTGAGCAGCTGGAGCTGGATATCCCCAGGCCCAAAAAGGAACAGTATGTGGCTATCGTGGAGGAAAAGTTACGCACTCATCGAACCGACATGCTTCGACAAAAGGAACTGGAGAGGACCTTAAAAGAAAGTCGGGTTGAAATCATGTTTGGTGTGAGCCGATTCGGTTCAGAAAGCGGAGTCCGTGGCGGCGGGAGCCAGGAATACAGGAGTCCTGTGGAACGGGCCGTGGGGCAGGCGGAGGAACGAATTGACATGCTGCGCGGGCAATTGCGCTCCCTGGAAGCGAAAATGCGGCGTATGGAACGAGCGCTAGGGCGATTGAGCCTGGAACAACAGGAGCTGCTGGGTAAAAAATATCTTACATACCCAGATTACCGGGAGCCACTGGATGACATTGTAATGGGGCAAATGAATATGGGGCGGCAGCGGTACTATCAGCAAAAGAAAGCAGCCTTATGTAAAATTGCGGTTTCCCTGCGGCTCATTTAAGTACAGAAAGGGGAGGAGGGTGTACGTGACAGCTGTTAGACTCAACAATAAACGCGGACAAGACGGACTCGATACGATGCCAATTTCGACTTCATACACCTTCTACCAAAAGCTTCTATCCTGGGAGGAACAATCAGACAAAACGGCATTCAAGCGGCGTAAAGACGGCCAAATCCGCCTGCGCTATAGTTTAACCAAAGCGGATTTACAATTGGCCCATGCCCTGCATGTTGGTGTATATACGTCAGGAGAACTTCACTTTTCAAACCGGCACCAAATTTATCGGAAGCTGGAGGAACTGCACGAGGCACCGGTATGTATCGAGCAATTTTATGAAGCATTTGAGAAATTTGTTACCAATGGGTTAATCATAACGAAAAGAGACAAGGTCACTGGGGATTACCATTATAAGCTCCCAGATTATAGCGTGCCAACGAAAGGGAAAAAGGATGACGAGGACAAGGGATTTGTCCCACTGCATCCGATTGTATTTAGCCGTGCCTTCACCCAATTGCCGATTGCGGCCCAGCGTTGGTTTATTAAAGCTGCACTTCTGCAGCGAAATTTCCCAAACAAAGAGCTGGAATGGAATGAAGTTAATCTCCAGAAAATCGTGCATACGCATACCCGTGGGCAGCTGCAGAAGCTGATTGAATACATGACCAAGCCATGCTGGCAAGGCACGGCCTTGTTTCGGCATGTCCGAATAGAGAAAAACCGAGAAAATAAAGCGAAATTGGTATTTTCCCTGCATCCGGACCTCCTCACACCTTATGTAGAAGGAACGAAATATCGCGATCCGATTCCCGGCAAACACAGTCGGTTGCATATCCAACAACTCAAACGATGGCTTCAGATGTACAAACTGGAGCCTCTTGAGCATGCGAATGAAGGGGCTACCTTTATTCAACTGGCCTTCATCCTCAAACGGAAGAGTCAGGCGTACACGCATGTAGTCCTGTCCCATCTTGCTGCGCTTTACCAGGAGCATGGAGTTATCCCGGAGGACATGGTTCGTTATGTACAGCGCGATCTGCATGATAAGGTAACGACAAACGTGCTGGCCATTGCCAAACAAACTGGCGTGTATGATTATATCTCGACCGGCTCAGAGCAAATATCGAAGCGTCTCGCTGATTTTGCAGCAGCGTTCCGGGATACCCCGCTTGCAGCTTTCCGGCATGCCTGCCGGAAAGCGTATCAAGTACTCAGCAGCAGCCATCATTATTCCAGGTCACCTGTCATTGGGCAAATGGATTATCATCGGCCTAGCCCATGGACAGACCGGATGGATATGTTCCGACTTCGCAGTATGGCGTTTACGCTTGGTAAGGACCCGGATGCGTTCTGGGATAAGCAGCACGCAGCTGAAGCACGGCTGATGCGCGGGGAGCTGCCTTATGTTCTGGAGCAATGGTTCTTCGAGCAAATTCCGCAGCTGCCAAGCTGGAACCGTGTTCCGGACCCGCCAAGGGGTTTCCGCCTAGAACAATTTTTACAAGCATACCTGTAACATTCGCCCTCCCGGTATTAAACGGAATGGGCTCTTTGTCGTTCCCCGCTGATTGTTCCCGTCCACCCTCATCTGCTCTTGCCTATGATTACAATGTCCTTCCTTGGCCTAAAAAAACCGATTTATTCCAATTTCTATTTTTTTTTACGCAAGCCTTCTGTTTTTTTTCACTGACGTTTCCGTTAATTTTTGGGGACAACTTCTGTCCTTCCGTTTTTATTTCGACAGCCTTCTGTTTTTATTTGCAGCAATAGCCCGCCAGACCGCACCGTTACGCCAATTTTCGATGCTATATAAGGTTTTTTTCTTTAAGGTTTAGTTTCTAAAAACATGATGATCCATCATCAGAATAGGAATTATTCTCGACGCCTTGAAAACCGCGAAAAAAATCATACTTTTTGCGTACTCCATGGCACCATCTGACATGTTATGCTGATATCGTGGTCAAATAGAAAAAAGAAGCAACCAAGTCGGTCCGTCAAACGGGTCGGCTTTTTTGTGCAGCGGAAAGGAGGGCATGTGGTTGGGTGATATAGCAGGAAAGTTCAGTTGGGTGATAGTTGTAGCCTATTTGTTAGTCCTTGCTTTAGAGCATCTGCAGCTCGTCGTGAAATGAAGCAGATACCCAAACGAAGGAGGTGAAAATCAATGAATCTAATGGTTCGGGCTGGGTGGTTGTTATTGCTGGCCATCTTGTCTATCACAGTCGGAGTAGGTTTGTTTCTCCTTTTTTACTTTAAGGGAGAGGAACTGCTTCCTCATCAAACGGTACTCGTGCCAAAGGATGGCCAGCGGGTTGAAGTGTACACCACGATTACGGCCAGTAACGTCAATACACTCTTTGATACAAAGGAGATGTTGTCAGCGGCAGTTAGTCCGAGCGCTGTCACACTGGAGAATGCGAAAAACATTCTTAATAAAACCGTGGTCATTCCGCTTTACCCGGAGGATGTGCTGACAACGAATCATTTGCGGGACGTTCAGCTTGTTCCACGCCCAGGCGAAATAGAATACCCGATACCGGCCAGTTGGCTGGAGGTATTAGACTGGACTGGACGTCCGGGGGATGAGGTCGAGATTTGGCTTTCCCCTGGTCAACAAGTCAAGCAGTATTACAACAACAAAGTAGGGAAAGGCGAGCGTCTTGATATCGTACCCGAGACACCGGAACGACCGCTAACAACAGCATTCCTGAATCAAATCCGTCTACGGTATGTGATGGATAGCACCAATAAAACAGTGCGTAACAAAACCGATGGCGATGGCCTGGATCGGACGGAAGCAACCGGCGAACCCGTAAAGGTGAAGGCCAATCTAACAGCTGAGCAGTACGGCAAACTGAAAGGAGCCATCGATGAGGGATATAAGCTCATCCTGGTTTCCAAGGGCACGATGCATTTGTATGGAAAGGAGCCGCGATAAATGAAAGTGCTTGTTATTGGCGCTACGAGCCGGATTGTACCCATGCTTCAGGAGATTACGGGCATTACGGATGCCCATTATGTCAGAGAGTGCCGGTCGGATGAGGAGCTGCCTGCGGTAGATATTATGCTGCTGGACGGACTGTCTTTTCCGGAGGTAGAGGCCGTGCTGCAGCGGCGTTCATCAGCAGACCTGGTTTATGTCTACAATGCCCGGAAAGGGATTATTGCGGAACATCATAAGCAGGTGCAGGATGTATGCTTACATCATCAAATGGCGATGTTGACGGACGTGTCTGATCAGCACTTGAGTGCCGATTTGGAACGAAGACTGTTTCCCGAACGGTTCAAGGATATAAAGCGTCCATCGGTTGCTCTGATTAGCTGCCATCGGCGTTCGGGTCGACAGACGATTAGCGGATCACTGGCAAAAGCCTTGGTCGAACAGACCGGCTGCCGCATTGGCCTGGTCGATCTAAATCCATATGCATATGAGGATAAAGGGCCGTCCATCTGGCAATGCATGCAGGAATATGAAGCAGGCCTGCTGACTCCTCTTCGCGTCCGGGAGATATCGGAAGAAATTTCAAGCGGCGTATACCGGATCGGGGGAAACGCGAAACTGGACCATGCTCGCAGGTATGATCCCGTTAAACTGGAGCAGGTGCTGCGCATTGTGGAGCAAGCCTTTGATTTCACGGTCTTGGCCATCAGTCCGTATTGGGACAATACACTAACCCTCATACCAGCCCGAATGACGAGTCAGAAGCTTCTGATTGCCAGCAGCCAAAGTGACGGGATGTCTGAGTTTTATGCCGTGCTGCCGCAGGTTGCCTTTTTGACCCAATCCCAGCTCGATCTTCGGAGCACGCCGTTTATTTACAATATGGATGGGCACGGATTGGTTTCCCGTCTTTCAATTAGTACGAAACTGGATGCTGCCAGTGTGCTAACCATTCCTTATGATACGAAGCTTGCTGCTGGTGACCAGCTGCTGCAGGAATCGATGCAAAAACTTGCAGCACGCCTGGCGGAGCAAGGTGGACTTCCGCTGCGGCAAACAGTCACGGTAAAGCGAACCTGGTGGCGAGGAGGTCGGACGCGTGTTTGATGTCAAAGAGGTCCCCATATCAGCAATCCGTAAGTATATGGCGGGTGGAGAACATGATGGGCAGCGTTATGATGAGAAAAAATTTGAACAAGTCATCCTGCTTCTGGACCAACACTTCGATGAGCGGTTGAAGCGGTCAAAGGACGGGGAAGAAAAGGAACGGATTTTGCTGCAGCAACACAGGGCAACCACAGGGCACCCGCAAGAAGTACAGGAAATGAAAACAATCATTCAACAAATCCTTGAAGAGTATAGGATGAATCATATTCAGTTTCCGCCGATGTATCCTAACCTCGTTGATGCATTGTTTCACGAAGCTTGGGGACTTGGTGTGGTGAGCGTTTGGCATGAGCAATATCATGATATTGCGAAGTGCCGTGTGAATGGTCAGGAGGTTTGGTATCGAAAGCCGGGTGAGCAGCGCCGAGTCCACGAGCGATACCGCGATCTGCAAAGTGTGAAGCGCTTGGTGGATAATCTGCTTCGAAATAACGAGCAGCATACCATTAAAGCGGGCAAAGAATATGCAGAGCTGAGTCTTTTTGACGGCACAAGGGTTACTATCTCCTTACCGCCGAGGGTCCGTCATATTTCCATCGCGTTCCGCCGCGGCAATGAAAGGTATATCCCCCTGCAGGAGCAGGCCGAACGCTATGGGACCATTGAAGAAGCGGCAATTCCCATTTACCGGATGATTCCACGTTGCGGCTGCAAGACCATGCTCACAGGGGAACCGGGGACCGGAAAAACCTCCTTCCTGAAAACGTTGTTTGCGGAAACCAAACCGGCACTGGTGACCATTACATGCGAAAGTGTTTTTGAACTGGACCTGAAGCGGCAATTTCCCGAGCGCGATATTACGGAGTATGAGGGGAATCGGGAGAAATTGGTCAAGGAGATTGTTCCGCTTGCCCTGCGGCAGGACGTCGCCCAATTTTTACTTGGGGAAGTGCGGGAACATGAAGCCGGGGCTTATAAGGAAATATGCTCCAACACACAAGGATTTGTGGGTTCCAGCATGCACGAGAGTGATTCCACCAATGTGCCGGGGACACTGGCACGGAAAGAGATTCGTCAATCCAGCGGGATGCAGTATTTAACCTCCCTGATGGAATTTGCCCAGAAAATGGACTTTGTCCTGGTGATGGAATTTGGCGAGGACGATACGATCATTCGAAATGCAGAGGCCACGGTCATTGACTTCGATAGCATCACATTGTCGGTGAAGGGTCACCGGGTAATTTGGTATGATGGCGCACAGTGGTACTTTGCCGATGCCTTGCCTGCACGGCTTGCCCGGCGAATGAGGCGTTATGATCCGGAGGCGTTTGACAGCGGTATGGCCGCGCTGCGGCAATTAGCGCAGCAAAGGCCCATCCCGGACGATGAGCGGGTGATCGACTTGACTTATCGGGGGTGAGCGTTCCATGAATATCATTTGGGATTTTTTGCAACGGTATGGATTGCAATTCAGTGCTGTATTTGTGCTGATTGGCTTTGGTTTAATGGGGGGCTTGCTTCTGCGTAAAGCGGGTCAAACCCTGCAGGTCCAGCAAGAACGGGATGCGTATGCAAGAGCCTGGAGAACAATGCATGGGGAGCAGGAGACTCTACCGAACCATGCGGTGTACCGCTACTTATTGCTGCATCTGACTAGTGTACTGCCAAGCATACCTAAACGCCAGATGATTTATAGGGTACATGCTTTTTTATTGTGCAGTGCCGTGCTGGGATTGTTTGTGGGTACAAAAGCGGTCTCGGTCTATATTGGCTGGGCTGGTAATGTTCCATTTAACAGCTTCACGATTTGGTTTCCGATTGTGGCAGGCCTTTTTGCTGCTTTTTTGCCGTTCTTGCTGCTTCATAGTGTCATCCAAACGATGCGCGTTCGGTTAAGCCATTTGCTGCTGGAGTATGTGGAAGAATTTGAAAGGCAGTATCTGGCGCATCACGGATCCGTGATGAATGCGCTCCGTGGTTTGCTGCTTCAGACGAACGGTACACTTCAGCAGCTGACAGCGATGATCATTCACGCTATTCAGCGCGGAAACAAGCCCGCGTTTTTAACAACCCTGATGCTGTTCGAACATCAGATTGCAAGCCGATTCGCTCAGGTATTTGTTGTTTTATTAAAAGAGGGCGTTGGGATTAGCGGGCTAGAAGGCCGGAAAGTGGAGCATCCGAAGGATATTCGGGTCGGCTTGCGCTCATTAATTGACAAGATGCATTTGCAGGCACAGGTCCAAGCGCAGGATCAGCCTAAAAAACGGGAGATGATTCAGGTAGGACTTATGGTGTTTCCGACCTTATATGGTGCCTCCTATATGGCTGGGGAGTTTCTGATGCAGAAAAAGCATTACTATTTGTATGAAATTCCAAGTCAAATGAACGTTTTTATTGCCTCCATTTTGATGGCATTCCTTGCGTTATCCTTAAACCTAATCCTGGGCAAACGGAAACTGGACCTGTAAGAAGGAGGAGCGAATGTGATACTTCAATGGTTTTCGATTCATGGGGTACAAGTCCTGTTGTTTGCCGGACTCTTCTTCTTTCTACTGGCCCCGGTGCTGTTACTGATTTCGATTGATGCCGGGAAAAGGGATGCGGTACTGATCGGGCTTCGCCAAAGTTTACGCTGGGGGATGTTATACCCGGTCCAATATGGCCGGCGGTTCTATGCATCCAGTAAAGCGGACGAACTGCTGGAGACGATGGGGTGGCGCAAATACATTACCGTGCCAACACTGAAGATGATACGGGATGTGCTGTGCGGGCTTCTGTTGGTTTATGTTTTGGTTGCCTACTATGACGAGGGGCTTTGGCGACCGCTTGTGGTTGTGGCTGTAGTCTTTCTGTTTCTGACCCCTGGTCCTGGCCCATTTAGTGTCCTGATTGCCCCGTTGTTTCAACGATTTCAGCGCCATAGGGTAAACCGGGATTCATCCCTGCTGATGCAGCTGCTGCGAAATGAAATGCAAAGCGAGTCAGAGCAGTCCGTGACGGCCATCATCCGCGAGTTTCGTCCCTATATGCAAATTCTCCAGGATGATTTCGTGTTGCTGGAGCACGATTGGCGGCGGGGGAAAGAAGAGGCGCTGGATCGCTTCAAACGGCGTCATCCGGGCAATGAGGATATTCGCTTTATTTGTTCTCTTTTTAAAAAAATGGACGAGGTTGGATACGCCGCCTGCGCACAAATGTTAGCACAGAATGAAGCCACGATTAACCAAAGACAAATGGCCAACTATAAAAGCCGCCAGGACGACCTGAATGGTTTTCTATTTGTGGTCAACGTCTCGGGGGTCATGCTGGCACTGCTTTGGTTTGTACTTGCCCTCTTTATGTGGGTATTTGACATGGATCTTGGATTATAAACTTAACTTTGAGAGGGGTTTTTATCAATGAATTTTACGTTTGAGAAAGTACTGGGTATCGGAATTACGGCTTTGCTGGTGGCTGCGCTGCTCTTGGCGCCAAACACGGGATTGAAATCTAAGGCGGAGACGTCTCACACGAAAGCATCGACCAAAATCGATGCCATTAACGAAGAATTTAATTAATTCCTAACACAACAGGCGGCGTATCGAGCCTCGTCTGAAGGAGTATGAGATTATGCGATTCACACTTGAAATGATCGTGTTTCTGTTTTTCATGACACTGCTGTCCGTGGCTCTCATTTTGGACCATGCGGACTCAAAAAATGAGAGTTATCTCCAGACGGCAGCGACCGAAGCCATGCTGCGAGTTCCGCCAAGCGGCTACATCACTCCGCAGATTCAGGAGGATATCCGGGGCTTTCTGCTGGAGACGCGGGGGATGAACCCGGTCAAGGTCACGATTGAAGGTACAACCAGCTTGTCGGAGCGAAAAGTGCGCGGCAGCTCTGATGAAATGATTGAGCTCTCGATTTCGTATCCGCGTCAGACCATTGGATTGTTCGGCGGGGTGACCCATAAAGAGTACCGGGCAACGCGCCAAATTTTGACCGAGTACAGGCCGTAGGGGGTGGAGGATGAAGATCATAATCCACTTGAGTTGCTGGTCCCTCATCTGGACAATCATGCTGGTCTATCAAGTCCAGGACCGCTACATGTCTGTCGGAGAGCATAAAGTGTACTCATCCATCATCGGGGCCGCTCATGATGCCGCTGTAGTTAGCCGTAAAGGGGTCGAGGAGGGCCGCGTGATTTTTGATGAAGAACTAGGCACTCGGCAGTTTCGGGCCTCTCTAGCGGCGAATTTGCGGCTGTATGCGGATGATTTGTCCCCGCAGCCGGACAGTATGTTTGGTGTCCCGCTCAAGATTGTCGGTTTATTTTTCCTCGGGGATGATAAGGCCCCACAGGGTGTGGATGGCTTCCCTGTCTATCCGTGGACCTTTACGGCCACCGCGGAATACCGGGGTGGCCAGGTCCCCATCCGAGAGACCATCTATGGTCCCAGTGTGGTAGGGGTGATCGAGTTTACCCATAATGTCAACGTGCCGGGTGTTGGCAAGCCGGTAACGTACAAAAAAGCGACGTACCGCTATTATGACCGCGCACTATATCTCAGTAACTAGCGGGCTGAAGCCAAATTGTTATTGTGAAGGCGACGGTGACCATTGAAAGAACTAAAGAAGGGATGGAGGAGAATGGAACCTAAATTGC
>NZ_JBBBNV010000011.1:0-149950 GCF_037137075.1 Paenibacillus sp. y28
GCAACCGCAAGTGCAGCGATCTACAGCATCGTAGAGACCGCAAAGGCAAATGGGTTGAGCCCGTACAAATATCTAGTCTATCTGTTGCAGCAGTTACCAGCGATTGCATTTCGTCAGCAGCCGGAGTTGCTTGATGCGTACCTCCCATGGAGTCCGGCAGTCGGGCAACATTGTACATAACGTAGAGCCTGTGGATCCTCAGAGCCATGGGTTTTTCTTTTTCAATACACCTGGTTATTAGACGCTTACAATCAACCGTTTCCGTCCAGTATGCTTCACCATCGCTATCCATTCTAATCATCATGTCCCCCGTTCTGCTGTTTGCAAGCTCCGTCATTCGTTATTAATAAATTCTAACTACAGGTGATTTTAGCAAAATACGGGATGATCTGAAAGAATGAATTTCATCGTCGTTCTCCCCGGCCGGAGCATCCAGGCCAGCAGTCTGTAGAAGCTCGTCAGTACACATTGGCTGGACGTAAGCTCTTCCGTAATATGACACGCATTCCATTCGCCAACTAACTATCATTGTATATCGCAACTGACTTCATGCTATAATAAGCCAACCCAAACTTCCGTCAGGAGGGGAGCCTGTGATTTCTCTTGGAATTCTATTGATTATCATTGGTCTATTCATGCTGATCCGCCCTCAAACGATGTGGGTCATCACCGAGAGCTGGAAATCTAGCGATGCCACAGAGCCGTCCGGCCTGTATAAGCTATCCACCCGGATTGGTGGAGGCCTGTTTACACTTGCCGGTATCGGAGCCATGGTTGCTTTTATTATCGGGTAAGCGTTTATAATCGGATAAAGCCCATCATTTAAATGAAAGCCAACCTGCGAAACAACAAAAAAAGCAGGACCTGGTCCTGCTTCGCTTCCCTTTCCTTCCTATACTCCCTGTATCCCCATAGCGCCTCCTCCAGCTGGCCGTCACCTTCCAAAAGAACCATCACCGCATACGAAATCATGTCCAGCCAAGTCTCCAGCTCGTCTGTCTGCGCTTTGCTGAGCAGCCCGTTTCGCTGCAGCATGCCGTCAGGATTTATCGCCCAGGCCCGTCCAAGCTGGCAAACCCTGTCAGCGGATAAATCCGGCGAAGGGTCTTGACTTTCTTCGTGGAGGAAGTAACGCACGCCTTAGGCTGGCGCACGTTCCAAACGGCCCCCATTCCAAGCCTCCAAGCAGCCTCAAGCTTTATGATGCCTGCAGCTTGGTTCCCGCCCCGTTAATACGCAGCGCCATTATGGCTGCAACGAGACAGATGAAGCCTGCTCCGAGAAAAGCAATGCTGTAGCTTCCCAGTGACTCTCTGACCAGTCCGGCCCCGTACGCGGCCGTGGAAGCGCCGATTTGATGAGCGACCACGACCCAGCCGAAAATCATACCCGAATTCTCCTTGCCGAATTCCTGCGAAGCCAGCTTGACTGTCGGCGGTACAGTAGCAATCCAGTCCAGGCCGTAAAAAACCGAGAACACCGTCAGCGCCATCGGGCTGGATTCGAGAGCCTGGGGCAAATATAGCAGGGAAAGCCCGCGCAGCCCGTAATACCAGAACAACAGCCAGCGGCTATCGTAACGGTCGGATAACCAGCCGGATAACGTCGTGCCAATCAGATCAAAAAGCCCCATCATAGCCAGCAGCCCCGCCGCCATCACTTCGGGAATTCCGTAATCGCCGCATGCAGCGATGAGGTGTGTACCGATCAGCCCATTTGTCGAGAAGCCGCAGAAGAAGAAGGTGCCTCCCAGCAGCCAAAAGGTTTTGCTGCCAAGGGCTGAACGAAGCGTACGCAGCGGCGTCATAAAAATGCTGCCCTGAAATTCAGCCGGCTTGACGACCTCCTCCGTTCCATACGGCGCCGCTCCGACATCATACGGATGATTGCGCATCCAGATGGCCACCGCCACGAGCAGAAGACAAACCGCAGCCGAAGCGGCAAACACCGCAGCTCTCCACCCGGAGGTGACTGTAATTTGCGCCAGCATCGGAAGAAACAGCAGCTGTCCCGTCGCTGCGCTGGCGGTCAGCAGGCCGACAATAAGCCCTTTTCGCTTGACGAACCACTGGTTTGTAACCGTAACGCCGAGCACGTTCGCCATCATTCCGGTCCCGAGCCCCGACACCAGGCCCCACAGCAGCTGGAACTGCCACAAAGCCGTCATATACGGGGTAATAACGAGACTAAGGGCTACAATCGCCAGCGAAATGACCAGCATTCTGCGAATCCCGAACTTGGCCAGCAGCGCCGCAGAGAACGGGCCAACGAGACCGTACAAAAAAATACCGGCCGAGATGACGCCGGAGATGCTCCCCCGGCTCCAGCCGAACTCTTTTTCAAAAGGAAGCATAAGAATACTCGGCATCGCCCGGATTCCGGCGGAAACGAGCAATGTAATAAAAGTCAGCAGTACGATAATCCAGCCGTAATAAAACCGGGATGCTTTCAGGCTTGCATTCATAGCATTCACTCCAGTAAACATCTATTTTAGTTGTACATACAAATATAAATGCATAATAATTCATTATGTATTCCTTTGACGACAGATGCTTTATTCTTTAAAAAGCACTCCGTCTGTGAATTGGCTCCTACAGCTAAGCTAACGGTTATCCGCCTTCATGAACGGACAGCAGCACTGCTTCGGCTGCACTGCTACTGGCACGCTGGGACTGAGGGCTAACGCCATCACCCCTCCAGCTGTTCAATGGTGCGCTCAATCGTTCTGGACAGCTCATCGGCGGCTTCTTTGCCGAGCAGCTCGTCGTAGCGCAGGCGCAAGCTTCGCGAAGCCTGACGAATAGCCGGCTCAAGCTCGATGCCCCTCTCAGTCGGATAAACGAGCACGGTCTTGCCATGCACCTTCCGTTGAACCAGCTGCTTGCCCTCCAGCTTATCGACAAAGCGGGTCAGCGTAGACGGCGTGATGGACAGCTTCTCCGCCAGCTGCTTCTGAGTAATGCCCGGGGTTCCGTTGACGAGCCGGATCAGATAACCGTACATCGGTGTCAAGCCTGTCGAGGCGAATTCTTCTTCCGCCATCTTCGTAATCGCACGGCTCAATCGGTTCGCGGTAAAAAACAAACAGTTATGCAGAAAGCCGTCGTCCATGGTCCCTCTCCTTCTTATTTTGTATGTACAACTAATATAATGCGGCGGCTTATACATGTCAATCGTTTATTTCATCGCTGTTAAGCAGCGTGTTTATACAGCAAAACACCGCACGCCGGAAGCTGTGCACGGTGCGGCACCAGGGTTTAACCCTGCCTCCGGCAGCGATGTTTAAGCCGCGAATTCCCCTTCTATGCTTGCGAAATTCTTTTTTCCAGCTTCAGATTCATTCGATTTGTTGGGTCAGCTCCCGCTAGCTTCCCTTGCTAAGCTTCTTGTATTCATCAATAAGCTTGTGGGGTTCCTTATTGACGGTGTACGGGAATACGCCCTGCTGCGTATGGAGGTACACGATACCTTCCTCACCGCCCAGCTTCCGGTACGAGATATCCAGCACATCCCGGACCGGAAATTCCCGGCGGCAGGTCACAATTTTATCCTTGAGGCGTTCCAGTACAAGCGTTTGTTGAGATTTCCCGCTAATCCTTCGTTCCACTTTAAAATAAGGCAGCTCGGCAATCCGGTCCGGCATGCTTTATGAAGCCCCCTTTTTCATCTCGGTTCTGTCTGCTTATCCTCTGCGGACTGTGTTTGTCCGGCACGGGCTTCCCGCTTTAAATCATCCTGTACGCTCTGATGCCATAGCGGAACCCCGGAGCGATAAGCCGCCCGGCCATTCAAATGCCCCGCCACCGGCGCGGTCAAAAAGACGAAGATGATGCCAAGCAGCAGCTTGCCGTTAAACTCTCCGAGGTAAAATCCGAAAAAAAGGAATGCTCCCGCCAGCACCAGCAGCACGCCAAGCGTGGCGCTCTTCGTCGCCGCATGCGAGCGCAGGTACACGTCAGGCAGCCGGATGAGCCCGAATACGCTCAATGCGCATACGACGGCGCCTATCAGGACGATCAGGCCAATCCCAAGCTCACCGATGAAACGAATCGTCTCCATGCTCCATCACTTCCCCTCTCTCTATATAACGCGCAAAGGCAGTCGTGCCGATAAAGGTTAAAATGCCAATGACTAAAATCAAATCGAAATATACCGATGTGCGCAGCAGGATGCCAATCACGGCAATCATCGCGAGCATGATCACACCGATCGTATCCAAAGCGGCAATACGGTCAGATACGGAAGGACCGGCAAGCAATCTGTACATGCAGCCAAGCGCGGACAGCGCCAGAATGCCCAGTGACACAAGAAGCAGATGGAACAGCATCAGCGCGTCACCTCCATAATCGCTTTTTCGAACGAGTCCTTAATTTGGCGGGACAACAGCTCCGCGTCTTCAATATCCATTGCATGAACGTACAGTGTCCTGCGGTCGTGAGATACGTCCAGAGTCAGTGTACCCGGCGTCAAGCAGATGAGGCAGGAAAGCGCCGTAATTTCCCAATCGGTTTCCAGTTCGGTCGGTATGGCGACAATACCGGGACGAATCGACAGCTGCGGACGAACGATATGCCGGAGCACCGCCCAACTGGACAGAAGCAGCTCTTTGTTAAACAGGAGAAGAAGCTTTGCGAACGCCCAGGCTTTGCCCAGGTACAGCCCCTGCGGCCAAAACCGGCGCAGCAGCACGATACAGCCGATTCCTGCGGCATAACCGATCAAGAACTGGGAGAGCGACCACTCGTTCTGAAGAAATATCCAGACGACAGCGATGATACTATTCAACACGATCTGCATGCCCACTCTCATCTACTCCTTCAAAACAGCATTAATATAAAAAGCCGGCTGCAGCAGTGTATTGCCCGCCTCTGAAACGAACTGATATACCTGCTCAGAGCCGAGTCCCATCATGACTACCATCAAGCATAACCCGGCGGCTGGAATACTGGATCTGCCGCCCGGCAGCGGCGCTGCGAGAGCGCGCGGCTTTTCCTCTCCCCAGAAAGCGTGCATGAAGACGCGAATGAGGGAGTACAGCACGATAAGACTGGATGCCAGCGAGATGGCTGTCAGTCCATAATACTGCTCCTGCAGTCCGCCCCGGAGCAGCAGCAGCTTGCCGGTAAAGCCGCTTAACGGGGGAATTCCAGCAACCGCCAAAGCGGAAATGAAGCACATCCCGCCCATCAGGGGATAGCGCTTGATCAGGCCGCCCATCTCCTGCAGCCGGCTTGTGCCGGATACATGGACAATAAATCCGCCAATCATAAACAGCAGCGCCTTGGCGATCATGTCATGCAGCAGATAAAACACTGCGCCATTCAAGGCATCCGCCGTGGACACTGCCAATCCGAATGCAATAAGGCCCACGCTGATCACGACATTGTAATTCAGGATTCGCTGAATGTCCGAATACGCAATAGCTCCGATCGCCCCCAACATCATGGTCGCCGCCGCCATCCAGCCGATCCAGCTGTGGGTTATATCCGGCCGGTGGTAAAAAAGCAGAGTAAATGTGCGGATTAAGGCATACAAGCCCACCTTGGTCAGCAAAGCGCCGAATAGCGCGGCCACCGCAGCAGGCGGTGCGCTGTAGGAGCCGGGAAGCCAGAAAAAAAGAAACAACCCGGCTTTGAGAGCAAATACAATCAGAAACAAAATGGCAATCACGTTCAGCACGCCATCTTGTCCGGTTTCGGCAATACGCAGCGCCAAATCGGCCATATTCAGGGTTCCGGCGGCCCCGTACAAGTAAGCGACGGCCGCAACAAACAAAGCGGAGGACAAAATATTGATTACGATATACTTCAGGGACTCCCGGAGCTGCCGCTTTGTTCCTCCCAGTACAATCAGCGCATAAGAAGAAATTAACGTCACTTCAAAGCAGACAAACAAATTAAACAAATCGCCGGTAAGAAACGAACCGCTTACTCCAGCCAGCAGAAATTGAAAAAAAGCATAAAAGGAATGACGCTCCCTCTCCGCGCCAATCGTGCTGAATGCGTACGGCAAGCAGCACGCAGCCACCGCCGCTGTCGCAAGAACCATCAGCGCGCTGAGCATATCCGCTACGAACACGATGCCATAGGGCGGTGCCCAGCCCCCCATATGAAGCACCTGGATGCCCTCGGTCCGAACCTGGTAAACGATGGCGCAGGCAGCAGCCGCATACAGCAAAACGCCGATAGCGCTTATCCAGCGCTGAAGCAGCACGCGACCGGGCAAGAACAGCAGCAGTACGGCTGTACATAGCGGAATGAGCAGCGGGAGCACAAGCAGATTATTCATCCTCTTTCCCCCTTAGCTGCTCCATATCGTCCGTACCGAGCTTTTGATACGCTTTGTAGGCCAAGACCAGAAGGAAGGAAGTAACCCCGAAGCTGATCACAATAGAGGTCAATATCAGCGCTTGGGGCAGCGGATCAGTATAGGCGTCCGCTTTCTCTCCCAGCAGGGGGGCCGCCCCGGTCTTAAGTCCGGCCATCGTCAGCAGCAGCAGATGGACGCCATGGGTCAAAAGCGACGTGCCCAGAATGATGCGCAGAAGGCTTTTGGACAAAATGAGATACACTCCGGCGGTAAACAGTACACCGATGGATAAGGACATATAGATCTCCACCGTTATTTATCCCTCCCTATCGTCAGCATGATGGTCATTGTAATGCCAACTACAGTCATATAAACGCCAAGGTCAAACAGCATGGCGGTTGCAAGCTCTGTTCGGCCAAGCAGCGGCAAAGTGACATAGCCAAACGTATGGCTGAGAAACGGAGCCTTGAACAGGAAGGAGCCGATTCCCGTGACCAGAGCCACAAGCAGACCGGTGGCCGTGAATTTGCGGAAATCAAGCGGCACAGCAGCGTGAAAAGGGGTTGTCCCTATGGCCATAGCCAGCAGCACCAATGCGGCGGAGGCCATCAATCCGCCGATAAAGCCGCCGCCGGGATGATGGTGGCCTGCGAATAACAAGTACCAGGAAAACACGACAATGATGAACATCGTCACCTTGGTCACGGCTTGCAGAATAACATCATTACTTCTTCCCCGATGCGGTACCAGGAGCCGGTTAGGGCCTGCAGGCTTGCTCTGATCGGGATGATCTGTAATGCCAGGTCCAGGATGACCATCACCGATGCTCGGCCCCGTATACGCCGAACCATGCAATGCCGGATGCTCTCTATCCGGTTCCAGCCTCAGCTTAATCAGCGCGTAAATGCCGTAAGACGCGATCCCGAGCACAACAATTTCGAGCAGGGTATCGAAGCCGCGGAAATCCACCAGGATGACATTCACAACATTCTTGCCCCCGGCCAGCTTGTAGCTGTTCCTCAGGAAGTACTCCGATATCGTGTCAGTCGAACGGCTGCTGCTGACGCTTAGCGCAATTAAGGTCATGATCGTACCGACACCAAGGGCAATCATAAGATTGGTCACCTTGACCCGCCGCTTGACAGCTTCTTGTTTCAGCTTAGGAAGATGATAGAAGCAAAGCAGGAACAGCGCCACGGAAACCGTCTCCACGATCACCTGAGTCAGAGCGAGATCCGGAGCCCGGAAAATAACAAAAAACAACGTGACCATATAGCCCGCCGCCCCGGTCAAAATAATCGCCGTCATCCGGGAACGGGCAAAAGGAACCGCAAGCGCGCACAAAATGAGCGCGACATTAATTGTCGCCTCATAGAGTGACACGGACGCGAAGCGCCCTTCTTTTAGCAGAATGGCTCCGGATTCCAGCAGCGCCCATCCGGCGGCTACAATCAGAAACACCAGAATATAGCTCAAGTAATGCCGGAGTGAGCCTGTCATATACGTGCCGGTCAAGCGGTGTCCTGCCTTATGCAGCAGTCTCAAGCCTTCGTCATAGACCCGGTTGACAGTCACACGCTGGAAAAGCGGCTCCCGAATTCCCCTTAGTCTGCCGCGCAGCTTGAACAGCAGCGTACCGCCCAGAACAACGCCTATTGTCATAAAAACCTCTGCCGTCCAGCCATGCCAATGCGAAATCGAAACAAGGAACCGCTCCTGTGGCTGCAGCAGGCCGGGATGAATCGCCGCCATTGCGGGCTCCAGAATAGAATAGGCAAGCACATTCGGGAACAGCCCGAGCACCACAGCCAGTGAAGCCAGCACAACCGGCGGAAGCAGCATGCCGAGCGGCGCTTCGTGCGGCTGCTTTTCTGATTGGTCTGGTTGCGCACGACCTGTGAATGTGGCAAACAGCAGAATCATGCTGTACACAAACGTAAACACACTGGCCATCCAGGCGATGACTGGAAGCAGCATTCGTAACGCCTGCAGGTCAAGACTATCTGTACGGGCAATATTGAGCACTGCAGTGAAGAACATTTCTTTACTTAAAAAGCCGTTAAACGGCGGAAGCCCCGCCATGGAGAAGCTCCCGATAAGCGCTGCTGTGAAGGTAATCGGCATGACAGCCATTAACCCGCCCAGCTTACGGATATCCCGGGTTCCCGTTTCATGATCGACAATACCGACGACCATGAACAGAGTACCCTTGAACACAGCATGGTTGACCAGATGAAATAGAGCCGCCGTGGTCGCTTTGGCAAAAAACAGCGAAGTCTCCGCACCCGCATAGCTGCCTGCAGCTGATCCAAGCCCGAGCAGGCTCATGATTAGACCGAGCTGGCTTATTGTAGAGAAGGCCAGCATCGCCTTCAAATCCGTTTGTTTCATTGCCCGGTACGAGCCGTAAATCAAAGTCACTAGACCAGCGCCTGAAACAAGCCAGAACCATACGGAGGTACCGGCAAACACAGGACTGAACCGGGCGACAAGGTATAAGCCCGCCTTCACCATCGTTGCGGAATGAAGATATGCGCTCACCGGAGTCGGTGCCTCCATCGCATCCGGGAGCCAGATATGGAACGGAAATTGAGCCGATTTCGTAAAGGCTCCCAGCAAAAGCAGCAGCATCGCGGGGAGAAACAGCTCATGGTCCCAAAGGCCGCCGCTGCCCGCAATCAGCTCTCTGATGCTGAACGTCCCGGACATGGCGTACAGCATGATGAACCCGGCCAGCATCGCCAGCCCACCGAACACCGTAATTAGCATCGATTTCAAGGCACCGTACCGCGATCTCTCTCGCCCATGCCAGAAGGCAATGAGCAGAAAGGACGAAATACTTGTGAGCTCCCAAAATCCATACAACACGATCATATGATCCGACAGCACAACACCCAGCATCGCGCCCATAAACAGAAGCAAATACACATAAAACAAATGAATCGCTTCCTGGCCCCGCTTCAAATAAAAAATGGAATACAGAATCACCAGAGAGCCAATCCCGCTAATCAAAAGGGCAAACAACATCCCCAGTCCGTCCAAATAGGCCGTAAAATCGATTCCAAGTGATGGAATCCAGGAAATGGTCTCCTTCCGGACCTCGCCTTGCGAAATAATGGGAATTTGGCACGCAAAATAAACAAACAGCAGCACCGGCACAGGCAGCATCAACCAGCCGGTATGGAAACGGCTCAGCTTATGCAGCAGCGGACTGCTTGCCGAAGCAATAAAAGGAAGCAGTATAGCGGCATGCAGTAAAGACAACTCCCATTCTCCTCTCCCATCATCTGTGCTCTACCCACAGCATTTCCAAAAAAACGCAAAAAGAGCCCGCTGTTGGCAGGCTCCTCCGGGTAAATCAATGATTTGTTTGTCAAATGAATGATTGCAAATTTCTGAGATTATTATATCGTCTGCCCTGTGAGATGTCAAAATAAAAAAAGCAGGTACTCGCAATGAATAAGGCGGCGCGTGAATGGACACTACTTGGTAGTAAGCAGTAAAAGGAAGGAGTCTATCCCAGTGCCCATTGCAAAAATAGTCATCTGCTCCAGTGTATTCCTCCTTCTCCTGGTTGCCGGAGGCGTGCTTCATCATGAGCTTGTCCGTGAGAGATATGCATCCCTCTCCCAGCTTTCGGGGACATCCTCTTACTCCTTGTTTTCCACGTATGATCCGAATCCTTTATTCCCCTATCGTCCGCGAGAATATGTACGGATCATCCGCTTAGCTCCTGAGTCTTAGAAGTTCCTTATTCCAGTTTGAATTGCTGCAAATCCACCGGCCTTTCTCGAATCAAGGCGGAGACAATCTCGTCCTTGATCCGACATTTAGGAGATCGGAATCATAATGTGAAATTGAATCTGCTCCGCTTCCGGCTTCACCTGAATCTCGCCCTTATACTTGACAATCAATTGCTTGGTAATGGGCAGCCCCAGGCCCGAATGGGCGCCATTCTTCGTGCTGAAGCCGTCCTTGAACATCTGCTTCGTTTCTTCCGGCGTCAGAGGCCGTGTTACGGGATTCACGATGGCAAAATGAAACTGCTTGCCCTCCAGCCAGCCCCGGCAGCGAATCCACCGGCGATCCGGCGGGAGCTGCTGAACCTCATCGAATGCATTATCGATCAGATTCCCGATAATCCGTACCATGTCTACGGCTTTTACCCCGGATGCGATTTTGCTCATGCTTTCAAATTCATGAACAAGCTCGATTTTTTTGTTGATGGCCTCTACCATTTTGGCTTGGATAATCGCCGCAATTTCCGGCTGTCCGATTTGAATCAAATCGTTTAGCGTCACAATCTCCCCGATAAGGGATTGCGTATAATTTTTTAAGGCATCGTACTTCTGGAGCTGAACGAACGAATGAATGACCGTGACATGGTTAAGAAAATCGTGCCGCTGGCCCCGGATGTTGAGAAACATCTGGTTCACTTCTTCGGCATAGGTTTTGGCTGTTTGCTGGACAGCCTTGTCTCTGTACCTCACAATAATCCGCATAATCAGCACCAGCAAAACAATACTGCCCGCTGAGATGAGGAATATGGTAGTCAACAGCGAATAAAAGTCCTGATTCATCCTGGATTCAACCTGCTTGTAATCCGAAACAAGGCATAGAACATACACATTCCGGGTTTCATGCACACCGACCGGATTAATTCCGAGCGCCTCCTGCAGCTCATCCGTCGCGATAGGAATAAACGTTTTCTCGATCGGCTTGTCGTTCAGCACGTCCCGGTAGGAGACGGTTTGATTCGAATTTATGGCTGTCTGCACGTAAAGGGCATCCTTGCTTTCGTTTTTCATCTCATAGCTGCCGAGAAAGTAAGGACGATGCACCAGGGTTTCCAGCTCCCCATTAGGCGTGTCAAATTTGATTTCCTGACCGAAGGTTTGCGGATTAATCCCTGTAATTTCCAATAAAAATGGATAAGCCGCCAGCGTATTCTTAATGATTGCATCTGTCCCGGTTGTATTCTGGTACGCCCTGTATTTCGAGTTGTCTACAAACGGGTCGATAATATAATCCGTTGTCCCGTCATAGTAGTATCCCCATTTCAAAATCGATTTGGTATCTGAAGTGGCGACTTCGTAAGGACCGGACCAAAAATGAGGCAGCTTTTGCCCCCAGTCCAGGGTTACATTCTTCTGTTCGAACAGCTCCGTGAAGGCTCTGTACCACAACCCCCACGACTTCGTGCTCATACCCACCTGATTCGGATTGGTCGATTTGGAGACGACAATGTCATCGGCGGTTTTTTCCATTAAAGATAAATCCTCAAGATTCATCTGATTTTTCAATTGAATCAGCTGCTCGGTTGTCACGTCCTCCAGCTTGGGCGGCAAAGAGTGCTGAATGGCTATGGAGGCTGTGCGCAGCATCTCGCCAATCATATCCTCATACAGCTTGGCGCCCGCTCGGGACTGCTCGATGCTGTTCTGGATATGCTCGGCAATGGATTGAATTTCACGCTGATGATTGCTCTCCAGTGTTTGTTTGATGAAATTGTAATTCAATCCATTATTTACTGCCATTAGCAAAACTGCAATGGCCACACAAATAATTAACGTCGAGCTCTTACCCAATAAGACCCACTACTTTCTACTATAATATTACAATTGTATCATGTTTTCGATGAATTTCGACATTTTCTTCAAGAATCATTTAAAAAATTAGTGAAATTTGGCGAAAAAATTAACCTATAACAGCTTTGGTCACAGCTAGGATGCTGCAATCCGTGAGGAGCAATATACCCACTTGTCATTGTCGCTCGTATTCTGTTAAAGGGCTTCTGGCAATTCCGAACTGTAAGATGATGTAAGTTAGTCCAATTATATCAGAAAGCGTGTCAGGTGATGCAAAAACACCTCGATTTCTTTAATTTTTTAAACAAATTGTCGTTGCACACAGAAATGTCCCTGTCATCCGCCTGCCCTTTGTATCGCTTCCCCTTCCGGAACATGCAAAAAAATCCGTGCATCGCGCACGGATTTCAGCTCCTAACCGATTCACCAGTCAAGAACAATAAGCCTGGACTGGTCATGCCAAGAACGGCTGCACTAGCAGGATGAGCGCAGCATGCCCGATTCGGGCGAGAATACAGCAGCGCGCGGTCATCCCCTCCAAGGCCGGACCGTTTCAAGCAGCCAAACGATTCGTGAAGAACAGGAATACAACAGAAACACCGAGCGGCAATGCGCAAAGCGCATCCAGAAAAAATCAAAGCCGAGTACATCCCGCAGCTCCTTTTTTGCGTAGGGCGGCGGATTAAGCTTTCAGCGAACGGCTTCGCAAAAAAGCGCCAGCTGTGCGCTGGCGAGGTGAGAAAAGCCGCATGCGGCTTCAGAGCTGTCCTGCTTGCGGTAAGGGTGCGGGCGTCCTGTATAACACACGAATCACAAGCTCCGCCAGAAGCAAATTGACCAGAATCGCCCCGTAAACGCCGAACGTATAGCTGATGTCATACGCCAGGCCCGTCCAGGCATGGAAAACGAACGTTATCAGATGAATGAACAAATTGGTGAAGCAAAAAACGTAGCTCCGCACCATCCATTTGCGGTGCTTGTCGAGCTGCTTGCGCCTGATTCTCAGAATGGCTACAACCGTCATTCCCGGCCATAAAATATTGACCATATTGAAGGCAACGCTGTTTAATTTGCCCCCTGTCGAATAGGGAGCCATATAGCCTGAGGTCAGGCATACCAGAAACACCGCCGCAACATATACATATCCGTTGACCCGGTGCAGCCGGGGATACCGCTTCAGAACCCGCTTCGAGAAATTAACCGCCCCGCTCAGCATGGCGATACAAGCACAAACCACATGCGCATACATGACGTTCAGCCAAACCGGCAGGTGAAGCGTGCGTGTCAGGTTCGTTTTTTGACTCAAAAAAGCCGTCGCTTGCGGGTCATGGATAAAGTTCATATACACAACGTAAACCATGTATCCGGCGGTAAACAGGAGCAAAAGGCCATACAGCCGCCTGCTTGTCGTTCCTCTCATCGTAAAGAGCCTACCCCCGCATCTAATATATTAGATTGGCCGGTTTATCCACAAACTGAGTTCCGAAAATAGTCCCGTTCACCGTTTCTGTCCGGAAGGCGCAGCCCGCCGTATTTAACTGCTGCCGGATACCGGCCGCCTTGCGGAGAATATCTTCCCGGCTATCCTGGGCGGAATCCAGCGTCAGGTGAACGGACATCGGCTTTTCCAGGCGGAAGTGCTTTGTCCTAGCAGGCATCCGGCTTCACCTGCCCCCTATAGTCACTCGGTCTAAACACCTGGGTGTTTGGCCTATGTCTACTACAAGGGGGCCGTTTAAATCTTGCTGGGGTCCTAATATGTTTGGTTTTGCACTACACCCGGAAAAATCCGTTGGCCGCCGGAGCCTTGTCAGGCAGAAGCCCTTTGCTCTTGCCCTGAACGGCAACATCCACCAGCCACTTGGTGAAGCTGGCCACCTTCATGGACTGCATGTCCTCCAGTGTAAAAAATCCGGCCGCGTCCACCTCGACTCCATCCGGTACCGGATCACCGTCCAGGTACTCCATCTCAAAGGCGATATACACATTATGAATGCCGCGCGGCTGATCGCGAAGCGCGACGATGCTTTTGACCTGAGCCCGGACGCCGCTCTCCTCCCAAACCTCGCGGACTATGGTATCCTCAATCGGCTCCAGCTGCTCAATGTATCCGCCCGGATTGGTCCAATTGCCCTTGCCGGGCTCCTGGGCCCGCCGGACAAGCAATAGCTTGTCTTCCTTCATCACCAGCGCTCCGACGCCGATGCTATAATGGCCCCAGTGCACGTAACCGCAGTCGGCCGCTGTACATACTCTGCGTTCCACGCCATCCATTTCGCGGGCTTCCATTGGATGACCGCACGAAGCACAAAAATTAACCGCCATCTTCTGCATCCATCCTTTTCTAGGTTGTGCTGCTTTTACTTATTTCCGTAGGACATGCTTGATACGATATGATAATCTACAGCAATCTTCCAGCAGCGTCAACCTTTTTATTCAGTTCAGCCCTGAACAACTGGCGCCGTTCAAGGCGCCATACAAGCACTGCGCGGAATGCGTGCAGGATTTCGAGTTTTTTCTTGTTTCTGAAACAAGGATAGGCATATAATATGCGATAGGATTGAAACGTTCAAGGGGCAGCGCACTGCTGTGACAGGACTGGCCCGGAATTCCCGTCCAGCCCGAGCCATCTGTTTCGGCAGGTCGGACGTGGCGGTCATCAGCCTTCTATTCAGCCTTCTATATAGAAAGATCAGAAAAACATCGATAGAGGTATTTCACCCGGAAAGAGAGCTCACATGACTTCATATTCTCCATACTTAGAATTTAACCGCAATGAATGGTCCGCCCTGCGGGATCATACTCCGCTCTCTTTAACCGAGGAGGAGCTGGAGCAGCTCAAAGGCTTTAATGAACAGGTTTCCATTCAAGAGGTGGAGAAAATCTACCTCCCGCTGACGCGTTTAATTCATCTGCATGTCGTGGCCGCGCAACAGCTGCACCAAAGCACGACCTGTTTCCATCAGCACCATGCCCCCAAATCCCCGTTCATTATCGGTATCGCCGGCAGCGTCGCCGTCGGAAAAAGCACCACCGCCCGTCTGCTCCAAACCCTATTATCCCGCTGGGATAACCACCGCAAGGTCGATCTCATTACAACCGACGGCTTCTTGTATCCGAACGGGGTGCTGGAAAAGCGGGGCTTAATGAACAAAAAAGGCTTCCCGGAAAGCTACGATATCAAAAAATTGCTCAAATTCATCGGAGATGTAAAATCAGGCTATCCGGAGGTGAAGGCGCCTCTGTATTCCCATCTGACCTATGACATCCTGCCGGATGAAGCGGCCGTCGTCCATAATCCGGATATATTAATTCTGGAAGGGATTAACGTGCTGCAGGTGAGCAAGGATGCCAAGCTGTTTGTAAGCGATTTTTTCGATTTCTCTATTTATGTAGACGCCGAGGAAAGCGATATTGAACGGTGGTACATCGACCGATTTTTGCGGCTTCGCGCAACCGCCTTCAAGAACACTCAATCGTACTTTCATTCCCGCTTTGCCAACCAGACGGAGCAGGAGGCGCGTGAATCCGCAGCTCAAATCTGGAAGGAAATTAACGCCCGCAACCTGCACGAAAATATTTTACCGACCAAGAGGCGCGCCCAGCTTATTTTACAAAAAGGGCCGGATCACAAAATTCAGCGCGTCCATTTGCGCAGGCTGTAGCCTTCCGGCAGCAATTGGAGCTTTGTTTTAAACAGGTGAACGTGTGCAGCGGACGATTTTGTCTTTAAGATTTATCTTAAAAATTTATCCTTTCTACAGACAGCTCGCGTATAATCGACCGAACACGGTTATGCAGTAGCACGGAAAAAGATTCGGCTCCCGCCGCTTCACACCGCCCCCCCGCCGACACGGATCACGATTTGACGGGTTTGGTCAACAAGGGTCAAAAAAAGCCTGCCGCAGCAAGCTTTTTTTGCGCTTTTAGGCGCTGCAGATTCAATTCAGACCTTCTGTGAGGCCGCTCTTGTACAACAATAGGCCAATTAATCGCGAAAATAAGTGGGGAACCGCTCGCGCAGCGGCGGAATTTCTGAATCGAGCTTGCCCAGGTGAAGCTCCAGGAGCTGTGCGACTCCGCTCTCATCCTTGCTCTTTAAGCATTGGAACAGCTCATGGTGCTCGTGCACCAAATGCTTGGTCAGGACCAGCTCTTTCATAGCGAGAAAGCGGAAGCGGTTGAGATGGCCGCGCATCTGGTATACGACTTCTAGTAGCGTGCCGTTGCCCGCCAGTTGAAGGACGCAGTGGTGAAACGCCTCATCCAGACGGAGGAACTCAATGACATTCTGCTGCTCCGCAGCTTCGCTCTGCTCCTCCAGTATGACGCCGATTTGCCTCTCGGCCTTCATGCAGGCGGGTGTACTGCCCCACTGCCTGGCCGCAAGCTTGAAGGCGCTGCTCTCCAGACTCAGACGGACAAAGCTGCTTTCTTTGACCTTCCATTCCGATATGCATGCCACCTGCTTGGTACGCTGCGGAAGCACTTCAATAAGCCGTTCGGAAATGAGCAGATGGAACGCATCCCGGATAGGCGTCCGGCTAATATGCAGCAGATCGGCTACTTCGCTTTCATAAATCGTTTGTCCGGGTTCAAGCTGCAGTGTTATAATCGAATCCCGAAGGGTTTCGTACGCTTGTTGTCCTAAGTTTCTGGCTGAGGAGCCGGAAGGGACAAAATTCATTCCTTTTTTCACCACCATATGGTATGCTAAAGTTATTCTATAAGTATACGTGTATACTTGTATACACGTCAAATGATGAACCCTGTTCCTGATTTCCACAGGATCGAAACGGGATTGGCCTGTGTTAGTCCGGGAGAACGCCCTATTTGACCATTCCGCTGGCGCCGCTTGGCCCGGGTGGACATAAATGATGACTTGGAGGGAAACGAAAGTGCAACCCATCGAACAAAAGTACGCACAGCTTGGCGAGATCCTGGATTCTATGGGGAAGGTCGTCGTCGCATTTTCCGGAGGAGTCGATAGTGCCTTTCTGCTCAAGGCCGCCCTGGAATTTCTCGGACCTGATCGTGTCCTTGCTATAACCGCCGATTCGGAGACATACCCTGTAAGGGAGAAGGAAGAAGCCATCGCGCTGGCAAAAGAGCTGCATGCGCCCCATATCGTTATTCATACGAGCGAGCTTGCCATTCCTGGCTATGCCGAGAATCCGACGAACCGCTGCTATTTCTGTAAAAATTCGTTATTCGATCATTTAATCCCGATCGCCAAGGAACGCGGCTATGACCATGTCGTATTCGGGGCCATTGCCGACGATCTGGGGGAACACCGTCCCGGACTTCAGGCCGCCCATGAGCAGGGGGTTCGCGCCCCGCTGCTGGAAGCCGGCATCAAAAAATCCGAGATCCGCCATTTGTCGCGTCAATTCGGCCTGCGCACCTGGGATAAGCCGTCGTTCGCCTGCTTATCTTCGCGGATTCCTTACGGGGAAGCCATTACAGCGCATAAGCTCTCTATGATTGATCAGGCCGAGGATTTCCTGATTCAGCTTGGCTTCCGTCAGGTCCGGGTCAGACAGCATGAGAATTTGGCAAGAATCGAAGTTCCCGCTTCTGATTTGGGCGAGGTTCTGGCCGTAGCCGATACGGTTCATGCCAAGCTGAAGGAAATCGGCTATGCTTACGTCACGATGGACCTGAAGGGCTACCGCTCCGGAAGCTTGAACGAGGTGCTGCCTGCCGATCAGCAGGCTGTTCATGCAAACGCCGCATCCAACTAAATACGTTTCGCCCTGCAGGCCTTCGAGCTATGGAAACTGAAATGCTCCCATGTGGCGGACAGATGAAATAAACAGCTGTCTACTACATGGAAGAGCATATTAAATCCATACGATCGGAGGCTTTTTTATCTACAGGTTATCTATACTGCGTCATTTATTTGCTATGAACGGCGATGCGGCACGATGTACGAATGTACCCGCTTCGATAAGCGCGGCGGCCGCAGCCTGCCAAAGACAGTACATTGCTGAATGCAGCATAACTTCATTTTGTAACCGGCTGCTACTAGGGGAAGAGTGACGACTCATGCAGTCCAGCCGGACGCAGAGCGTGACAGCATGATAATAAGTGTCAGTTGCATCTCACCCGAAATTATACTAACATTAGATTAACAATAATTCTAAACGAATGATTGATTATATTGCGATAACCAGTCCTAAGCGCAGATAAGGCGTAAGGCGTTGAAATCGAAGGAGGTGCCGTACCAGCATGAATATCGCAGAAGAAATTGAGAGAATTAATCGGCAAATAACAAGCAAAGGCTACAAGCTAACCCGCCAACGTGAAATAACGCTGACTGTATTGTTAGAGAACGAGAAGGAGCATCTAAGCGCAGAGGAAGTGTTCATGCGCGTCAAGGAGAAGTTTCCACATATCGGACTGGCCACAGTCTACCGGTCCCTAGAACTGTTGGTGCAGCTTCGCATCGTGGAAAAAATGAACTTCGGCGACGGCCTTGCCCGTTATGACCTGCGTCATGAAGACCATGAACATATGCATCATCATTTGATCTGCACCTCCTGTGGCGCCTTGGAGGAAATTCAGGATGACTGGCTGTCTGAGCTGGAAGATCGCCTGAAGAAGGAATACGGCTTCCAGGTGACGGACCATCGGCTGGATTTCATGGGCAGCTTCAAAGCCTGTAGCACCGACAACTGCAAAAAACAGAAAACTGCGGTTTCCTAAGACGCAGCGGGAAACATTCGGCATCGCAGACCGACGGGTTCCCTTGCTGCTTACAGCATTTCATCCGCTGTGTCAGAGCCTGAAGCAGGCTCTTTTTGCTGTCCGGATGAATGGCGTCAGCCGCCGCTCAACCTCCTTCACAATCAGAATCCGCAATAGCCCGGATTGGGCTGCGCACGGTCATATTCAAGAAATTTCGGCAGCCAGGAACCGTTCTTGCAGGCTCTCGGGGTCGTTCAGCAAATGACGAATGGCATCGAGACTCGCTAACTGAAGGCGGAGACAAGCAAAAGACGGCACAGCATCGTCTGCGCCGCCGCGGCATAAGCTTCCTTTCTATATCATTATCCTCTCCACCATGCAGATGCCGGATATGAGGCTGTTCCGATGGGAACCGGCTCGCCGATCTGCGGAGTCGCCACAGCGATGCCTCTCGGCTTGGCTGCTTTCGTCACCCGTTCGACAGGGTCCGTCCAGTCATGAAAGCCAAGCGTAAACGCCCCCCAATGAATCGGCAGCAGCAGCCTTCCTTGTACATCTACATGCGCCTGCACGGTTTCCTCCGGCATCATATGAATTGTGGACCATCGTTCGTCGTACTGCCCGCACTCCATGAGCGTCAAATCAAAAGGACCATACTTCTCGCCGATTTCTTGAAAATGCGGGCCATACCCGCTATCTCCGCTGAAAAAAATATGGGCCTCCCGGCCGCGGATAACCCAGGAGCACCACAGCGTCCGGTTGCGGTCGTTGACGCTTCTTCCCGAGAAATGTCTTGCAGGCGCGGCCGTCAAGCGGATTCCGCCCAGGTCAGACTCCTCCCACCAGTCGTGCTCTGTAATAAGCTCCTTTTTTATACCCCACCGTTCCAAGTGGCTGCCTACACCGAGCGGTACGAAAAAATGTCCGACCTGATCCTTTAGCCTTTGAATGGAAGGATAATCCAGATGATCGTAATGATCATGAGACAAAATAACCGCATCTATCCATGGTAACTGCTCGATTGCAAACGGCAGCTTCTTGCTGTAGCGCTGATTACCGAACCAGGGAAAAGGGGACGGAGCCGTACCGAGCATGGGGTCTAGCAAAATTTTTTTCCCGTCCAGCTCCAGAAACAGCGCCGAATGGCCCAGCCAGGTAATTTGAGGCTGTCCTGCCGATGCCGATTCCTTCCGGCCCACAGCAGGAAGCGACTTGATCGGAATAGCTTCCCTCGGGCGTCTGTTCGGATTGCCCTTGAAGTATTCCTTCAGCATCGAGAACATACTGCCGGCACTTGTGTCCATCAGCGTCTCCACCTGATTCATAAACCTCCCGGCGGCGTAATTGCGGGATTGCTCAAAAACAGCTCGTTTCTCCGGCGGCGCTTGCCGGCCGAACACGGGGTTAAAGCGCAGCACGAGGAACCCGGATAGGACAAGTCCGGCAAATAACAGGAGAGAAATAAGCAGCATCGGGTTAACCTCTTTCTTCTCTAAAGGATTGTCATTTAAAATAAATGAATATTCACTTATAAGTTGATTAAAAGCTGGAAGCTCTTACGCATCGTGACTTCGCATGAATGTTCATTTCATTTTTCAGACTCGCTTGCCACGATAAGAAGCTCCGTCGCCAATTCTATTTATAGCCGTATATTAAATGATCGTTCAGTTAAAGTCAATGCCCGGTGCTTCATCGGCAGCTTCTGGCATCATGCCTGTCGGCAAACGCGGCGGACTCTCTCTTGCAACAACAACCCTACGGCTACGCCCAGCCATTGAAGCTTGCTGTACACAGCGCCTGTAAACAGCGTGCCCAGTACAATGACCAGCATCGGGTTTATAAACGTAATGATGGCGGATTCGCCGGAGGTAATCCAGCGCATGCTGAAGTAGACGCAGCCCATAACGCCCGCGGATTGAAACAGGCCGATAATCCCTGCCTGCAGCCACTGCTTGCTCCCGCGCGGCCGCGGCCTCCTTACCGCCAGCAGTGCCAGTAAGCCGCCCGCCAGCACATAACGGATGCCCATCAACCAAAATGGCGGGGCGTACAGCTGGCCTTGATGACCGGGCATACGCAATTTTTGATGGACAAGCTTTTATCGGCTGTGAGTGCAATCACCCGGAGCTTCAATCCGTTCCGGCTTTTCAGGAGGAGCTGATCATCGCTGCCGCGGCATCCGTCGGATCAATCGAGGAAGCTGTCACCCGGCCGATTCTGGTGTTCAGCCCCGGCTGCTCTTATCGTGATGCTCTGGAGCGGTGGCTGCGTTCCAGCGGGCTTGCGCAGCCGGTCATCATGGAATTTGGCACACTTGAAGCAATCCTCGGCGGAGTCGCTGCGGGACTGGGCATCTCTATGCTGCCCCGCACCGTCGTCAGCAAGCAGGTGGAGGAAGGCATCCTCCGCGCTACACACTCCCTGGCTCCATGCGCTGCATGCAAACCGAGTTTATTACACGCAAGGATTCGTTTAAGACCAGCTCGCTGCAGGCCTTCATTAGATGCTGCATGAGGCCAAGGCTGCCGGTATGCGCGTTATTACGATGGTAACCACCGTGAAGAAAGCGCTCCTGGCTGAGCAAGCCGGCAGTGATGCCGTCGTGGCCCAAGGCAGTGAAGCCGGCGGGCATCGGGGAACGTTCGATGCTTCGCAGGAGCCGATGGGCGCGAACATCGGCTCCTGCGCCTCGGTCCCGCAAATCACGGACCACGTCGGTATACCCGTCATTGCAGCCGGCGGTATCATGGACGGCCGGGGAGTGGCCGCCGCCCTTATTCTCGGCGCGCAGGGCGTGCAGCTCGGTACGCGTTTTTTGACAGCCCGGGAATCTGGCGCCCATCCGGCCTATCAGCAGGCTCTGCTGGAGAGCACCGAAGAAAGCACCCGGATTACGACAGCGTTCTCCGGCAGGCCAGCCCGGGGGCTCCGTAATGCCTTCATGCAGCAGTGGGAGGACAGCCGGACGGAGCCCCTGCCCTTCCCGACACAAAATACGGCCACCCGCGACATCCGCAGCGCCGCCGCCCGGCAGAATAATCCCGACTATATGTCGTTGTGGGCCGGCCAGGGAACCCGGCTGTTGACCACAGGCCAAACCGCCGGTGAGATTGTCGCTTCCCTCGTTCAGGACGCAGAAGCCATTCTGGCTTAAGCCGCTGCCCGCCGTCATACACCTCACATTCCGCACCCCTGGCAGGTGGTAGTGAATGGAATTTTTTTGGGGGGGCGAACATGCTGTTATTTGTTAAATACACGGCTATTCCTCGCGGGAAGCTGTTCACAGTCAAAAAAGCCGCCCCAGCTTTGCCGGAGCGGCCCCTTCTTCTCGTTCCATGAACCGGCTGCCGGAATTATCCGGTGATCCGGTTCACAATTTTTAAAACCGTGTCTCTCGTTAGCTTGTTGCCGCCCGCGGAAATCAGCTTCACAGTCGCATGAGCCAGCGCCAGCGGAATTTTGCAAAATTCCATTGCCGGTCCTTCCTTCAGCTCAGCAATGTATTCGTCGGCCAGCTTCAGGTTGCGGCGGGTATAGTGGAGCATTTCCTTGGAGCCCCAGCCATCCGGATAAAAATCGACACCGCGTTCCAAGTCCTCCGTCCGGTTCCGCAAAATATTGACCGCCTGCAAGCCGCGGCCAAAGGCAACCGCCTTCGTCATATCGGAGGTTGTGCCGTCATACCAAAGCCAAATCTCCGATAACATCTCCCCGACCATGCCCGCTACACTGTACGTGTAGCCGTCCAGCTCTTCTTCCGTTTTAATATTCCAGCCGACATTCACCCATTCGGCCATCTGCTTGGACATGCGGGCAATGTAACCGTAAATTGTCGGCGCCACGGTCGGCGGACACAACAGCGCCCATTCATGAAGCCGCAGTGTTACTTCAGGCAGCACATCCTTATAAGGGGACAGCACCTTCTGGACCGCCTCAGCCATATCGGGGGCTTGTATGGCATCGTGCACACCCTGCAGCAGCTCGGCTTTGATCGTCCCTGCGAGGTCCGCATCATCCTCGATCTCATCAATGGCCCGCATACATAAATAGGCGGAGGATACAGCCTCCTTCAAACCCGGCGTTAAACGGCTAATCGGAATATAAAAAGTCCGGCTTGTTTGTTGCAGCATGGTCATTGCATCATTCAGAACAACGTTAGTAGTAATGAGTGCTCCCTCCAAAAATAGCTTCTACGTTTTCTCTAATGATACCATACGTTGACTAGCAATGCATTTCGTTTAAAATGTGAACATTTCTTGTCGAAAGCCAGCTTATCATGTCGGATTCAAAGGAGCTAAAACCGGCCGGATCGGAGAATCGCATAAATAAGCCACAAAAACAAAACCGAGGCGATAACAAAGCCGATTTCGATGACCGGAATTCTCCAGAGCATCGTGCTTTGATGGTTCATCGACGAGCCGATGATCAGCCCGGCCATCACAATGCTCAGAGAAAGCAGCACGATGCTGAACGACATCTTATTGCTGATCTGATCGAGCTTGCGGAAGAATGTGTTCATCTCTGGAGTAGACAGCTCTACCCCGACTTTGCCTTTTTTGACCACCGAGGCCATATCCTTGAGAATATGCGGCGCTTCCATGACCAGGTCCATATATTCCGGGATGCCGTCCATCCACTGGCTCATCATTTCCCGCGGGTCCAGCTGATCCCGCATCAGACGGCGGCCGAACGGCTCGGCCACGTCGAAAACGCTGAATTCCGGGTCCAGCGCCGTGACGACCCCTTCCATCGTCAGCAGCGTCTTGCCGAGCAGCGTCATCTCGGTCGGAATGACGATACGGTGCTGAAGCGCCAGCGAGAACAATTCGTTGACCGCCTCTCCGAGCCGGATTTGGCTGAACGGAACCTGGTAGTACTTCTCCCGCAGCTCCTCCACATCCATGCGAAGCTGCGCCCGGTCCACATCCTCCGGCACGATGCCCATCTTGGATATGGCCCGGATAACCCCGCTTGATTTCTGATTGCGCAGCGCAATGACAAAAGCAGCCATCTGCTTCTTCATCTCCGGGGACAACCGACCTACCATGCCGAAATCCAGCAGCGCCAGCCTGCCGTCGGAGAGCACCAGCACATTGCCAGGATGCGGATCGCCATGGAAAAAACCGTCTATCAGCACCT
The DNA here is from genome assembly GCF_037137075.1 of Paenibacillus sp. y28. NCBI lineage: Bacteria > Bacillati > Bacillota > Bacilli > Caryophanales > Paenibacillaceae > Paenibacillus > Paenibacillus sp. y28. The sequence goes on from NZ_JBBBNV010000011.1 coordinate 23,727, forward strand.
GGTGCAAAATGACCTTCGCGAAGCGCTCCGCCAGCCGGGATCGATCATGCCCGGCTTCTTCCAATCGGCTCCTGTCGTTCAGCCGAATCCCTTCAACAAACTCCATCGTCAGCACTTTTCGGGTAGAGTACTCGACATATACGCCGGGAATGACGATTTGGTCCTTCATCTGGTTTCGGGAGGCGAATTTATCCGCATTCCGCACTTCCGCTCCGTAATCCAGCTCGGTCAGCAGCGCCTTGGCTATCTCTTCCATCATATCGCTCAGCCGGTAGCGCCGGGCCCATTCCAGCCTGCTCTCCGCCAGCTTGGCGAACTGGGTAATTATGTCCAGGTCTGTCTCAATGACAGAACGGATGTGAGGCCGCTGCACCTTCACAGCGACCTGTGTTCCATCATGCAGGACGGCCCGGTGAACCTGGCCGATGGAGGCGGAGGCGATCGGCGCTTTGCAGAAATCGGCGAATACCTCCTCCACCGGCGCCATCAGCTCGGCTTCGATAATAGCAGCCACCTCTTCATAAGAAAAGGGGGATACATGATCCTGAAGCCGCTCCAGCTCCGAGATAATCGATGCCGGGACCAAATCGGGCCGGGTGCTGGCAATTTGCCCTAACTTGACATAAGTAGGCCCCAAATCCTCCAGCAAAAGGCGAATCCGCTCTCCGAGCGTCTTCTTATGGATATCCTGCTGACCCTTCCCCCGCACGACAGCAAACTTCTCCGTAAAGCCAAGCTCACTGGCGATGAAGCCGAAGCCGTTACGGGCAAGCACCATCCCTATTTTTCTAAACCGGTGCAGTTGCCGAATTTTTTTGCTTCCTATCATCAAGCTGCCTCCTGCCCATCGGGACCCGCTCTCCGTGGACTATTCCTCTGTCCGGTCCCGGCCTTCCGCATCCTCTTGCCGCTTCAGCTGCTGCTCCAGCAGAGCAATCCGCTGCTCCAGACGTTCCACGTCCCGCTTCGTTGCAATGTGCTGCTCCTCCAGGAAGGACTGCACCCGCTCCTGTACAGTCGCATCCATGCGGGCCCGTGCTTCCTCTCCTTTACGCAGCAGCTCGTCAACAAACGAGGAGGACTCCTGACGGCTGACCTCCCCTTTTTTTACAAGCTCCTCCACTGTCTTTTCCACCTGTTCCTTACTTGTAACTGCCAATCCGAGCCCTAATGCGACCGCTCTGCCAATCAATTCTCTCATGAGGGTCCCTCCCTGGATTTTATAAAATGCGAAGCTGTCCGTTATACGTTTATTGTACAGTAATTTACACAAAAATCCAAAAATTGATGCATCAAGCCCGTTAAGCCGCTACAAGAGCTTCTTATTCGGGCACTTCTATATATTCAGATACTCTTGATTTCAAAATTTCAATTAATTCCTACCCATTGAATCCGTCAAAAATCTTCTCTGCTGTTAAACTGCGCCACTTATTGCGGCTGCATATAAACAGTATTTTGATGTGTGGTCACCTGCACTTAAATGATTTATGGGTGGACTTTCTACTTTATGTTCTCTCCAGATTCTTCCTTGCATTTTCTCTAATGACCTTGGCTAGCTTTACATTACTTATCTGAATCCACTCATACCGAATTTAGGCATATTTCCATAAATACATTCATATTGTCCGGGTTCAATCATGTACGTTTCACGATAAATCCCTACTGTTCCATCCGTTCCAGCCGATTTATTAAATTTTTTCCATTGTTCAAGATAAGTGCCACCCCGGGCATAGTTCTCAAGCTGTTTCGTAAGTTCTCCAGTATTGTACTAAAGTGATCCCTCTCCAGCTCAAAAAATTTACTCTGTACTTATACATCCCGTTTCAGGATTCTGGTACAGTTCTTTAAGCATTGGTCCCATTGCTTTTATTACTGGAATCCTTGCCACATAAATCGCTCCTCATTTGGATTATAGGATCATCATGTCTTGAACGATGTAAACATCATCTCTCTTCCCCTATTTATCAAACGAGTAACTTGCACAATCTTCCATCACCTTCATTGTACCAGCATTATCAGAATAAAACATAAAAAGAGAACCCTGCCCTGTTTTCCGCAGGAAACTGCAAAAAAAAGCTTCGTTCCCGATCATGGAAACGAAGCCGTTCTTCTATTCTCTTTGCCTGGAAATCAGATACAAAGTAAGCCAAATGAGGATAAATCCGATTGCCTGGGGCATGGTAATCATTTGGTGGAACACAACCCAGTTTATGAGCACTCCGACCATCGGGAAGCTTAATTCCGCGAGTGTCGCATAAGAAGCTTTGATCCCGCTAAGCCCTTTGTAGTAGACAAGCAGGCTGAGCAGTCCGGGCAGCAGCGCCTGCAGCACCAGATTCAGGAGCACAAGCCCCTTCCGGGACATCTCGGCCGGGAAGCTCCAGCCTTGCCCCTCCAGGCTTGTAATGACGATCAGCAGCGGCAATGCGAGAATGAACCGCAGCGCCGTCACGGTCTCATACGACATTTTTCCCAGCATATAACGGCCCATCACCGTAGAGCCGCCCCATAGCAGCGCCGCTCCGATGGACAACACGCTGCCCATCTGCACAAAATCACTCAGTCCGCCAACCGGCAGCGTCCAGCCGAAGGTAAGCAGATACGTACCAGCCAGCGCGAGCACGACGAGATTGCCGAACAGGCGGGGCAGCTTTTCTTTCAGCAGGTATCTGGCCAAAATAATCGCAAACAGCGGCTGCAGCTTCTGCAGCAGCAGAACGACGTTCAGGTCGCCATGAGCAAGCCCCTGTGTAAACAAAATCGTAGCCAGCGCCGAGCCGCCCCAGGATATGAATAGAAGTGCGCCCAAATGTGCTGCCTTCAGTCCCCGCAGCTCCGCTCGGTGCCGCCACAGCACCGGTGCAGCCACAAGAAACAATATCAGGTGCTCCAGCAGCACAATTTGGGTGGATGTGAGCGAGTTCAGGAGAATGATACGGAATAACGGGTCAACCCCCCACAGAGCCGCCCCTAGAACGACGAGCCAAAATTCCGGTTTAATGCGGCGTCTGTAATGCACCGCTGTCAATGTAGAAGCGTTGTTCATGTTCATTAACCCCTTCTGAGTCCAGGGAGCGTTCGGTAAAAAAAGCCCCGTTTCGCGCAAGCTGCGCAAAACGGGGCAAATCAAATAAATCTACCTGTGCCGCTGTCAGCAGCACCTGATAAATTTACTGTGATCTTCTACCATCCGGACTTTACCGTCGGCCTTGGAATCTCACCAAGTCAGTCCTTGGCCAAGTACAGGCCGAGGAGTCGCGGGCTTGTTTCTGTGAAGAAACATCACCGCCGGTTGGGAATTTCACCCTACCCCGAAGATCGATATATTTTGTTTTTAACAACTTGTTTACATGGAATTGGTTCGAACTGTTGCAACGTTCTTTACAGTTTATCATAAAACGTCACGCGAAAAAAATCAATACTCTTTTTCATATCAAGTTCATCGGATTTATTCCGCTGCTGCAGGCATCTTCGTCAACCTCTGCGCTTCTTCCCGCTCATTAGAAAATGGGCATACCGCAGCGGGGTTAAATACGTCTGATAAAATGCTTTTTCCAGCCCCGCTTTCTGAAACGTAATCCGCTGATCCCGGCCGTTCATTTCAATAAATTTGACAGCCCCGCCCTTCTCGACCCCCATATCGAGACCGATATCCGCCAAATGGGGAAGCTTCTTGCCGAGAAAAGCCGCTATTTTCAAGGACGCTTGCTTCACTTCCCTCGTTACAGCCTTCTCCGAAAATCCGCTGCCCTGAAACAGCTTGGCGCAGGGTTTAACTTTTCCGCCTTTGGCCACATTCGTGACATGCTTCCCGGCTGCAGCCACCTTGCCGACCATTCCTGTAACCTGCCACGATCCCAGGGGGCCGCGCTGCACGGAGACACGCAGATCATACGGCCTTCCTTGATGCGTGGCTAAGGGAATTGCCTCCTGAATAATATAGCTTCTGCCTCTAATCATTCGGTCCATACAGGCAAGCGTTTGCTGAAGCGTTTTGTGCAGAGGCTTTCCTTGTTTTCCCCGAATCAAGTATTTCCCTCCGGGAGCGTTCTCGATCTTGAAAATACCGTCCCCTACACTGCCGCTGGCGGGCTTGATAAAAAGCGGCGTACGATTTTTCAGCACCTGAGCCAGCTTGCCTCTTGAATACTTCCAGGTAGCCGGAACATAGCTGCGAAGACGGTCATTTCCGGAAAGCAGCCGGTTAATCTCGTATTTGCTAAACCGGTTTTTCCGGTTGAATACAACGCTTTTTTTAGCCAGGGACGTAAGCCGTTGTCGTAATTGAGCCGTTGCCGTGAATGCCCGATTATGAATCACCGGAGGGATTTGGTGCTTGACCTTGGCATACCGGCCGCCGCTGTACGTAAAGCTTTGTGCCGAGGTATGATTTATTTGGGCAAGCGTCATATAGTACGGCTTCAGGCCCAGCTGTTTGGCCGCCCGGTTATACAATGAAATACGTTCATAACCGGTTTTCTTGCGGGGAATACCGTGATACATCGAAGCGTCAAGTAAAATCCCAACCGCTCTCTTCATCGCTCTACCTCCGGCTTGTTTGCTTGAAATCATGACAATTTGATCGTAAATATGAAGTTATATGGGGAACCGCTCACTAAGCGATCCCGGATGCCAAAACTGAATTCAGCAATAAAAGCTGCAGCGGCCCGCTCCCCGATCAGAAGAACTGGCTTCTGGTCAGGCCGTACTCTTCTTTTGCCAAGAAGATGCCTACGCGCCCTTGGAGAATGTATTGCATTCGCCCTCTCTCGGCTGTTTCCTGTCGCAGATAGATTAGTATATGTGGGCAAGAGCAAACCCGCTTGGACACTTGCAAGCAGCGACCGATATGGCTTCAAAAGCCGGGCAGAAAAATAGTTTTGCCGCAGCTGCCGCTTCCGGTTGGGTTGATATAAAGATAGAGCTACTATGCCGACTGCTCCCCGGCGCCGGACTTTCTACGATAAAATAAAGCTTCCAGCGCGCCTGTCCTTCCTCATGCCTCATTGACAATAAAAACAAGCCCCAAGCCGGCAGGGACTTGCAATTTCTCGTAATTAAGGAGAGTATTCACTTCAACCCGCCGCCTATCGCCTGTTTAAGCGTGGCTGCTCGTCCAGCTTCCTCCTCAGCCGAATCGTGAACACAGTTACTTCCTGTCCTTGATCGCGAAGCTCCAGCGTGCCTCCCATTTTCTCTGTGTTTTTTTTGGCAATAGATAGTCCGAGCCCGGTTCCGACTTCTCCGGTCCGGGCTTCATCCTTGCGCACGAACGGATCGAAGATGGTATTCCATAGCGGCTTTGGAATTCCGATACCGGTATCGGCGATTTCGATAATAACCTCCGTCTCGGCCGGGATAAGCTGCACCCGTAAGCGTGTTTCCGGCGGATTGTAGGTTAGCGCGTTGCCAATCAGGTTTTGGATGACACTGGATAGCAGCTCGGCATCGTAAACAGCATAGATCGGCTGATCGGGGATATAAAGCTGCAGCACGAACTTTTTTTGCTCGATGTCCCCGTACACATCAGCGACGACCTCCCGCAGGAAGTCGCCGATTTCGCTCTGTTCCAGCCGTATGACATAGTCGGGCGAATCAATTTTGAGGAAATCCAGCATGTTGTGAATAAGCCTGGTCACTTGGGCGGACTTCCGGTAAATGTAGCTCATGTATTTCACCTGTCGCTCCCGCTCCTCTACCCGTCCTTCCAGCAACGCTTGAGCATAACCCTGAATGCTCGTAATCGGTGTTTTCAGGTCGTGGGACAGATCCACAATGAGACGCTGCTTGCTCTCCTCGGCATGCCGCTTCTCGGCCAAGGTGTTCTCAATCACATCCCCCATATAATTGAAGGCCTCGCGAATTTGAACGAACTCCTGCTCCGCATCAAGTGATATCCGGGTGCTATAGTTGCCGTCGACCATACGTTTGAGCCCTTGGGATATTTGGTGCAGCGGCCTTCGGATACGCCGGGCGACCCAGGCGCTGTAGAAAAAAATAAGCAGCAGCATAAGTATGATCCAGAAGGCCAAGTAATAAAATACCGGCACGTAAAAGCCCGGCTCCCGCAAGGAATCATTCACATTAATGTTGACATAATTCCGGGGCAGCTTCAGAAGCAAATACTGCGAGTCTCCCCGATTCTCCAGGGCCGCCACAGAATAATAATACGCTTGTCCGTTCCGGTTGGAGAGCAGCTCATACAGCTCCTTTTCGGAATACTGCTGCACCTCGTCCTGCTTCCGGCCTTGAACGCGGATGACGCGGCGGTCCGCATCCAGCTCCTCCAGCCAGCCGCTGCCTTGAAGCAGACGGTCAATTTCCGTCCGGGTCTGGCTGCCGTTCACGTACATTCCGGCTTCCAGCTTCAGCTCGGGGTCAACAATACGAGTGGTCTGCATTCTCCACTTCACATCCTGCAGGGCCATAAACGTGCTTCCTGCCATTACGATCAGCAGAATCAGATTAAACAAAAAGAAATCCCAGGTCAGCGACGTTTGCAGCTGCCGCCGGGCTCTATATTTCCTCAGGAGCTTCAATTTTGTATCCCAACCCTCGTATCGTTTTCAGGTAATCCGGCTGCTTCGGATCACGTTCGATTTTTTCACGGATGTTGCTGATATGCACCATAATCGCCCCGTCCTCATGAGCGTAGTAATCCTGCCACACCGCTTCATAAATTTTTTTCCGGGTAAAGACGCGTCCGGGCTGCTCCAGCAGCAGCTCCAAAATTTTGTATTCAGTAGAGGTAAGGGCCACCGGCTCACCGCCGCGGAACAGCCTGCATTGAATGCGATCCAGCACCAGGTCCCCGACGACAATTTTATCTTCCGTCTTCTGGGGAGCGCCCCCCGCGTCAAAATGATGCACTCTGCGAAGCAGCGCCTGCACGCGCGCCACAATCTCCAAGGGATTAAATGGCTTGGCGATATAATCGTCCGCTCCTAGCGACAGACCCAGGATTGTATCATGATGCTGGCTTTTGGCCGATAAAAAAAGAACCGGGAAATGATGTGCTTCCCGGATTTTCTTAATCAGCTTCAGTCCGTCCATCTCCGGCATCATAATATCCAGAATCGCCAGATCAATGTGATGCCTTTGCAGGACAGCCACCGCCTCGAGGCCATTCCGGGCTTGAAAAATCGTATAATCCTTCTCCAAATACAATTGAAGCAGCTCTATAATCTCGGATTCGTCATCCGCAATTAAAAGGTTGTACGTCATAGGGCCTCCTGCTGATATCAATCTTCTTCATCCGGCTGCGGCAGCCTTGTTCCGCATCCGCTCAAAGCGCGGAAATAACGATGTTATCTACCTTCACATGGACCGCCGTAACGGTCAAGCCAGTCATCGTTTCCACCGATTCGCAAACATGGCGCTGGAGCTGGCGGCAAACCTTATGAATTGGATGTCCATAGTGTACAGACGCGTGAAGCTCAAGTGCAACTTCCCCTTGCCCCATTACAACGGCAACACCTGTCTGCATATTTTTACCGCTCAGTCTTTTTACTAGTCCGTCGGCCTTGCCTGTGGACATCCCGGCAATGCCCGGGGTACTCAAAGCTGCAGCGCCTGCCATTATGGCTATGACCTTCTCCGAAATCCGAATCGAACCGTTGTATGCATCTTCCGGCATCGTTCACCCTCCTCCGCTCGTATCCAAATCTCGCCCTGCCTCGTTCAATGAGCAGTTTCATTATACCCGGCTAATATAAGCCCAGGTTAAGCAAAACCTTAAGATTACCTAAACGAATCAGGCATAAGGTGTGAACCGGAGATCAGACGGCATAAAAAAGTACCGAAACGTCGTATAGACTTTATCGGTACAATTGGCAGCAGCCTCGTTATTGTATTACAGTCTATTTCATGGTTTGCGGGCTTAGACCTGCACAGCAGCTGCCGTAAGCAGCGCCCAGCCGATTAGAAAACAAAGTCCGCCGATTGGCGTAATCGCCCCCAGCTTCTTCATGCCCGTCAGGCTGAGCACGTACAAGCTTCCGCAGAACAGAAGAATACCTGCAAACAGAAACCACCCGGCTGTAATGACAAGCGCGCTCGGGATAGCCGTATGCGCCAGGATAGCCATCAAAATCAAACCCAAAGCGTGCGCAATTTGGTACTGAACCGCAGTTTGATAAATAGCCGCCATCTCGGGAGACAGCCGCTTCTTCAGCGCATGGGCCCCGAACGCTCCCAGAACGACAGAAAGAAACATATTGATGCTGCCCAGCAGCAATAACACCTGCATATTCAAACTCCTCCTGAATCTATAGTCTCTCTCATTGTACCACGGCGGACGAGAACAACCTAGCCTGTGCACAGCTAAGTCCGATTCCGAATCTATAACGATAAAAGAAAGAGGATACCGGTTTTCTGGTATCCTCCTGTCCGGACCGCAGTCATTTCATATCCACTGCAGTCCATTCTTTCAATTACTTTGCATCCAATAGCGCCAAAATTAATTTGATTGCTTCTGCTCTTGTTGCATTTGCAGCCGGAGCAAACTGATTATTGTCTCTGCCATTCATGATGCCTTTGCTGTATGCCGCTGCCACATGAGCATAAGCCCATGGTGGAACCGCCTGCTCATCCGCAAAATTCAAGCTATCCGCATCATCAAGCTGCAGATTCAAGGCTCTGGCGACGATAACTGCAATTTCCGAACGGGTAATGCTGCGGTCCGCCCGGAAGGTGTTATCTTCGTAGCTGCTGATCATTCCTGCAGCCGCCACTTTCGCAAGATCAGATTTCGCCCAATCCGGAACAAGGCTAAGATCCGAATAGTTCAAAGCAGATCCTGTGTCTTCCAGCTGAAGAACACGTGAAATCAATACGGTAAATTCGGCACGGCTGATTTCATCGTCCGGACGGAATGTTCCATCCTCATAGCCGTTAACGATGCCGAGCGAAACTGCGCGTTCAACATATTCCTTAGCCCAGTGACGTTGTACGTCCTTCACCGGTTGAATGCTTGGCGATTCGGTCGTATCGGCAGGCTCTGCCGGAGTCTCGTCCGTCGGCTGTTCATCGTCGATCACTTCTTGCGCGTCTGCTGCTGCAAGCAAGAGCTCTGCGACGACTTCCTCACCGCCGATATTCGCTGTAATCTTCACCTTGGATGCAAGGCTTGCAACCTCAAATTGAATTTCACGCGTGCCCTCTGCCTGATTCTCGCTAACAACCTTCACCTCTGTCTCAACGCCGTTTTGTACGACCTTGAGGGAGCTGATCTCACTGCTGTCCTTCAAGCGAAGAGTGACATAATTCTTATCCCCATCAACGGCCAGCAATGCTGCGCCGTCAATATGCTGTTGCAGCGCGGACTGCTCGCCAGTGCCGGTGCTCAACAGCGTGTAGGTCACGTTATATTTACCGTCTGCCAGCGTTACTGCCGGTGCAGACGCAGTGCTGCTTGCGGAACCGCTGCTTTTGCTTCTGTTCTTCTTCCCCCCGCTGCTGTCCGTGCTGCCGCCGGCTGTTGTAATGGCTCCAAAGCCGAATTCAATATCGTACTCATAATCATAGATGCCGAGCGGAGGACCGAGGTCCCAGTAAACCTTAATCCACGCATTCAAACGCTTGGACAGATCGGCAACTTCAAATTTCACCACGCGGGTGTTGTGGACTGTATCGACACTTAGAATCTCGGTTTCTACCAAAGTTCCGTTTTGCAAGGTTTTCAGCGACAGGTTCTCCGTATGCTGCTTCAGGGTGAACGTAACAAACGTTTTATCGCCTTCTACATGCAGCTTGGCACTCTCCTCATCGACAAATTGATGCATAAACGATACTTCGTTCGTACCATCCTTGAATACGGTAAAGTCGATTGGATATTGGCCGTCCGCCAGCGTAGGCAGCGGATTGTTCGTGATGATAGTCAGCTTCGCGGCATCATAGGCTGCCAGCAGCGCTGAATATCTCAGGTCGATGGTTGCTTGCGCCGTTTCGGAGCCGTTAGCAGTGGTTTTGGCCTGGTTTAGCGCTCTGTTCATTGCGGTCAAAGCTCCTGCCGGGTATTGGCCGTTCCACACGCCTTCTCTCATCTGCTCTTCATCAATCCGGGTAATCAGCGCTTTGAGCTGCGTCTTATCGCCGCCAGGAATGATTTTTACGGCAGCCGAAAGCTCGCCATCGATCTGGTGCCTGTTTCCCTCTTTATTGATGACCCACATATCGGAAACCTTGATGCTCGTGCTCTTCTCGGTTGTTGTCGTCTTCGTACTCATGTAGAACGGAAGCACGTCCGCATAATCAACCGTCAGGTCAATCGGATTCTCCGAATCCAGAACCCCAGTGGTCATCTTGACAACACCTGGTGAAAGCTCGGTTGCTACTGGAATATTATATTTCGTATTTCGATTGATGGTGGACATTGTTAGAAGCTCCGGATCAAACGTAAATGTCGCCTCGTATCCGTGAACTTGCTGGAACGCGCTGTCGCTTACTGAAATAATCCGATTCTGAATCGAAACCCGGTTGCCGCCATAAACAGTTGCCGGTGAAGTTGTGAGTGTCGCCTTCGATACAGCACCAATCACAGAGCCGGTAAGGGAGGTTATTGCGGCTTGCAGGGCTGCTGCCGCCTGATCCATCTGCTCTTGTGTAGCGTTCGTATCGTCTGCAACCGACTGTGCCGCCGCAATCGCCGTCAGCAGAGCTGCCTTGGCGCCTGCGGGATATTCGCCGGTTGCGGTCCCTTCTACTGCTGCGTCATGCTTGGCTTGCGCATCGGCAATCAGAGCGACTAATGCGGCAGCATCGCCGGCACTCGGAATCGTTACGCCCGTGACAGCGACTTGAACATCGTACTCGTGATCATAAATAAAGCCCTCGGTGATAACCCAGTAAATTTTAACCCAGGCATCGATTTTGCTGCTCAAATCTTCCACTTCAAATTCAACGGTTCTTGTATTCGCGGTTTCATCGGAAGCGATAATCGCCGTTTCCGCAAGCGGCTCGTTGCTATTCAATTTCGTTTTGAAGCTCAAAATTTCTTTACTTTGATTCAATGTGAACGATACATATTTTTTTCCATCGCGGATGGAGAGCTTTCCGCTTGCTTGGTTAACATAATCATACATCACAGATTTCTCATCTGTGCCTGCTTTGTACATCATGAAGCTAATCGGATAGGTGCCTTCGCCAAGCACAACAGAGCTTTTAAAGGCCTGGACCGCAGCTTCCAGCGCTGCTACAGCATCATCCGTCTCCTGCTGAGCTGCCGCCGCATTGACAGCTACGCCTTGCGCCGTTGTGATAGCTGTGAGAAGCGCTGCTTTTGCACTTTCAGAATACTGCCCTGCATCCGTGCCTACGACAGCCGCGTCATAGTTGGCTTTCGCCGAGGAGATCCCTGCATTCAACTCCGCTTTATTCGCAATACCGATCGCGCCGAAGCCGTACTCAATATCATACTCGCTGTCATAGAGGAAATCAGGCGTTAATTGCCAATAAATTTTTACCCAGCCGTCCAGATGCTTGGCAATGTCCGGAACTTCGAATTTTACAATACGCTTGTTGTTTGCAACGTCAATACTCGGAATATCCGTTTCAACCAGCGCGCCGTTTTGCTTGGACTTCAAGCTCAGGATTTCTTTGTGCTGATTCAAGGTAAAAGAGAAATACTGCTTGTTACCTTCCACATGCAATATTCCGCTGGTTGGATCCAGGTAGCTCTGCATGATCGAAACATCATTCGTTCCATACTTATAGATTGAAAAATCAATATTGTACTCCCCATCCGGAAGTGTCGGAACCGAATTGTTCGTAATGACCGACGGCAGCAAGGCCTGATACGCATTATATAATGCCGTATATTGAGTATCAATTGCAGCTTGTGTAAATGCACCACTGTTTACCATTGACTTTGCTGAAATTAACGTGCTCATGAACGAAGACATTGTGCCGGCCGGATACTGGCCATTCCAGATACCTTCTCTTGGCTTAGCCGTTTCTATCTGATCAAGTAAGGCCCGAAGCTGTGTCTTATCGCCAGCAGGACCGACCGTTACTACGACGGATGCATCCTCCAGTTTTAATTTGTCGCCCTGTTGATTTGTAATATAAATGTCCGATGCAGTAATGGTAGTATTAATTGTTTGCACAGTCGTCTTGGACTCCAGGGCAAAGTTAATGAAGTTTGTTGAGCTTCCAGCCAGACTTTCCGGCGAGCTTGTATTGGAAACCTCAGTCGTTACTTTATACTTTCCTGGAGCGATCATGGCAGCCTGAGGATTATTAAGCGTGGTCTTACCGCTGGTAACAGCAGAGTAGTTATATTCATCCGTATCAAATGTAAATAGGGCTTCATATGCGTAAACCTGTTGGTAAACGGTATCTGTGACATTCGCAATGGATTGGCGGACCGTTACCTTATTCCCTCCTAGAATGGAAGGTGTCAACGTTGTTAAAGCAGTTTCTGCATCACTTACTGCAAGTGCAGCCTGAAACGGAATGCCTGCCAGCAGCACCAGCGCAATAAGCAAGCTCGACATGATTTTCTTGAATTGCCTGTTCAAAATAGCTTCTCTCCCTCTCATTTGTCTCTCTACAAACGAACCTTTTTTTGAAGCAAGGACACCTGGATTTCCTTATGTCTCTTGCCTGTCAAGCAGACGCAAGGGTATAAATGGCCCTGCCCAAGCCTGAGAATGAATGATTTTGTTCAGCAAGCGTAACGTTCTCTGGTTCGAAGATGACAAGATTTGTTCAACCCTGATTTTGGGTTTGCCTACTATCGGATGTCATAAATAACCAAATCAAGGTTAATGATATCAATAATCATTCTCAATTATAATCCAAAAAAATAGGCCCAATCCCGCTTCGAACCTGACACAATAACGATAATCATTCTCAATTTGAGTCAAAAAAATGAAGCCCACCCGGCTCTTTTTTTCCAACTCTTGCTGCATTTACATCCATTGCATTCCTCCTTGCTGTCCTTTGGTAAAAATGACACAAAACATGAACTACGTGTTGATAGTATCTTACGCACCTGAAAATTGTCAACTCCTTTCTTAGCATATTATTTATTTTTTTAAGCTTTGTGAATATTTTGCAAGGCGGCTTCCCCCTGCTGAAATCCAGTAAAAACTGCGATTCCACATTGCCGGATTCACCGCCTCCGAAAATTCAAAACGTGTACAAGTCGAGCCCGCGCACCTTCCCTAGCAGCTCCTGTTGACCATACGCTTCTCCATACGTCCTCAAAAGCCTCCTCAGCTCAGCCCGGACCTCGCCCGAAATCAGATAATCCCCTCTTGTAATCGTACGGACTTCATATGCCAAAAGCTCCAGCTCGAAGGTAAATTCGACCTCTTCCAGCTTCTCGTTCAGCAGCGTAATCAAATCCTCCGCTGTCCGTACATTTTCTGAGCTGGAAAACTGCGCCCACTTCTCCTCCCACCTGCGCTTCAGCACGCATAAGCCCTTCAGCTTTCGGGCTCGAAGCTCCTCCGTTAATGTTCGGATACGCAATCTCTCTTTTTCAGCATCCTTCAACCGCTCCTGCAGCTCGTTATACATTTCATGAACAAGCTCAATCGCTTCGAATTTCTCCTGTGGCGTCCGCGGCATAACTGCAAACAAATCTTCATTTAAGATGCCCCTTACGAAACGGCCAAACGCGCGTTCCAGCCGATTCACTGCGCTATTGTAGTCAGCAGCAGCCTGGTTAAGCAGGTTGTCCGCCAAAAATCGTTCTGCCAGCTGCTTTCCGTTCATTGCTGCACCTTCCTTTGTTCTAAAAATAGGTCATCATGGCTATACCTTGCGCAGGCCATGCAGGAATACATAGAACGTGACATGTACTACGGCGATGAACAGCCCGAACAGGAGGCAGAACAGCACCGACTCCATCGTGACGGTTTGCCGGATTGTATCCAGAACGGCCTGCCTGTCGGTAAACACCTCCCAGCTGTTCAGCCTGTATTTTCTGCCCAGCAAAATGCCATAGCCGGCCAGCAAAGACACGGCAAGCACAAAGCACCACGAAACGAAGCGGCCATACATGCCGCCGATCCATTCCTGAAGGCGATAAGTGGAGAAGAAGCCGAGCAGCAGGCCCGTCCATGCAAACAACATAATCACGATAAAATCATACCAGTAATAAAAGATAAGCTGCCCGTCAGCGCTATATCGTGTTTTTAACAGCGTCAAGTGAACGAGATCCGTAACGATGTAGGGGGAATTGGGGTAAAACAGCAGCCATATGCCCCCGAGAGATGCAAGCAGCAGCAGCCTCAGCTTCCCCTTCAGCCAGCTCTGTACAGGGGCGATCAGCCCGGCTGCAGCCATTGGAATCCAGGCCAGAAACAAGTTCCACACTAAGAAATCGTAATGGGTTTTGTTTCTCAGCCCGACATAAAGAGCGCAGGTGAGCAAGGTCAGAGCGCCTGAAACGAGATACACCTTTTTCTCATGAAGTGCCTTCATCAGCTTCTCCTTGTTTTTTTAACGATGATCGTATTTTGTATCCAACATAACCACGCGAAAGTCTGGTTTACAGCTTCTCATACTGTAGACGTAACTCCCTTGGTCCGGGTTGCACAATAAATAAGCTTCCCTGCAAGCATAGCTGCAAAAAAAAGACCACATAGCTGTGGTCCGGCATGTCATGCTTAAAAGTTAAAACAACGGTCTAATTAGAGAATAGCCGATAACAACAGCCAGCAGCAGGGTCAAATGATTCAACGAATAAATGAACATCATTTTGGCCCATTTCTCCGAGGTCATTTTCTTGTAGCCCATAATACTCATGATGAGCCACCCGGCACTTAAAATGAACGCAACGGCAACTATAATCGGGCTTAACGACCAGAACAGGAAGCTGGCCAGCACCAGCGCTGCAAGGTACACATTGGTTTGAATGTACGTTCTTTGAAATCCTTTTACAACCGGCAGCATCGGCACGTTGGCCGCTTTATATTCATCATGCCTGCGAATGGCAATCGCGTAAAAATGCGGCATCTGCCACAGCAGCATCACCACAAAGAGTGCAATCGCGCCCGGCTCAAGCAAATCCGAGGACACGGCGGACCAGCCAATCAGCGGCGGAACGGCGCCGGAGAAGCTGCCGACCTCCGTATTATAAATGGTACGGCGTTTAGTCCAAATCGTATAAGGCACGACGTACAAGAAGAGTCCCAAGAAGCCGAACAACGCTGACAGCGGCGATGCCATATAAAGCAGAACAACACCGAGCAGCGACATCCCGCTCCCGAGGGACAGCGCAAGCCGGGAACTCATTTGGCCGGTTACTGTCGGCCGGTTTTTGGTTCGCTCCATGATAAAGTCGATATCCCGGTCATACAGGTTATTGAAGGTTCCAGCCGCCCCGATGACAAACGCAGAGCCGATAATCGCCAGTGTGATTTCACCGATTTTATCCAGCATGGGAATGTTATTGATCAAAAGCGCCATGCTCAGTCCGGCAAACATAGCAATCAGATTGGATTTTATAATTCCTATTTTAATGGTTTCAAATACAATTTTTTGCATTTGCCGACCGGAGAAAATCGGCGCCGCTTCCAGCGAATTTTTTTTTGCCATACTCACGGGTGTTCGTCCTCCCTGTCTTCAACTGATTTAACTATATGCTATCATATCCCATGTACAAATCCACCCTCCCGTCAGAACAAACACAAATCTGTCATGATTCTGTGAACATTTGGTTAAGCTTCAGGCTCGCAGGGCTTCCTTCCCGATACTCCGCATTGCCCGGCTCCGGTTCTTCCCGTCGTTCGGAATATACTCCAACAGGTTGCCCAATCATTGGAGAATTCATGATTTTATTTTAAACCGGCAGCATTACCGGGCTACCGGCAGCCTGCTTCAAAAGCGACTTGATGCACAGCTTGTGTTCATATCACGCTGCAACTGACGGATATCCGCTTGAATAAAGCGGTAAACCTTGGCATACTTACATTAAGCACGGGTTACATACCGGATAACGGCTCTGCTTGGCAAGCGAGAACGATCCGGCGCAGCGGAAGCCTTCACGCCATGGGCCTTGGCGAATGAAACCAACCAGATAGGAGACTGAATCACGTGAAAATATATGTCATTCTTTCATTTAACGAAGCTGGAATGGATAATGTGTACGTAGGAACAGATGAGGAAAAAGCGCTGGCCTTCAAGCCCGAAGATTTCGATAATTGTGACGCCCTGTTCGTAGAAATCTGGGAAGATGGCGAGAAGGTCGACGATTACCGGCTGGAGTAGACCGCTCTATTTTCAAAAGAAGCTGCTGAGAGCACCATTTCCGTTATGGCTCCAGCAGCTTTTTTGTTAAGCAGCATAGCTCCTCCGCAGCCTGCCCGTCCTATTTGATGGCAGAGCTTCCGTAGAGAAAGCTTTCAAAAGCCTAAGATTCCAGCACCGCAAATTTGACGCAAACCGGCTTTGAAATCGACAGCACATCACCGGTCGGCGTCAGCTTCCCTGTTTCGGCATCTCTGGCAAATGAAACCACGTTGTTGCCGTCCCGGTTCGCCACCAGCACGAAGCGTCCGTCGGGAGAAACTGCGAAATTGCGCGGGTGTCCGCCAAGTGTGGAAGCGTATTCCACGACAGCAAGCTGGCCGCTGGATTGATCGATGGCGTAAACTACCATGCTGTCATGCCCCCGGTTTGAGCCGTAAAGAAATTTGCCGTCAGGAGATACATGTATGTCGGCGCAGGCATTTTCGCCCTGGTAATCGTCCGGCAAGGTGGAGATGGTCTGGATCTCGCGCAGCACGCCCTGCTCCTCATCGTATGAGAAAGCGGTCACGGTCGAATTCAGCTCATTAATGACGTAGCCGTACCGGTAAGACGGGTGAAACGCAAAATGGCGCGGGCCCGAACCCGGCGTTACCTGAACCTCCCCATGGGGAATGAAGCGGCGGTTGGCCAAATCGAGTTGATACATGATAATCCGGTCCAGCCCCAGATCACAGGCGCCTGCATACCGGTTTGCGCGGTCGACAAACACGGAATGAGCGCGCGGCCGATCCTGTACAGGAAGAACGCTTGCCCCGTTGTGGCGCTGAATATCCGAAGCCGCTCCCAGCCGCCCGTCCTCCTCCAGCGGGGACAAGCCAATCATACCGCCGTGGTAGCTGGATACCATCACATATCGGTTCGTCTGATCAAGCACAATATGACACGTCGGCGCCGGCACCGTATGCTCCTGATTCAGCAAGGACAGCTTCCCGGTAGCTGGATCAATATGATAGGCAGCGGCAGCCCCGCAGCGTTCGTTATCCGCATTCAACCCTTCTGTCAGCGCGTAGAGCTTCAAGCCTTGACGATTTACGGCTACGAATGTCGGATTTTGCAAGCCGCGGGCTTGATCCAGCAGCGTCAGCCGGCCTGACGCGCTATCGTATTTGCAGGAGTAAAGACCCGGTTCCTTTGAATCGGCATAGGAGCCGATGAATGCTAGAATTTGTTGCTCCATGACCAAGCACCTCCTGTTTCCATTGATGTTCTATGCGCAATTATCGCAAATCTGCTTCCGGTTGGCAAATGTTTCGTCCCTGCCCTGCAGCATCCCCAAGAACGCAGACCTTTACAATCCTGCTATAATAAAAGCAATACCATTGATATGCACCATGCTTCATTAGGAGGAATCCCTGTGAATACAACGATTCAGCAGGCAATGGATACGATGCTAAGAAACTGGAACGCCATGTCGGGGGCGGATCATGATGATGCCGAGCCGACGGCGGATGAATTCCAGTCTTCGTTTTATGCTTTTATCGATGAGCTTCGGGAGTGGCTCTCAGCGCTGGAGCATAAGCCGCAAACACTGGATGAACTGCTGGAGCTGCCTGAGATTCAAACCATCGTCGAGCAGCTGCCCGCGCCGCTGCATTTGAATTTCGAGACGGAAGCGGAGCTTATTCTGGACAATCAGCTGCGGATTGAAGAAGACAAGTACGATTAGGCTTTAAAGACTGCAGCAATCCCTTGCCTCGGCCGTTTCTTCTTTGTATCTTATGGCGCAATGTGCTGCTGCAAGCGAAGCATATCCCTGCACAGTATGCCGTTCTCATAAATGGGATTCTGATAATGTCTGGTAAAAAAATCAAGCTCGACACCGGTAATACGAAATCCGCATTTCTGATACAGGTACAGCTGGCCGATGCTTGAATTGCCTGTCCCGATTTCAATGGTATGAGAGCCTATTGCGCGGGCCTGCTGAATCGCATGAGCAAGCATAGCTTTTCCGAAGCCGTTCCCCTGCAGATGCTCGGCTACGGCAATATTGACGATTTCGCTCGTGTATGGCCTCGTCGGCAATAAAACATACACGCCTGCTACTCGCCCTTCATGCTCTAGTACAAAGCATCGGCTGCGGGGAAGATACGATGCAATGACATGCTCTTCCGGGTCAGCCAGCAGCAGTAACGCCATCGGTGCTTCCTGCGGCTTAATCTCCCTGATGTTCAAGCTGCTCAAGATTATCCCCCTTTTTCACCCCAGATCAAGCATCGCGTTAGAAAAGCGTGAAGAGCGGTATGCTCTTCACGCTTTTTTCTGGTATACAAGCCGGGGACTGTCCTCTTGACTCGGACAGCACAATCCGCTGTTACTGTGCCCTGGTCCAGACCATAACATATTCTGCAGCGGACGTCTGCTCATCCACCAGTTCTTCCCGGATCGTAAACCCGTTTTTGAGATAGAAGCCAAGCGCCCCTTCATTTTCCCGGTACACCTTTAGTTCGATCCGATCCTTCCGCCGCTTCACATCATCCAGCAGCCTCCGGCCGTATCCTTTCCGGCAATGCACCGGGTCGATAAACAGCGCAGCCAAATAATGATCCACCATGGAAATAAAGCCTACCGGGCCTTCCCCTTCATCCAAAACATAGGTTACAGCCATCGGCAAATAGGTGTTCTTCATGGCATCGGCCTTGGACATCCAATACTCCCGGTCGATGAAGCTGTGGGCCTGAATTGAGCCACGAAGCCAAATCCCGATCATGAGATCCATATCGCTTGCCGCCGCTTCTCTAATGTGAGCCATAGCTTCCTCCACGGTTTGTTTATTTTAATGGATGCCTTATGCTTATTCGATACGCAAGCGAACCGTGCCGTCCCCCATCGGAACGGATTCCATCTCCGCTTCCTGGGCAAAGCGAATACCCGACAGCAGGACATTTTCCTGTAAGAGCCAATCGAACCGCTCCAGCGCCTGCTTCAGCTTCGCATCCGCATCGACGACAAGATTTACTCTCTTTTCAATCGGCAAATCCAGCTTCTTGCGGTAGTCTTGGATAGCGCGGATAACCTCGCGCACATGGCCTTCCTGCTCCAGCTCCTCCGTGATGGCTGTATTCAGAGCCACTGTCATTTGGTAGCCGGACGCGGAAGCAAAGCCTTCCTTCGCCACCTTCTCCACCAGCAGCTCGTCCAGCGTAATATGCAGCGTCTCACCGTCCACCGTCATATCGATATATGCCTGTTCCACCGCCTGCTTGGCTCCTGCCGCGTCAAGCTGCTTGAGCTGCTGTTGAACCGGTCCGACGAGCTTGCCGTACTTTTTGCCTGCCGCCTTCAGGTTCAATTTCAATGTAAAATCGACGAACCCGCTGTCGCTCTGCTCGACGCGAAGGTGCTTCACATTGATTTCGTCCCGGATAATTTCGCTGAACCGGCTCAGGTTAAAATCACGATCCAGCGACACAATAAGCTCGGACAACGGCTGGCGGGTCTTGATGCCCGTCTCGTTCCGTACACTTCGCGCCAGCTCGACAATTTGCCTTGCCGTCTCCATGTCGCTCTCCAGAGCCTGGTCAATGGCGGCTTCGTCAACCTGCGGATAATCCGCCAAATGAACGCTTCCTTGTCCGCCCAAATTGCCGTACATATCCTCCGCAATCAGCGGCGCGTAAGGGGCAATGATCCGGGCGAGAGTCATCAGGACGCGGCGCAGCACCTGATAGGCGGCGATTTTGTCCCCGTTCATCTCGCTTCCCCAGAACCGGTCGCGCGAGCGGCGGATGTACCAGTTGCTCAGCTCATCGACAAACGCTTCGATTTGTTTCGCCGGGTTCAGGAAATCGTTCGCATCAAGTCCCTTTACCACCTGCTGCAGCGTGCTGTTCAGTCTGGAGATGACCCAGCGGTCCAGCTCGTTTGCAAGCGCCTGCTCCGTGTAATCCTCCGGCTGATAGCGGTCGATCGTTGCGTAGAGAGCATAGAACGCATGAGTATTGTTAATCGTATCGATAACCTTCGATTTGGCCTCCGCGACAATTTGCTTCGAGAACCGTTTGCTGTTCCATGGCGCGCTGTCGGACAATAAGGCCCACCGGAAAGCGTCGGTGCCGAACTCTTCAATAATTTCCCAAGGGTCGATGACGTTCCCTTTGCTCTTGGACATTTTTTGCCCGTTCTCATCCAGCACGTGACCGGTCGAAATGACGGCCTTGTACGGGGCCTTGCCGTTATACAAGGTGGATACCGCCAGCAGGCTGAAGAACCAGCCGCGGGTCTGGTCAATTCCTTCGCAAATCATATCGGCCGGGTACTGCTCCTGGAACAGCTGCTTATCCCCGAACGGATAATGATACTGGGCAAACGGCATCGAACCGCTGTCGAACCACACGTCGATCACCTCGGAGGTCCGTTCCATCGTACCGCCGCACGAACAGCGCAGTTTAATATCATCCACATACGGCTTATGCAAATCAAGATCATCGCCAAGCGGCTGCACGGATCTCTCCTTCAGCTCCTGGATGCTGCCCGGCGCATGCTCCGTCCCGCAGTCCTGGCAAACCCATACGTTCAGCGGCGTCCCCCAATACCGGTTCCGGCTAATATTCCAATCGACGAGGTCTTCCAGGAACTTGCCGAAACGGCCTTCCCTGATATGCGACGGATACCACTGGATCTGGCTGTTGTTTGCGATAAGCTGCTCCTTCACAGCCGTCGTGCGGATAAACCAGCTTTCCATCGCGTAGTACAGCAGCGGGGATTTACAGCGCCAGCAGAACGGGTAGCTGTGCTCATAGCGCTCTTTGGAGAACAGCAGGCCGCGTTCGGAGAGCGCCTTGACGATATCCACATCACAGTCCTTGACAAAACGCCCGGCAAATTCAGTAATCTCGTCTGCATAAGTGCCATCCGCCTTCACCACATTGACGAAATCAATGCCGTGCTGGCGGGTCGTCCGGTAATCGTCTTCCCCGTGTGCCGGAGCGATATGAACAATCCCCGTACCGCTTGTGTCACTGACATAGTCGGCATCCACAACCAGATGCCCCTTGCCCGCGCTAATATACCCAAACGGAGGCTCATAAGCCGTACCGACGAATTCGGAGCCTTTGTGGGAGGATAAAATCTCGTAATCCTCTTTCATGACCTTTTCCGCCAAATTGCTGGCTACAATATAGACTTCGCCCTGCTTTTTCACCTTGACGTAATCCAGGTCTTTATTCAGCGCCAGCGCCACGTTCGCGGGCAGCGTCCATGGAGTCGTCGTCCAGGCCAGGAAAATCTCGCCGCCGGCCTTGCTTCTGAATTTGACCGTGGCGCTCAAATCCTTAACATCCTCATAGCCCTGCGCGACCTCATGCGAGCTGAGCGTCGTCTGACAGTCCGGACAGTACGGGCTGACGCGGTGGCCCTTGTAGAGCAGCTCTTTCTTATGAATCTCCGATAAAATGTGCCAGACGCTCTCGATATAATCGTTGGTCAGCGTGACGTATGGATGGTCCATGTCCGTCCAGTACGCGATGGCCTCAGTCAGCTCGCGCCACTGCTTCTCGTATTCAAACACGCTGTCCTTGCACTTCTCCACGAACCGCGCTACACCGTAATTCTCGATTTCCTGCTTGCCCGAAATGCCAAGCTGTTTCTCTACGCCGAGCTCTACCGGAAGCCCGTGGGTGTCCCACCCGGCTTTGCGCACAACATGGTAGCCGGACATCGTTTTGTAGCGGCCGATAAAATCTTTAATGACCCGGCCCAGCATATGCCCGATATGCGGCTTGCCATTTGCTGTCGGCGGCCCTTCATAAAAGACGAAATTCGGTCTCCCTTTCCGGTGCTCGATGGATTTGCGGAACGTATCCTGCTGCTTCCACTGCTCCAGCACCCGCAGCTCGCGGACTCTCGCTTTTTCTTTGACATCAATTTTTCTCATCCTGTCATAACTCTCCTCATCATCAAATGTTGCTTTAGGTCTTCTTTTTTAGCGGACCTCTGAAAAACAAAAAAATCCCGTCCCCTAAGGGACGAGATCTTATCTCGCGCTGCCACCCTTGTTCCGTCAAGCCCCGTTGAACCGGACCGACGACACCTCTGCTACGTACGAATCATACGTGTCCCTTGTAACGGCGGGAGCCCGGGGCAGCTTACTAATCAGCTTCAGCTTTCCTTCTCGGAGAGGATGTTCGGCTATGTCTCGTTCATTGGCTTTCAGCACAGGGCCAACTCTCTGGGGAACAAGGATAATAGCGTACTCGTTCTCGTCTGTGAATTTGAGTCATCATGTGAATGATCTTATTTTTACACCAACTGTTGTAAAATGTCAACTCCGTCATGATCACCGGCTTCAGGGCCAGATCCTGAAATCGAAGCAGCCATATTCACTGATTCGGCGAGCGGTCCCCCCCCCCCAGCCACGTCCCGGCTTCCATTCTATCCGCCCCGCGCGGTCGGTCGACCACATGCGCGGGGCGCCTTGCTTTCAGGACGCAAAAGCAGCTGCGCGCTTACAAGCGCAGTCTGATTCATAACCTGCTGCTGCTTGAGGTGGCCGCCATGGATGTTGTGTTTCTCGGGCGCGGCTTATCCGGCCTGCAGACGGGAGCACTGTGCCTTGCTGGCGCCGCTATTGTAGTCGCACAGCCTTGCCCAGCTTAAGAAGCGGCAGCCGGATTCAACGGGCAGCCGGATTGTTCAGACAGGCTAATCTCGTTCCTCCTAATCCTTAATAAAGGAATTGATCCGTAAGGAGGAGCGGCCCGTCTTCTGTAATCGCCACTGTATGCTCATATTGCGCCGACAGCCTGCCATCGATAGTTCTTGCTGTCCAGCCGTCCGCTTCGATAAACATCTGAGGTGAGCCGCAATTCAGCATCGGCTCTATCGTAAACACCATTCCCTCCTTTTATCTCATCCTTGGATTTCAAAATAATCATCCTACAGCAGCTCCTTTCCCAGCACGCCCGCCAACAATGAAGCAGCCATCTGGTCCGTATCCGGCTCGTCATGGCCGTGATGAATCCATAAACCGGCGCAGCCAATCATCGAGCCGAGCAGCAGGTTGGCCTTACTCTCAGGCTCCATGCCTCCAAGCGCTTCCTGGACTACACGCACAAGCGGCTCGTGCAAATCGGTTTGGAACCGATCATACAGCATTTGAAACCGGCCGCCCGGCACCTGGTGGAAATTTTCCCAAATCATTTTATACAAAATGTACGTTGAACGGTCATAAAACCAATGCCCCAGCAGCATAGAGGTATACCGTCGCAGCCGCTGCCGGGAGTCCCCGTCAGCAGCAATGGCCTTATTTGTCAAGAGCCTCGCCTCTTCAAATGCCAGCCATAGCAAATCCTCCAGCAGCATAAGCTTGTTCTTGTAATAATGGTACACAGTTCCATAGCCCAGGCCGGCCTTCGCGGCAATGTCCCGCATTTCCATCGTAATGCCCTGCTCCAAATACACATCAACCGCAGCCTTCATAATTTCCCGGACACGCTGAAGTCGTATCTCCTCGTTTTGCTCCTTGGTACGGGGGGACATAATGACACTCCTTTTTTTGACCTACTGTAATGTCAATCATAAATGAAATCATTATCCGATGCAAGCCTGATATAACACAAACAGAGCCGCGTGCAGCGGTGCACTCGGCTCTGCCTTCTTCCAGCTGCAGCTCATACGGTCAGCGAGACAGGCTGCGCAATCGTTTGGATAATATCATCTACAATGGCTGCCGCGGCTCTTCGCGTTTTGAACGCCGCCATACACTTCTTCGTCTCTTCATAACGTGCTTTGCTGCCCAACAGCCACTCAATTTGTGCTGCAAGCTCCTCCACATGGTTCGAAATAAATGCAGCGCCTCGTTCGGATAAATATACGGCATTTTCCCGTTCCTGACCGGCGTACGGCTTGAATATAAAAATCGGTAGGCGCATCGAAATCGCCTCGGTTAAGGTTAAGCCCCCCGCCTTGGTAACGATGCAGGCCGCGCTCGCCATAAACTCATGAATGTTGTTCACATAGCCGATGACGGAAAGCCGCGGATGAGAAGGAAACTGGGCGGCAAGCCGCTGCTTCAGCCGATCGTTGCGGCCGCAAATAACGGTTACATGCTCCGCCTCTCCTACCGTCAGCAGAGCGCTAATCATGTCCCCCATATAAGCAGAAATGCCGGCGTCTCCCGCCATAACCAAAATCGTCCGGCCCGAAGCATGCTCGGGGAAGGGAGCGGCCTCCATATCGCAGAACTGCTGGCGGATCGGAATGCCGCTGACCGTAATCTGCTCCCGGCTGAAGCCCTTGTCCGCCAGCTGCTGCCGCAATTCCTCCGTAGCCACATAATATTTGTCGACCTTGGGGTGAATCCACCGCGAATGAAGCGCATAATCGGTCAGCACCGTCACATTATGTATGCCCATGGATCGGCAAATCTCAGGTGCAGACCCGAACGGAAACGTGCTGACTACCGCATCCGGCCGCTCCTGCTCGATGATTTGGACTAATTTCTTCCGACCCAGCTGATTCATCGTACGGTTAATGAGCGCATCATACTCCGACTCGCGGGTTAAATAATATGTCCACCCGTAATAGTCGATCCCCATCCGGGAGATTTGCGTGCTTTTGTTATATAAAGATATCATAATGGTATTCAATAATGGATGTGACTCTTTCATCAAATCCAGCGTTATCACCTGTTGCACGCCCTGCTTCTGGAATTGTTCCTGTATAGCCCGTGAGGCCTGCACGTGTCCATTACCAAAGCCAGCGGTTAAAAGTAATATACGTGGAGTTACATTCATGTTCACGCGCTCCTCCTATTATCGATGCTAGCATAACACGCCGTCCCGATGATTGGAACTACAGAAGTTATATTAGTTGAACGAATGAAGCATAAGGCCGGTTGCAGCTAGGCCCGAGTTTATCACATGCTGTGACGGCTGCTTCGCTCCGAAAAAGACAGAATCAGATTCGGAAGCGGTACCCGGCGCCCCAAATCGTTTCAATATATTCATATTTGGACGAATCTATCTCGATTTTCTCTCTCAGCTTCCGGATATGAACCGTTACCGTCTGTGTGTCCCCGTTCGAATCGAGGCCCCAGATTTTCTCGAACAGATGATCCTTGCTGAACACCCGATTCGGATTGGTTGCCAGGAAGTAGAGCAAATCAAACTCCTTGGTCGTCAGTACAATTTCCTGATCATGCAGAAACACACGCCTGGACGCAAAATCAATGCGCAAGCCGCGTATCTGGATGATATCCCTCGTCTCTTTTTGCCCAATCAGCCGCTCATATCTGGCCAGATGCGCCTTGACCCGGGCGACAAGCTCTCCCGGCTTGAACGGCTTCGTAATATAATCATCCGCTCCGAGCCCAAGGCCGCGAATGACGTCAATATCTTCTTTTTTGGCAGTGACCATCAGGATCGGAATATCATGCGCTTCCCGGATTTGCTTGCAAACCTCGAAGCCGCTCAGGATGGGGAGCATCAGGTCCAGCAAAATCAAATCATACGCCCCGCTGAGCCCCAAGCGCAAGCCTTCCTCGCCGTCTGACGCCATATCCACCTCATACCCGCTGACTTCCAAATAATCCCGCTCCAGCTCCGCGATCAGCCGCTCGTCTTCTACGATGAGGATTCGCTTCATCACTTGTCTCCCTCTTTGTCCGTTCTGAGGGGGAAGCGCATTGTAATCCACGTGCCCTCCCCTTTCACACTCCGGGCCTGAATCGAGCCCCCATGGCCCTCGACCATTTGCTTGGATATGGCGAGGCCGAGGCCGCTGCCTCCGGTATGGCTGTTTCTGGACGGGTCGGCGCGATAGAACCGGTCAAATATGTGCGGCAGCGCTTCTTCGTCGATGCCCATGCCGTTATCATAAATTTCAATGACTACCCGCTCCCCGTTACGGAACACCTTCAGCCGGACTTGCTTCTCCGGTTTATTCATATATTTTAAGCAGTTGTCCACAATGTTCGAAAATACGCGCCGGATTTTATCCCGATCGATCATCACCGTGATCTCATCATCCAGTGTCATTTCCATGTCAAAATGGATGCTTTGTTTGCCCAGTTCAAATTCGAGGTCACCCGCCCACCCCGACAAAAATTCACGGAAGCCTACCGCTTCAAAATTGAAGGGGAGCTGCTTCAGATCCAGCTTGGAATATAGAAACAATTCATCGATTAAACGATCCATCTCGTCAGCTTTGGATGAAATAATATCGATATATTTCCGCCGCTTCTCCGGCGTATCCGCTATCCCGTCGCCGAGTCCGGCAATATAGCCCCGGATCGCGGTCAGCGGTGTCCGCAAATCGTGCGAAATATTGGAAATGAGCTCTTTCCGGTTTTCTTCATACTGCAGTTGGGTCTGAATCGACTCCTGCAGCTGCCGGCGCATCTGCTCAAAGGCCAGGCCCAGCTGTCCAATCTCATCCCTGCTTGTGATTTGCACGGGATACTCCAGATCGCCCGCCTGCATCCGCTTCATGGCATTTTTCAATTTCTGTAGAGGCCTAATGATACTTCTAGAAACAAAATACGTCAACAACGTATGGGTTAAGATTAATATAATGACCGCAGTATTAAACAACGCCGGGAAAAATTTCTGCGCAAACCTGGCAAACGGGTTCACGACAGTCACGATGGAGATGCTGCTGCGCTGATTAGCGGCATCCACATAATCGTATTGAGTTACATCCAATATTTGGTTATTATAGCGGACATCCTCCTTTTTCTCCATATGTCCGGGACTGTGAAAAGCAGGCAGCAGGGCTAAGAAATCGCTCTTTTCCGCCCAAGCGGGTGAAATATACGTAAAACGGTCTTCCTTGCGTACGAGCAGCCCCGATTTGTTCGTCTCGAACTCCCGGGCGATATCGGACAAATAATCCGCGTCCTCAAGCAAGGACGGATTTTTATTCGCCGTCCGCCACAGCTCCTTGGTCATACGCATGACGCCATGATTCTCGAATGCTGCTTTGTCCGGGCCGTACTGCTCTTGTATGCTCTGAAAATCACCCCGGAACAAGATCACCAGGAGGATGGCTGTTATGATCAGCATCACCAGCGGAATAAGCAGCATGGCCGCATAAGAAATTAACAGCCTCAGACGAATGGACATCTCTAATTCCCCGTTTATGTTCAATTTGCTTATGAACTTATGAACTTATGAACTTATGAACTTATGAACTTGAACTTATGAACTTATGAAAGGAGTCATTTGCAAACCCGCTCTAGTTGAGCTTGCCGCTTATACGATCAAATTTATAGTAACCGACGGCCAAAAACAACAGGGTGCTGGAAATCAGAAACAAGCCGGATGTCCACAGCTTCCCGGCTCCTACGATCGGGCTCAGCCACAGCTCATGCCATGAGGTGTAGGCGGTCGGCGAGAAAGCGGCAAACGCCGGGGCCCAAAAAGGAGCCAGCTTGGCGGCGCCGTATAAAATCAGGGCGGAGATCATAAAACCGCCGGCGCTTTTAAAAAATTGCCCCACAGCAATAAACAGAGCGGATAACGCAAGCATAGACACCAGAGCCGCCGCGTATGCCCCTATCATATTCAGCCCGTCCGGCAAGCTCCCGGAAGCTCCTGCCAGCCAGGTGCAGAGGAACGTTACAAGGCCCAGCAGGACGAGCAGCGCGCCCGTGACCGCTCCGAGTGCAGCCGCTTTGGACGCAAATACCTGAAGACGGGAACTGGGGCGCAGCAGCGCCAGCTTCAAGGTCCGTCCGGCAATTTCCGCCGGAAACAAATCGGCTGTGACCAGCATAATAAATAAAGGCAGCCAAATGCCAGTATACAACGTCAGCATCTGTACGGGAAAGCCCTGAGTCATGCCAATCAGGCCCAGAAGCGGCTGAACAGACGTAAGAACCAGACTCATTGCAACCGGCAGCAAGATCGAGATTACGCCGAATGCCACTATTTTTTTCCTGTAATACAACAACATCAGTTCATTGATAAATCCTGCCTTCATGCTATGCACCCGCCTTCCTTTCCTTAAGCAGCTCCAGTTGGCTGATGTAGTATTGCTCCAGGGATTGATTCTGCAATAGCTCAGAGACATGCCCTTCCTGGCGGAGCCGCCCGTCCGTCATCAGGCCGACCCGGTTGCAAAGCTGCTCCAGCTCATGGATCATGTGGCTTGAAATGAGAAATGTGGTGCTTCTCTCCCGGGATAGCCGGGTGATGAGCTTCCGGAACATGACGATCCCTTCAACGTCGAGGCCATTGGTCGGTTCATCCAATATGACCAGCCTGGGCTTCGGCAAGATGGCCGCTGCCAGCGCCAGCTTCTGCTTCATCCCGGTCGAGTACCCCCGGATTTTGTCCTTCTTCGCATGGTTCAAGCCCACTTCGTCCAGAGCAGCTTCAATGTCGCCCGGACCTGTGCTCGAATGATAACGGGCAACCAGCTCCAAGTACTGCTGACCGGTCACAAAATCATAAAAGTCTGCAGCTTCAATCATGCAGCCGACGTGATGGAGCCCTTGCTCCGAAGGATTGCCGTATGCGCCTTGAAACAAGACCACCGTTCCTTGGTCCGGCCGGACGAGACCGGTAATCAGCTTCAGCAGCGTTGTCTTGCCGGCTCCGTTCGGGCCGAGCAGCCCATAAATATCGCCTTCATGCAGTTGGAGATTCACGTCCCTGATTCCGCGCTGATTGGCATACGTCTTGGTCAAACGATGCGTTTCCAGAATTGGCTGCAAGAGCATTTCCCCCTTGATCTAGTACACCGCCGGACAAGCCTGCGCGGCACAGGCCCGTCCGGCGGCATAGCTATGAATGATGATCTCGTTAAAAAGCAGACCTTGCTTATTCCGCTCCCGCTTCAGCGGTATGACGGAGCCCGCGGCGCTCTTTTTTAATTTCTTGCACGTTTTTCCCCGTCAAATCGATCGTTTCCGGCGTCGTGCTGTTAAATTCAGACAAGTCAGCCGCCACATGCAGCGTCAGCTGATGGGCTTCCCCGCTGTCATCCTTACCGGAGACTGTAACCTCGGCCTCCTGATGCTCGATATAATTCGCGGCATTCACAGTAGCCTTCAAATG
Organism: Paenibacillus sp. y28; assembly: GCF_037137075.1. Classification (NCBI taxonomy): domain Bacteria; kingdom Bacillati; phylum Bacillota; class Bacilli; order Caryophanales; family Paenibacillaceae; genus Paenibacillus; species Paenibacillus sp. y28. The sequence goes on from NZ_JBBBNV010000011.1 coordinate 52,988, forward strand.
GACGTTCTCGATTTTGATATCCTGGGTCAGCTCCGGCGCAGCGGCCTGAATCCAGTTTTTCTGGAAAGGAAGCTCCTCTGCGCCGCTGCCCTGCTGCTTCATCGGACGCTCCCTCGTCGCGTGCTTGATGGCGATGGGGGCAATGGCATTAACGACGGCCGGGAGCTGGGTATTGTCAAGCTGAAGCGAAATTTGTTTGGTTCCGTCCGCGTTGTCCTCCACAGCCACATAATCCTTCAAATTCCCAAGAAGCGCATCAATAACCGTCTCCACTTGGGCGGAAACCTCGGGATCATCCTTATGGGCGCTATTCATCCCCTGCTTCGCCTTGTCCCATTGCTTCACGTAATAAGTCTCCTCTGCGCCGGGCTTGACCACAGTTTGATCCGCCTGCTTGAAGAAGCTGACGGACTGCGAGGCGCCGTTTGCCGATATCTCGGCCGTCCCGCTTGCCGCTTGGTTGTCCGCCGCAATCCGGACATTTCCGCTTGCACGCACCAGCTCCAGGCCGTTATCCTGCAGCGATGCACCCGCTTGAACGGTTACGTTTTGGACGGCCTTTGTCTGCTTCAATGCCGATTTGTACGCTTCATAGCCCGATGTGCTGGCCAGCGCGCTGAAGCCGGTCGCGGCCATGACTACACTGCTTATCCCAACGACACTTCCCAACATAACCCACTTTTTCTTCATAGGTTCCTCCTGTAGGCGAATTGATGTTACAACGTCATCATAGCCTTCAAAAATGAATCCCCCATAAACCATTTATTAAAACTTTATTAAAAGTGTCATGCACGTTTATTTTTCTACAAATGTATTGCCAAAGCCGCCCTCAGTTGCAAACGGACTTGACCGGGCTGATTCAGGCAAAAGAACCTCCGATTTCCCGGCACGCCAGGAAACGGAGGTTCTTCTTCATATATCTGTTTTTACAGCCAAGGCTCCGGGCTCAAGTCCGTTGAAGCCTGTTTCCTTGTGCTTTAACGGCCAATCTGGAGCACCCGCTCTACTGCTTCACGCGCCGATGCATATCGATTGCCGATAAAGCTGAAGTAAATCCTCGGAAATCTGTATAAACTGCCCGCCCGCTACAGCGCGATCTGCGACATGGATCAGGAATCCCGCGGCCTGGGTCCCCGTACTACTCCACCTTGGCTCCATATGCCTGCAAAAACAGGATGGCCTGCCGGTGATCCATCTTCGCACCTTTGACATTGACAACGGAAAAATCGACGCCCTCCATGGCGGCCCCTCGCAAATCCGCCCCCTTCAACGCAGCCTGGGCCAGCTGGGCACGGGATAAATCAGCTTGGCGCAGATCCGCTTTTTCCAGATTCGCCCCCATCAGGTCGGCCTCAACAAGCCGGACTCCGCGCAGATCCTGCTTGGCAAAATGCACATGCCGCAGGTTGGTGTAAGACCAGTCGCCCCCGGCCAGCGTCACGCCGCTCAGGTTCGCCTTGGTGAAATCCGATCCTGTCATTTTGCATTCACTGAATTTGGCTGCGAACAATTTGGCGTTTTGAAAGGAGCAGTTTACGAAGGCCGATTCCGTGTGGATCGACCCGCTGAGAGCGGCTCCCTCGAAATTGCACGCCACAAACCGGCAAGCCAGGGTGGTCACCTCCTCCAGCGATGCGTCAATGAAGCTGCAGCGTTCAAACGTGCAGCGAATCAGCTCCCGATCCCGGAAATTGTGATGGTTGAAATGGTTATCCTGAAACAGCTCGTCCTGATAGTGAAGCATATGGCACTCCTTCCTGCGCTTACTTCGTTACATATTTCATCCGAATCTGCATCGCGCTTGCAATAAGTCCTGCGAATAAGGACAAGCCGCCCAGAAAAAATATTTCCAGCGTCGTCACAAACAAATACAAGGCCATCGTACAGCCTGCAGAGCAGCATACAATGGTCAGCATCGTATACAGGTCGAAAAAGCCGGCCTTCCGGCGTGTGCCGGAATGACGGATTTGCCTTCTCACGACGGCGAAAAACATGCCATAGCTTAGCCAATAAAATACGACGAAGACAAGTATAAATTTCATCAGGCCTTCCGGCGCCATAAAGTACAAGACGGACACCACTAGCGCATTAAGCAAAGTCAAAGCCGCTACAATTTTTCTGCGGCTGCGGCGAGCGTATTGTTCAGACAAGTTCTCAAATCTTCCCTTCCTTCATCCATCGGTATTACAGCCGCTGCCATATACAGCTACAACAATTAGCGCTGCCGTCATAAGCTGCCAAATCGCCAGTCTACGTACAGCCTGCAGCTCCTCGTAATGAATCACAATAAAGCGCCATCAACCAATGGACTTGATATACATGGCTGCATTGGGAATGATCCAGACGATACGTAACCAGATTTTATTCATTGTCAAGCTCCCTCGGCAAGCCCCGCCTTCACCCATATTAATCCATTTTATTCGATGATACAATGAGCCTTCAGTGATATTTATTCAAGGCAGATCGACCGAATCGCGGGTGAAGCCCGCCTCCCCCGATCAAAGCATGCAGCGAAAAGCAGCAAGCCTTCGCTCCGGTTTACAACGGGTTCGAAGGCTTGCTGCTGATTTCTCCAATCTTGATGGTTGTCCGCAGCTTATTTGAATCCGAGCTTCTTCAAAATCGCTTCCCCGGCATCCTTGTCCTCCGGGTCGCCGCTTTGGTCATGATCCACGATTCTGTCCAAGCGAGCCACCTGATAGCCGTAATCATAAATAGCTGCAGCCACAACCGACAGCCGCAGCGCGCCCGCGGGCCGCTCCTGATAGCGCCCTATAAGCTCAACCATAAACCGTTCATTCTCCGCTTCCATTTCCTGACTCATGGGGCTGTCGGCCTTCAGCTTGTCCTCAAACTTCAGCAAGGCGTGCTCATGGAACTTGATCAGCTTTTCTAAGTGATGGTCAAAAAAGACGTTTGTTTCAGCCGTGCGGGCGGCCTGGAAAAAATGCTCCTCAACCGCATCCAGCACTTCATAGCCTTTGTACAATGTCCGCAGCATTTGCTTGTAGATGACTAACTGGCGCTTGCGGCCGAACGCGGCCCGCTTCAGCTTCTTGACCTCTTCTTCCATCAGCTTGTATTTATCCGCCAAGCCTTGCAGTGCAATGAACAGCGCGTCTTTTTCGGCGCGAAATACAGTTTCCTTCATCTCATCCGAGATTACCGTGCGGAGGAGCAAGGAAATTTTATTGAATACCGTCTGGATTTGAGCCTCGAATTGATCCTTCGGCTTCGGGGGAAAGAACAAAATATTGATCAGAAACGCACACCCGATACCGATTAAGCAGAGCAAAAACCGGTTGACTGCAAATGTCCAATGCCCCGAGGCCTCCATAACCGCTACGACAGTCACTAAGGTAAGACCTATCGTTTCTTCCATCCCCATACGCAGGCAAAGGATAATGACAATAATACATACCATTCCGATTGCAATCAGATTGTTCGACAAATAGCTGCCGGCCAGAAGTGCCAGCACCGCCCCCAGGATGTTCGTCTTCAGCTGGTCCAGAAAGTAGCGCCAGGACCGGTAAATCGAAGGCTGCATGGCAAAAATCGCGGCGACCGCCGCAATCACGGGAGGGGTGAAGCTTAACAAAGTGCTGATGTATAACGCTAATGTAACCGCTATGCCGGTTTTCCACACGCGGGCTCCAAAAACCACAACGCCCCCTCCTTTTTCTCTAAGATGTAATATGTCCCTATCTTACACGCCCGGAGAGCCGGATGCAAAAGAAAACCATTCCCGCATACTTCATGAGAATGGCCTGATATATACGCTTATGTACATCGCTCCGGCTTATATTCCATCAGCCAGCAATCTCTCCACTCTCCTTCATGCCGCTCATGGGCCTCCAGCAGCTTGACCTTCTTAAAGCCGCAGCGCTCATAGCAGGCGATTGCCCGAAGATTCCACGCCTGGGGGTCCATCATAATGCGTTCAGCCTGCTTATTCGTCACCAGCTCCGCCACCATGGCCCGGATTACGGCTTGGCCGATGCCCCGGTTCCAGCAGGAAGCCTCTCCGATAAACTGATCCAGCCCGAAGCTGCGTTTACCGTCGGCGCAATACCCGTAGGACGCCAGCGTAAGCCGGTTCACCTCATAAAATTGCATATAGCCGATAGGCGCCCGGTTCAGCTCAATCATACAGCGAATCGTTTCATCCTCCGTGTAAAAATGCTCCCGGATTAATGCCATATCGTGGGGCCTGTCTCTTCCTTCATAAAACTCCAGAATCTGAGGATCGTTCATCCATTTGTGGAGATAGCCTTCATCCTCCTGCTTCACGTGACGAACAGCCAGCTCTCCATGCTGGAATACATACATCGTACAGCCTCCCCATCATTTAGAAGCACCGCCTTGATTTTGCTTCAGATTCAGCTGAAATGTACACTCAGAAGCCACGCCGGCGCGCCCTGATAAAACCCAGTTTACCACGAGCCGGAGCCGGTTCCCAGTCCCCCGCACGCAACTCCATGGCTCATGAGCTCATAAACCAGGGGATTAAAGATAACTTCCCCATAGCGCTGGCTCCCTGTACACCGATAACCCGGATTTGGTCCATACCGGATATCGTAAAGGCCGTGGTCTGGCCTGCAAGCAAAAATAAGGATTCTACGACTACGCCCCCATATAAAAATTGAATCTCAATTTTTCTCGTTGAACCCGGGTTAGAGGAAATGGTTCCCGATGCCCGGATGACTTCATTGGTCGTATACAATACAATCGTTTCCTCATCATTAACAAACCACTCACATTGCAAACAGTGGTTGGAGGATTCATATTGCAAGCAGCCCGGCATCAATGCCGACTCGGAATCCATGTTCTCCCTCCTTACCCGTTCTTGTTTATTATATCGGTCCATTCTGTAAAAGTACGTGGTCCATGGCCTATTTACGAATTAGGCGGCCCGTACAGCAGCATAAATCGCTATCCCCCGAAATCTCTGTTATGCGGCGGACCTCCGGCACGGGCACTAGCCTCCCTCCTCCGTAATACTGGGCGGCTGCCGGAGAGTCATCTACCCATTTCCGGCCAGAATGAGCGAATGTCTAGGGCGTTCATCCCCTCCGCACAATATACTTGGATAAGAACAGGCGATTATACAGGAGGCTACTGTCATGGCCATCGCAAGCTCCAATATCACGCAGTCCAACAAGCAAGTGACCGTGGTCAAAATGAACTGCGGCAGCGCCGGAAAACGGCATACCTATAGAAAACGCTGCTATAAACGCAGACGCGCGTCCTGCGAGAAGGTATGCGGATCGATTTTTCAATTATGCGACGGCATGCCGAGAACGTATTTTAAATCGTTTCACGCCCATTCCTCCGGGCTGGTACGAATCCACAATTATACCAAAGGAACAATGACGGCTACCATCGGATTGAATTACGGGCGGGTCGTGACCGGCACCGTTGAGCAGGGCCAGCAGGTCACCTTTGACATACCCTCCATCCGCTCCTTAACCATTGAATGCACCGGTGAAGGCGGGATTTGCAAGGGCACCTATCTGATTAAGATTCAGCGGTATTTTCCGGTAAGGCGTCACTCCGCCTTGGCAAAATCGGTACAGCAAAGGAGGAACGGCAGATGAGCACTCAGGAAAGCTTCCCCTCCCGGCAGCGATTGATATCACTGATTGAAGCCTGGTATGTATGGCTTGTTTCCAATCCGGAGGTCCTGTTTCACCCTGGCGATACGGCCCAAATGCAGGAGCCTGTCCTGCAGTTTGACCAGTCGGCAGCATGGCTGAGCCAGAGTGCGGTAGCCAACACGGAGTGGTTCCTATCGAAAGGATCGCCGTTAATTCTGCAGCGCCTGAAGGAAGGAGACTATGATGCCTATGAATCCTGAGGATGAAATATTTCAAATGCTGCTCCAGCAGGGATGCAATGCCTGGCGTGCCGGGGATGACCATGAAGGGATCGGCTGGTTTCAGCAGGCTTGTCTTGAATGGCTTGACTATCTGGAGCAAGCTGAGCCAGACGGATCGGGACCGTCCGAAAGCCTCTGCACACTGCTGGCCGAGAAGCTTGAGCAGGTGCTGCAAGCATTGAACGGGTCGGATATCATCCGGGCCACCGATGTCATTGAAATGGAATTGATCCCGCTGCTGAGTTCTCCAGAATGAACCTCGAAGGGGGCCAATGGACATGTGCACGATTCTGGAAGAGAATCTGGTTCTCCTTCCCGTACATCTGAAAAACTTGCTGGAGCCGTATACCGCCGGACGCATCGCGACCACGATTGAGATGATGTCCTCGCAAGAGGGATCGCCCGTTGCGATTGTACACACCGGGAAGCAGCGGGTTCAGACCAACAGTCTTGTAAATCCGCGGGAGGAAGCTGAACGCTGGGCCCAAACATTGAATTACAGCGATACGAGGGTCAGCTTTATTTACAGCTGCGGCTTCGGCTATCCGCTGCTTGAATATGCCAAACGCAAAAAGCCGTATACGGAAACGTTTGTTTTTGAGCAAAGCCCGGAGCTGTTTTACACCATGCTGTGCCATGTGGACCTTCGCCCTCTATTAAAGGATCCGTTCTTTCATTTTATCGTCGGCCCCATGCCGCAAATGAAGCAGCAGTTCGATGCGATGATGAACGGGGATTTCCTGCTGCGTTCGACAAGACTGAGCGCGCACTTCACCTGGCTGGCTCACCGTAACCTGAAGCAGCACTATTTCGCCCTGCATCAGTGGCTGCTAGGCCGTTTGGAGTTAATGACCTCCAGTGTGGGAAATTCCATTCATGACACCCTGGTTGGCTTATACAACATTCTCGACAATGCGGAGGCCATTGTCCGTGGCCCTCAACTATCCGGCCTGCGCGGCGCTTTTGCAGGCAAGCCCGCGTTTATTATCTCCAGCGGCCCTTCCTTGGATCGCAACATTCACCATCTGGCCCAGGCGTGCGGCAAGGCTCTTCTCCTTACGGCGGAATCGGCTTTGCGCCCATGTCTGAAGCGGAATATTTATCCCGATGCTGTCAGTGTGACAGAGCGTTCTCCGAATGTGTATCATTTTCATTTTGCCAAGGATGCTCTGCCGCCCGAACTGACCCTGCTCGGTCTGACTCTGATCGATCCGAGAATTCCTCAGACTGTACGGGGCCCGTGGATTCCGGTTTTCCGAAGCCTGGAGCATTCGGGAAAATGGATTCAAGAAGCTCTCACCGATGACCGGTCCGGTCTGCAGGGCGGGTCGTCCTCGGCTCACCTGGCCTTTGAATTTGCGCTGTGGGTCAGGGCAAATCCGATCATTTTTGTCGGCCAGGATTTGGCCTTTGGCCGGGATATGCATACTCACAGCTCGCAGTCCATCTACACGGAGGATTATATGGCCAGTCAGGTCCATGCGCTGCAAAATCAGCAAACCTGGGAGGTGCCGGGTGTTGACGGAAAGCCTGTCACCACGAATAAGCTGTGGATGGGCTTCAAGCTGTGGTTTGAGCAGCAAATCAGCCAATACCCGGACACCCGCTTCATCGATGCTACCGAAGGCGGAGCTTACATTGAAGGCACCGAGCTGATGCCCCTGCAGGAAGCAGTTCAAGCCTTTTGCCGGGAGCCTCTGGAGACTCCACTATATCACTTTGTCCAGCAAATAATGCCATCCCCGGAGGAAATCCGGCTCTCGGAGAAGGTGGAGCTCCTCCTGAAGCGGTCGGGCGAGATCCGTCAAAGCTTCCTTCACATGGCCGATATGGCTTCCGAGGACATACGAAGCTGCCGGCTTGTGGAGAAGGCATGCCTGCTCCGGGAGAAATATCCGGAGACGGAAATCCCCGCCTTTATTGAAGCGCTGGTGCATAATAACAGCAGCGTGTATCACAAATATACGTCGGTTAACCTGACGACCTTTGTTCAGCATCTCATTTTTGCCTATCAGAAAAAAATAAATGATTTGGGTGAAATCCATTCTGTCGAACGATTGCGGGCCATGACAAGCCTGCAGCACCAAATGCTTCAACACCTGAGGGACACCGCCCGGACGGTGGCGGAGCATTTTGAAGAAGTGGAAGCCCGCTTGCGAATGCGCTTTAAGCATACCCTGGTTCAATGACACGGGATGTACATTCTAATTTCAAAATGAAGTCATGTACCTATACCGAACTCCTCCCGACTCCATATGATATCTTGCATCTGAATCTACACGAGGAGGAATACATCCATGAGTTGCTCCAGCTCGACATCTTGTTGTCAGCAGCCCGTCGTCAGCGTCTGCTTAGCGAATCAAGCCTATCCCGTCGGCGCAGGGACGACCTTAGCGAGCCTGATCTTCGGACCAAGCCCTACGCCGATTGCCGCATCCGGTGTCCTGTCCAACGTCTCTACCAACTCCGCTGCGATTACATTCACCTTCCGGAGAGGCACAAGAATTGTCGCTACCATGACCAGTGTCGCTTCGGGGCAATCCAGAGCCTTTGCCGTTGCGGGCTTCACCACCATTAGCGCTACTGCTACCGTTACCAGCGCAATTGCTGATTTGTGCATGACAGAATTTTTCAGAGCATCGGTCTAATGCCCGTTTAAAGCAACAAAAGAATCCTCCTCAACTTCGCTTTCCGCCCTTATTCCTTCGATATGGGCGGAGCTACATATCACCTGCTCAGTTTACGGATCTGGAGGCATGATTATGAGAGCTTGCGGAAGCATGACGGTTCATCCGCATACGACGATTCAACAAGCGATGCAAATCATCGAACAAGACGCAGCCCAAATCGCAATCGTTACTGCTCCTTCCCAGCGCCTGCTGGGGACGGTGACTGATGGCGATGTTCGCCGGGCCATTCTGAAGGGCGTCAAGCTGCATGAGCCGGTGCAGCAAATCATGAATACAAACCCAACCTCCATTCCCCAAGGCGCATCGCGGGAAGCCGTACTGCAGCTTATGATCCGGCACGGCTTGCGCCGGATTCCCGTTCTGGATGATGACGGGCGGGTCGTCGGGATTGAGGCGCTGGAGGATTTGCTTCAGGTGCCCCGGCAGGACAATTGGGTCGTCATTATGGCCGGAGGCCTCGGCAGCAGACTCGCTCCGCTAACGAATGATTGTCCCAAGCCTTTGCTGACCGTGGGGAACAAGCCGATTCTGGAAACGATTCTGCAGTCGCTGGCGGCCTATTCCTTTACGAATTTCTTCTTCTCTGTACATTATAAAGCCGAGATGATCGAGAATTACTTCGGCGACGGCAGCAAATGGGGCGTCCGCATTCAATATCTCCGCGAGCAGCAGCAGCTCGGAACCGCAGGCGCCCTCACCTTGCTTCCCTCTGTTCCCGACAAGCCTTTGATTGTCATTAACGGGGATTTGCTGACCAGTCTTAATTTCCCGCAGCTCCTCCAATTTCACCTGGAGACCGGCAGCGCCGCCACCATGTGTATCCGCGAATACACGTACTCCATTCCTTACGGCCTCGTCCGAACCGACCAGCATCGTTTTCTGGGCATGCAGGAGAAGCCGATTCAGAAGAGCTATGTGAATGCAGGGATTTATGTCATGAATCCGCACGTCCTTTCCCGTCTGCCGGCCAATACCCGAACAGATATGCCGCAGCTCTTTCAGCGGCTTACCGACCTGAAGCTTCCGGTTTCGGTATTCCCCGTTCAAGAATATTGGCTGGATATCGGCCAACCGGAAGACTACGAACGGGCGAACCGGGATTATGATGAGGTGTTCCCGTGAATGTGCTTGTGGTGGGCTACGGATCAATCGGGCGGCGCCACTGCCGGCTGCTGCAGGAACTGGGATGCACGGTTGCCGTTGTCAGCCGCCAGGAAGACGTTCCCTTCCCCTGTTATGCTTCCTTAGAGGAGGCGCTTCGCTTTGCTGAGCCGGACTACGTCGTCGTGGCCAATCGTACGCACGAGCATTACCCGACCCTGGCGCATCTGCGGACGCTTGGCTATCAAGGCGCCATTTTAATGGAGAAGCCGCTGTTTGACTCTGCGCTTCTGCTGCAGCCGTCTTATTTGCAATCTGTATTCACCGCCTATAACCTACGGTTTCATCCGGTCCTGCAGCGCCTGAAGCGGCTGCTCAAGCCTCCTGTTATTTCCGTTCAAGTGTATGCAGGGCAATATTTGCCGGATTGGCGGGACAGTGATTACCGCACCTCCTATTCCGCCTACCGCAGCCAGGGCGGCGGCGTGCTTCGCGATCTCAGCCATGAGCTGGACTACATTCAATGGCTGTTCGGCCCCTGGACCGGCGTCTGCGCCATCGGCGGACGGCACAGTCCGCTGGAGATTGAAAGCGAGGACGTGTTTGCACTTTTGCTGCGCACGAGCGGCTGCCCGGTTGTCAGCGTCCAGATGAACTATCTGGATCGTATCCGGCAAAGACATGTCATTGTCAACACGGCCGATCAAACCTACCTCGCAGACCTTATTCGGCACACGCTGCAGATCGGCCGGCACACGGAGGCCTTTCTCTGTGATGCCGACACAACGTACCGCTCGCAGCATCAGGCCATGCTGCTTGGCCGGCATGAGCAGCTCTGCTCGGGCCGGGAGGCGCTTCAAACCTTGCAGCTCATAGAGCAGGCGGAGCGGTCTGCCCGTCTAGGGAGGTGGATAATCGGATGATGCGGCTGTGTACTCTATGTGCCCGGGCCGGGTCCAAAGGGGTGACGAACAAAAATATCCGCAGCTTATGCGGAATGCCGCTCCTGGCCCATTCCATCCTGCAAGCTCAGGGCTCCGGGCTGTTCGATCATATTGCAGTGAGCAGCGACTCTGAGGACATTCTTGACATTGCGGCAGCATATGGAGTAAAGCAGCTTGTAATGCGCCCGGCGGAGCTGTCAGGCGATGAAGCGCCCAAAATTCCGGCTATCCGGCATTGTGCGGCGGAAATCGAGTCTCGCCTCGGCTGCAGCTTCGATACCGTTGCCGATTTGGATGTCACCGCTCCTCTGCGAACGATAGAGGATATTGCGGGAGCCGTGCTGCTCCTGGAAAACTCAGTGGCACGAAACGTCGTATCGGGCCATCCTTCCCGCCGTTCCCCTTATTTCAACATGGTAGAGCAAAACGGGGACGGAAGCGTCCGGCTGGTCAAGCCTGTGGACCCTCCCCTGATTCGAAGGCAGGACACACCTCTAACCTACGATCTCAACGCTTCGGTTTATGTGTGGGAAAGGGATTGGCTGTTTACGTGTGAACGTTTGTTTCACACGTCGACCCGGATTTATATCATGCCTGCGCAACGATCGATGGACATCGACTCCGAGCTGGATTTTCAAATGGTTGATTTTTTACTTCAGAAGAGGAAGGAATGTACATGAGCAGCAAAGGGAAGGAAAGCTATGGAGAACGGTTTCAGCTGGCGGGGAAAACCGCCATTGTAACCGGAGGCCTCGGCCTGCTGGGGCGGCGGTTTTGCGCGGGTCTGGCCGAATTCGGGGCCCGGGTTGTTGTCGCGGATTTAGATGGCGATGGTGTGTCCCGCTTTGCACAGGAGCTGGAAGCCCGCTACGGGACAGCCTGCATCGGTATCCGGTGTGATGTGACGCAGCCCGCCTTCGTCAACCGGATGGTGGATCAGGCTGCCGCACAATTTGGAAGCATCGACATTTTGCTGAATAATGCAGCCAGTAAATCCGAAGATTTGGCTCAATTTTTCGCACCGTTTGAAGCATACTCCCTGGAGCAATGGCGCAAGGTAATGTCTGTCAATGTCGACGGCATGTTCCTGGCGGCCCAAGCAGTGGGCAAGCATATGCTGAAGCAAAACCAGGGCGGCTCTATCATACAGACGTCTTCTATTTATGGCTTGTTCGGCCCGGATGAGCGAATTTATGAAGGCTCCTGCTATTTAGGCATGGCCATCAACACCCCTGCGGTGTATTCCGCCTCCAAGGCGGCGGTGGTCGGACTGACTGCACATTTGGCGGCACGCTGGGCCAAGTACGGCATCCGTGTCAATACGCTGACTCCAGGCGGAGTCGAAAGCGGGCAAAACGACACCTTCGTCCGCAGCTATGCCAACCGGGTCCCCATGGGCCGAATGGGACACCCCGATGAGCTGGTCGGCGCCATGCTTTTTCTGGCTTCTGACGCTTCAAGCTACGTGACCGGGCACAACCTGTATGTGGACGGAGGGCTGCACGCCTGGTAGCGCTCCGCCTTTTTGTACCCTTATGCGGAATGCTTATCTGGCCGGCACCCCCTTGACGGTCTGGTTATCGGGTACCGGCTTAGTTACTACTGCGCCCGCGCCGATAGTCGCGCAGCGTCCGATTTCCAGCTTATTTTCCAGGGATCGGCCCTGCAAAATAACCGCCCCCGTTCCGACATAAGCCCCCTCCTTCAAGTGAACATTGCCTGAAATGCTCGCACCGGGTCCGATGGTTACATAATTTTCGATAATACAGTCATGGGCGACCGTGCAGTTCTGATTGTATATGCCGAAGCTCCCGCACCGGATACCCGTGGTCATCTGCGCCCCGGCAAACACAATATTGCCTTTTCGGCCGAGCAAGCCCGCCTTCTGCCTCGATCCGAGAGCCGCGCCCGGATGAACGATATTCACATAAGCCAGCTCCGGGAACGCTTCATAAATTCGCTTTCGGACATCAGGCCGTCCAACGGCAATGATGAACTTAAAGCCCGCTGCCGATAAAGCTTCGGCGCTGGATTCGGCCAGTACCGGATACTCCTGGGGACGATTCTGCACACCTTCCTTTTCCAGCAGCACAACGTCCTGATATCCGAGACGCTCGCAAATATCGGCAACCTCTACCGCCAGACCCGACGCTCCAAAAATCGCAATGTTCATTCGAGCAGCTCATCCTTCCGATACGGCCGATTGGCTGAAGTATTTAAAGTATCCCAGTATAAAAAAGGGGAGCGCCCCAATCCGGGCCGCTTCACCGCCACATTGCCGGCTGTGAAGTTCTCGCCAGCTTCTATGTTGCGTGCCGCGACAAGGCTTTTCCGTACAAGCTGCGCATTGCCCCGCTCCTCGGGTGTAGGAAGCTTGGCGTGTCGGCCCAAGGCCTCCTCAATTTGTCTGATGCCGGATACTAACTGGCGAAACTCCTCCGGTGTAAGCGAAGCCCGGTGATCCGGCCCTGCCAGAGCGCGATCCAGGGTCAAATGCTTCTCGATTACAGCAGCTCCCCGAGCGGCAGCGCCGATAGACACCGCGATTCCTTCCGTATGGTCGGACAGCCCTACAGGCAGCTGGAAGGCCGCTGCCAGTGTGTCCAGACAGCGCAGGTTGGCGTGCCGAGCCGGAGCCGGATACTCGGAGGTTGCATGCAGCAGCGTCACATGCCGGGCAAGCGCCTCCTGGCCGCGATCCGATATGTAAGCGTCCCGCATACCGGGCCAGCTTGGTGTCGTGCCGGAAGGCTGCGTGAATCCCCAGGCAAGGGCGGCCAACGCCTGCTCGATGTCACCGAGTGTGCTCATGCCGGTCGAAACCAGGAGGGGCTTGCCGGACTGGGCCATTTTAACAAGCAGCGGGGCGTTTGTAATTTCTCCTGAAGCCACCTTCAGCATCGGAATGCCCAGCTCCGTAACGAGTAAGTCCACACTTTCCGCATCAAACGGCGTGGACAAAAATTGAACATGCCGCTGCCGGCAATATGCAAGCAGCTCGTGATGCGCTTCACCGGAAAGCTGGAGCTTCCGCAGCATCATACGCTGAGATTCTCCGGCAGCCGTTGTTTTCCGCTGATACTCCGCTTTGGACGCATGCTCGCTTACCATGCTGTCCGCCTGAAACGATTGGAACTTCACGGCATCGGCCCCGGCATATACGGCGGCATCAATAAGCTGCTTCGCCAGCGCCACGGAGCCGTTGTGGTTGACGCCGATCTCAGCAACGATAAAGGTGCTTGCGTTTGGCATTCTAGTTCCCCACCCTGAAAAAAGTTTTAGGCCGATCCTTCGACCTGTTCGCGGCATAGTTCGTTAATTCGGTCATCATCCGCTTGCTGCTGATCCCAGCGCCGTACGGATTTACGACCTGGGTGCAGTCCATTGCATAGGCCTGCCGGATAGCCGCTACAATCGCATCGGCCCGGGCCTCGCAATGAATAACCGTATTTCCGCGCAGCCTCCCCTTTTGCCGGTCCCCAATGTCAACCGTCGGTATATGCAGGGCGGGAATCTCGCAAATGCCGCTGGAGGAATTCCCGACAACCGCATCCATATACCGGGCTGTGCTGAAATAAAGAAGCTGTCCCAATGTAGTGTAGAGACCGACATGCTCCCGCCGGTGGGCAAATGCCTCCAGCAGCCGGGCAAGCTGTCTTCCGCCCGGGTCCGCATTCGGCCTTGTCATTAAAATTCCGGTCCCGTCCCCCAGCCGGTCAAGGGCTTCGAGCAATTGCTCCATATCGGCCTCCGCTTCCTTCCCGCCGAGTGTCTCCGGATGATACGTCACCAGCACATTTCTGGCCCGGAGCCGGAAGCCCAGCTTCCTTTGCACTTCCTCACGATTCAAAAGAGGCATGTGCAGTATTCTCTCGATTCCGGGGTGCCCTACATTGACTACATGCGCGGGATTCTCACCTAGCTGGCACACCCGCTCACGCGAAAGCTCATTCGTGACAAAATGCAGCCGGGCCATCTTCGTGATTCCATGCCGTATCCCTTCGTCAAAGGCGCCCTCCGTTACATCTCCACCGCCGATGTGGATAATCGGGATTTGGGCCATATAGGCGGCAGCAGCAGCCGCCCATATTTCGAACCGGTCACCCAGCACAACGATACAATCCGGCCTCAGCCTCTGCAGCGTATCCGCGAACCCAATCATACCGAGTCCGACGGATTTCACCGCGCCTACAGGCGTATCACTGGCCAGCAGCATCTCTACCTTCTCGGCTATCTCGAAGCCGTCCTCCACAATGGTCCGATAGGTCAAGCCAAATTCGCCACACAGGTGCATGCCTGTCACAATGACCTGCAATTCCATTTCCGGCGCGGCTTGAAGCTCCCGCATAATCCCGTACAGCAAGCCGTATTCCGCCCGGCTTCCCGTTACAACGCCGATCCTCGTCTTAATCATGCTCTCCTCCCAAATCAGCGCTGCTCGGAATTGTCAAGATTCGCCGTGCCAGGCTTTCCGCCGTGGATACATCCATCCGGGGGCAGCCTGCATACATCGGTTGAAGATGCAGCGGTGTCCATAACGGCCGGGTATTCCAGCCCTTGCTGTGTGTCTGCTCCAGCAAAGGCTCCAGCCCGGCTTCGTTTTCCTCAGCAAGTACAAGCGCATTCAGCCAATAGTTGCTTTCCGCATCCGGAGGCTCCAGAAAGAAGCGAAGCCCCTCACAACCGGCAAATACTGATGCATATGCCGCAGCCAGGACGCGTTTGCGCCGGCGCAGCTCCGCTAGCTGTTCCAATTGGGCGGTCCCTAACGCCGCATTGATGCCGGGCATCCGGTAATTATGCCCGATCCGATCATGCTGAAACGCCCAGCGATGCGCAAGCTTGGCGGTTGTCGTCAAATGCTTGCACTCCCGTGCAAGCGATTCGTCATTCGTCAACACCGCGCCCCCTCCGCCGGCGGTTATAATTTTATTCCCGTTAAAGCTCAGCGCCGACAAGGTGCCCCAGGTTCCGGTATGCTGCCCTTTGTAATAGGAGCCGAGCGACTCCGCCGCATCTTCAACAAACTCAAGCCTATAGCGCCTGCATAGCTGCTGGAGTCGCTCTGGCTCCGCCGGGTGGCCTAACGTATGCACCGCAACCAGCGCCTTCATCCGTCGGCCTGTAACCCGGTTCCGGCAGCAATTGTCCCGCAGCACTGCGACCTCATCCAAATAAGCTTCCAGCTTGAACGGGTCTATCCCCAGCGTCAGCTCGGAGCTGTCCGCCAAATGGGGAACCGCCCCGCAATAGGACACTGCATTGGCAGTGGCTACAAAGGTCAGCGCCGGCACGATGACCTCATCCCCCGGCTCTACGCCGGCCAGCCGCAAGCAGAGGTGCAAGGCAGCGGTGCCATTCACAACCGCCACGGCATAACCGGCCCCCGTGTAAGCTGCAAGCTGTGCTTCAAATTGCTCCACAAAGCCTCCGGCCGACGATACCCAGCCGGTATCGAGGGACTGCTTGACATAGGCCCATTCATTTCCTTTCAAGCTTGGTTCATGAAGAGGAATGGAACAGCTGGAGGCTGGAAGCACCTGTTCAAGCCGGCCTATAATATCGTCCACAAGCTGCTCCGGCTTCATATGCTGTACCCTTGTGATTGGGCCTCGTAGCGCTTCAGATTATCGCGCTCGGTAAACCAGGCGATCGTTTCAGTCAAGCCCCGCTTTAATCCGTCCAGCCCTTGATATTCGGGACTCCAGCCCATCCGCTCCCGCGCCTTGGCAGGGTCTGCCCAAAGCCGCTCCACTTCGCTGTCCTTGGGCCGCAGCCGGACCGAATCCAGCTCAAGCTCCACATCACGGCCCATCAACTGGGCGATGAGCTGGACCAAGGCTCCGATCCGGATTTCAAAGCCGCTGCCCAAATGAATCACTTCGCCAACCGAACGTTCGGACCCGGCCGCAGCCGCAAATCCGCGTACCGTATCCCGTACATACATGAAATCCCGGGTGGGGTGAACCGCCCCCAATTTAAGCCGATCGATCCCGCTTGCGATTTGGGCAATGACTGTCGGGATTACAGCTCGAAGCGACTGCCGGGGGCCATACGTATTGAACGGACGTACGATACATACGGGGGTGCCGAACGATTGGTAAAAAGACAGCGCCAGCTGGTCCGCTCCGATTTTGGACGCGGCGTAAGGGGACTGTCCCTGCAGGGGGTGGTCCTCGGTAATCGGGACAAACCGCGCCGTTCCGTAAACCTCGCTGGTCGAGGTATGAATGACTTTGTCCAGCTGAAGCTCCCTGGCTGCCTGCAGCACATGGAGTGTTCCTTTAATATTGGTATCGATATAGCTTTCAGGCGCCTGGTAAGAGTAAGGAATGCCGACTAGCGCAGCTAAATGAAACACCGTGCTGCATCCGCGCAGCGCTTGCTTGACCGCATACGGATCCCTTATATCTCCCGTAACGATTTCGACCTGGCTCATAATTTCGTCCTGCAGCCCCGCCAGCCAGCCGGTAGCGCCAAAGGAATTATAAAACACAAAGGCCCGCACGCTGCAGCCTTGGCGGACAAGCTGCTCCACCAGGTGCGATCCGATAAAGCCGTCTGCTCCCGTCACAAGTGCTTTACTTCCCGTTAGCTTCACCTATACAGCCTCCAATCGACAAATTGGGTACTGTATAGTATTCCGCAGCGGCTGCGCTTATGCAGAGAAGTGCCTCGAGGCTTGGAAGCTTATCCCACCCTAACCATGGTCAATGTTGCCGACGTCGATGTGCCCGATAATGTTACGGTCGCCGCCAATGTCGTTGTGACCGTCACGCGAATGGCATCCCCTGCGGAAATAGTAATAATGATTTGGTTATATACAAGCGAGGTGCCGACCGCGGCCGAAACTAGGGTCCCGTTCACGGCAGCCCCGTTTCTAGTCAGTTGAAATGAAGTCAGCAGAGTCAGCGTCGGATATACTGCATAGGTGATTAAATACCTTCCGGCTGTATTAATTGTAAACGTGTCTGCTGTCGGATTATTGACCGTAATGTCTGAGGATAAGTTTTGTGCATTGGGGAACGGTAAATTGCCTGTGGGGTTCAATAAAGTTAATACAATTGTTGCTCCGGTATTGTTTGCCGCCGAGCCAGAGGTAACCGGCCCGAGTGGTCCCGTCGCCCCGGTCGGCCCGGTCGCCCCCGCCGCTCCCGTCGGCCCGGTCGCCCCTGCCGCTCCCGTCGCCCCGGTCGCTCCCGTCGGCCCCGTCGGCCCGGTCGCCCCTGCCGCTCCCGTCGCCCCGGTCGGCCCCGTCGCCCCGGTCGGCCCGGTCGTTCCCGTCGGCCCCGTCGCCCCCGCCGCTCCGATCGGCCCTGTCGCCCCGGTCGGCCCGGTCGCCCCTGCCGCTCCCGTCGCCCCGGTCGCCCCCGCCGCTCCCGTCGGCCCCGTCGCCCCCGCCGCTCCCGTCGGCCCCGTCGCCCCGGTCGCCCCCGCCGCTCCCGTCGCCCCGGTCGGCCCGGTCGTTCCCGTCGGCCCCGTCGGCCCGGTCGCCCCTGCCGCTCCCGTCGCCCCGGTCGCTCCAATTTTCCCTTCGTTACAGGCGGCCGGCGTCGAGCTGCAAGAGTAGATGACTCCGGAGCTGCACTTATTATGGCAATGATGATAAATAATAGTCATCTGCAGGGGTTCTCCTTTCCTGAAACATCATATAACAGGCCTCTACGTTCTTCTACTTCGCCCGATCACGATTCATAGGTTCTCCTGCTATAGTAAATGTAAAAAATGCAGCTTTGACTGTACATTAACCTTATCCGATATGGAAAGGGCAGGCCGTCAAAAGCACTTTACAATTCAGCCATTTCCCTGTATCTGCGGCATCATAAAGCGCAAAAAAGGAAGCATCCCGCTCCTAAGAGCCGGATGCTTCCCGCAGCTACACTATTAAATTCAGCTCATGGCAAGCAGCGCCTTCTTATTAATTTTGCCGCTTAGATTAACAGGAAAATAGGGAACCTCAACAAACCTGCCCGGCATGACGGTTGGTGATATTTTCTGCAGCAGAAACTCTCGCAGCTCTGCCGTTGCAGCAGGCCTTTTCGTCGTATAGTAGGCGTGCAGCCTCATCATGCCGTTTACTTCTACCCCCATAACAAATGCCTCGTGTATGGCCGGATGTGTGAGCAGCTGCTTCCGAATCGTTTCCGGGTGAATGAGAACCCCATTGATTTTGAGCTGATCGTCCGCTCTCCCCGCATATTCTACCGTTCCATCCGCAAGCCATCGTCCGATATCGCCTGTGCGGTACATCAGTTGATCCGGCTCATACGGGTTCGGCACAAACCGTTCTGACGTCAGTGTTTCCCGGTTCAAATACCCCGCCGCCAGGCCGTCGCCCGCAATACAGATTTCTCCAAGTATACCGATAGGGCATAATTCAAGCTGCGGGTTCACAATATAAATACGCGTGTTCGCAATCGGCCTTCCGAGCGTCACCTTTGCTTGCTCTCGCACATCGGAGGCCAGAGCGACCACCGTTGTCTCCGTCGGCCCGTAATGATTATACAGCCGGTACCCCTTTTCAATAATCCGGTCCTTGACCTGCTGCTCCAGAACCTCCCCGCCAGAAATAATGATATGTACACTTTCCAGCTTCGCATCCTCCGATACCAGGGACAACAACGAAGGAACGAGAGGTACCACATGCACCTGATGCGTATCGATAAATTTGCGGAAGGCACCCTTGTGCAGCAGCATTTCCGTGCGGATCAAAAAGACTGTGCCGCCGTTCAGCAGCGTACAGAAAATCGATTCCACCGACGCGTCAAACGTCAGATTTGCGGTTTGCAGCACATGCGGGTGCCGCGAAATCCGGTAGCGATCCTCGAACCAGGCTGCGAAGTTAACAACCCCTTGATGGCGGACCAAAACTCCTTTGGGCGTGCCGGTCGTTCCTGAGGTATAGATGACATAAGCAAGATCTGCCGGACTCCCGGGCCACGGCGTGTCGTCAAGGGTGACATCCTCGTACATGAGAGGGTCATACGGATTGATACATTCAACCCCCATCCGGCTGGAAAAAGCCTGAGTAACCGCCACACGAACACCGCTATCCTCCAATATGGCGCGGGTATGCTCTTCAGGCGCACGGGGATCAACGGGCAAATATGCCGCGCCGGCCTTCAGAATCGCCAGCAGGCCGATCACCATCTCCGGTGTCCGGTCCGCCGTAATGGCAACGAACTGCCCCGGCCGGACACCCCTGCAGCGCAGCGCAGCGGCAAGCTGTCCCGATTTCCGGTCCAGCTCCTTATAGCTGAGGCTTACGTTATTGCATACGACCGCCCGATTGTCCGGCGTTTGGGCCGCCTGCTCCATGAACCGTCCGTGAATGGTTTGCCGCCTTGAATAGGCCGCCTCTGTCCGATTGAAATCATGCAGAAGGCGGCTGCGTTCCTGCTCGTGCAGCAGCTCCACATCGCAAATACGCAGCTCGGCCTGCTGCCGCAAGGCCCGGTACACACGCTTCAAGTGGGCTTCAAGCTGCATCGGCGGAACAGCAGCATGAAGGTGCTGATTCAGCTTGCGGTCAGCCTTCATCATTTGCTCCAGCAGAGCCTGCAGCTCCGGACTGTCCGCATCCTCAAGCGGATCATTCCCAGCCTGCAGCCATATCGCTTCATTCCAATAAGGCTCCATTTTGCCGGCCAGCTTCGCGCACCACTGCGCCAGCGTATCCTCCGGACAGGCTGTCATTTCCAGACACATGGCCGCTTCCGAGGGAAGCGTCTCATATTTGCAGGTCCAGACAGGAAGCGTGCTGTTCGAATCAAAGCATAATAACAGATTGTCCGGCTGGTGGTACTTCATGAACACAATTCCCCAAGCCGCATGTAACAGCGTAATCACCCGGCGATTGCGTCCGGCGCGGTCGTCCCTGGCAAGCTCCATTCCATATCCCTCGCTTATACAGGCTTTGATTGGTGTATAGACTGCTCCCGGATCAAAGCATCCCGCAGCTGAGCCACCGCTTTTCTCAGAAGGTCATCCCCCTCGGCATGCTTCATTAGACGTTGTTCCAGCCGGCTCCATAAGGCTTCCGCCGGAAGCAGCAGCCCCTTCACCGCCAGATTAACTGTGGCGCGCCAAGCATCCATATAGCCGATCACTGCCTGCTGCATCTCATCAATAGCAGCCCTGCTGCTTGCTGGAACCGGTGCCGTCTCAAGCATCCTGACCAGCCCCTGCAGCCGGTGCTGCATATGGCGGGTTTCCTTCACAATGCCGCATATCCTGGCAGGAGGCAGCTTGGCGGCAAGCAAGCGCTTCGCGAAGTCCCCCAGGTTGAACGAGTCCGAACGAAGCTGCCTGATTACATAGCTCACCGCCGTCTCATCCGTAACCGCCTTACAGCCCGGCTTGAACGCCTGGAAGGGCAAGTCCATCGCTTGATGAGCAAGCTCCAGCACGCTCCGGCTCATCTCTCCGCTAAATCCGGGATGATCGTCAAAGATGAGGTAACGTCCATCCTCCAAGCGGCGCTGCACCAAAATATAATGGCCGGCATGCTCTTTTCCATAAAAGACGGCCGCATGCGGCATAAAAAACAAATCACAGGGCAGCAGCACCTGCTGCCCTTCCTGCAGCGCCTCATCAATCCAGCCTCTCGTAAAATAACGTTGTATTCCGTACAGCTCAATCAGCTGCTGTTCGGTTTGCAGAACCCGGGTCAAATCGAAGCTTACTCCCGCTTCCGTCCATTCCGGGACGAACGCCCACCGGTCAATCATGGCGGCATACGGCTTCACCTCCGGGTACATGGTCAGCAGCTTATCAATATAGCAGTCCACCCATTGAATATTCATTGGCGTTGAAGCCCCCCTTCCTGGCTTTGAAAGCCCAGCCTGCCGAAATCGATTCCACCGAAAAGAGTGCCTTTTGCAAGATCCGTCCGGTAGCGGTTCAAGGTCCAGCGCTGCATCGTATTCAAGCTGCTCCCCTCCCAATTCCGCAGATGAGAAGCATACAGCAGCATATGGCGGAGCAGCATCCAGTCCGGCAAGCCCTGCAGCAGCTCCCCGGATACTGTACGGGCTTCGGCATACCCTTCCAAAAAATGCTGTAAAAACCGCTCGGCAAACAAGGTTTTATCCTTTTCCGAGGAATGCCAGGCCAAGGCATAATATAAGGCAATCGCGATATCACTTGCAAAATGATGATGCACCAGTCCATCGAAATCAAAAACAACCAGCTTGCCCTGATGCAAATGAAAATTACGATGGTGCAGGTCATGATGAATCAAGCCGAACTGCTGCGCATGCTCGGGTGCCTGCCGCAGCCGCCGCAGAACCGGCTCGGCTGCCATCTGCACATCCGGTATTTCGGAGATGGCGGACAAGCCGGCAAGGTACAGCTCCTCTTCATCCCAGCGGCATCGCGTCCATTCCGGGCTGGAGGGCCTGTACAGACACGTTACACGGTGCAGCTCCCCCGTGGTGCGCCCCCATATCCGGTACAGCTCCGGCCCCCAGTCCTGTGCCTTAATTTCCTCCCCTTCCGCCCATTCAAATGCATACGCCCAATATCCCTCCGGCCCTTCATCCCCCACAGCCTCAACATAGCGTCCATGGCGGGACAGCACCGCTCCAGCCACCGGTATGCCCTGTTCTGCTGCAAAGCGGACAAAATCGATTTCTCCCAAAATTTCAGCTTCCGTCCTCCGCTGCCGTGACGTTAATTTGAGGACATACCGCTGTCCTCGCTGCATCCAGGCATAGACACCGCTTTCAAAGCTGACTAACGGAATAAACGCCGTCTCCTCCTCTGCGAAATAAGCGCCTGCTTTCTGCACAGCCTCTGCTTCGATATGAAAACCTGCGGAATCCATCGTTTACCACCCTCACCCTCCATTTTGCGAACAAAGGATTCATCGTTATCACTGCCACGGTCTAACAACGCCAATAAAACAAGAATAGCAAGCAGCATCCGCTACAATAGTTCAAACTATGCACGCAGGCAGGAAATATGTAACGAAGCCGCTAGCTTCCAGAAAGCGAGGAAACAGCGCTGTAACGGAGATGAAGCCTCCTGTAAGATCGCGCTCTTTGCCTTTTTCCGCCCCCAGCTTTTGCCGAAATGTATAGCAGGCTGCTCGCTCTCCTCTAGCTTCACTATAGCGGCACCTTCACTTTCCTACAAACCCATTTTCTTGCTTTCATACGATCAAACCGTAGTACTTTTTTGCGAAAATATGAATTTATTGCATGTCCAGGCGCTATGCCAAAAGCCCCTGCTTCCATCGAACATGGAAATAGAGGCCCAGCCTGACATTGTATTCTTTTCTTACCCGTGAACAATTAACCGGCTTTCGGCCGATGTCCGGGGTCGGGGCGGCGGGATAACGGCCGGATAACCGATGTACAGGAGGCCAATAATTTTCTCTCCCGGCCGTACGCCGACAGCCTCTCGAAAAGCGGGTGCGTAGATGTAGGTATTCGTTTTCCAGACTACGCCGATCCCCCGCTCCCATGCAGCCAGCTGAAAGCTTTGAATCCAGCTGCTTACAGCCCCGAAATCGTCATCCCACTGCTTTTGCTGGGAATCCTCTTTCATAACCACGATCAGATGAACGGGAATTGTTGCGAAATCCTTCATCCGCTGGTCCGCGTATTTCTCCTTCTCCTCCGCCGACATCGCGCCAAGCACAGCCTCGGCCAGCTGCTTGCGCCCTTCCAGCTTGTATTGTATAAACCGCCACGGCTCCCGCAGCCCGTGATTCGGCGCCCAATTGGCAATATTCATCAGCTCCAGCAGCAGCTCCTGATCGACCGGATCGCTTTTAAACTGCCGAATTGTCCGTCTCTCCCGGATTACGCTTGCCGTATGGAATGCAGAACGATCAAGATCCAATGCACCAGCACCTCCTTGTTATGACAAATTGCGCTTCGTATACAGCAAATAGAGCATGTACGGCGCTCCAATAAATGCAATCATAATGCCGCATGGAATTTCCGAAGGCTTGAGCAGCGTTCTGCCCAGCAAATCCGCCAGCATCACCAGCAAGCCGCCAAGCAAGGCTGCCGCCGGCAGCAGTCTCCGGGAGCTGGGACCGACCAAATATCTTGACATATGCGGAGCCATCAGACCAACGAAGCCGATTGTGCCAGCCACTGCAACTGAAGCACCTGCCAGACTCACACTGATCAGCAGCAGAATAAACCGGGTGCGCTCCAGCCTGCTGCCTAGTCCCTTGGCCAGCTCATCCCCCAACCGGATGACATCGAGCTGCTTGGCAAGCAGCATACAAAGCGGGAAAAGCACAGCAAGCCACGGCAGCAGCGCCCAAACATGCTCCCAGCTCCGCCCATATACGCTGCCGCTCATCCACAGCATGGCTTTTTTCGCGTCGCGAATGCTGCTGAAGGTGAGTAAGAAAGACACAAAGGCCCCCGCGCAGGCTGAAATCGAGACGCCTACCAGAACAAGCCGAACAGGAGACAACCCTTGCCGCCAAGCCAGCACGTACGAAACCGCCGCAGACAGAAGGGCTCCGCCGAAAGCAACAAATGGAAGCCATACGACGGGCAAATCAGGTACAAGCACGATCGCAAGCACGGCCATCAATGCAGCGCCTGCATTCAGACCAATTACCCCGGGGGCTGCCAGCGGGTTGCGCGTAATCCCTTGCAGGATGACTCCGGAAACCGCAAGACCTGCTCCAACCAGAAATGCAACCAGCGCGCGGGGCAGCCTGAATCGGTGAATAACAAGCTCATAGCGGGAGTTGCCTTCCCCTATTCCAAATACCGTTTTGATTGCATCCCCAACCGTCATCGGGAAATCTCCGCTTATCATTTGCAGACACAGCACAGCAAGATTGATTCCCAGCAGCGCCAGGAGAACAAGCAGCAGCAGCTTGGACTTCAAAAGAGTTCGTATGTGCATCCGCTATACCCTCCTTTGAGCCAAATAAATCAGAAAAGGCCCGCCCAGCAGGGCTGTAATAATGCCCGCCGACACCTCCTGGGTCGGAACAACAAATCTGGCGGCAATGTCGGCGGCAAGCAGCAGCACCGCCCCGAATACAGCGGAATAGGGCAGAATCCAGCGATAGTCGGAGCCGACGATGAACCGGGCGATGTGCGGAACCGCAAGGCCTACGAAGCTGATCGGACCGGCAATGGCTACAGATGCGCCAGCCAGAAGAACCACGGCGGCTAGCGCCCCGGCCTTGACCCGGCCTGTCCGTACACCAAGCCCTTGTGCAGCCTCATCCCCAAGACTTATCAGATTGATATATCTGCTTAACAGGATAGTGACAATAAGACCGGCTATCATAAATGGCAGCACCTGCACAAACAAATCCATGCTTCGTCCAGTAAGCGACCCTGCCATCCAAAACCGCATCGTATCCAGGGACTCTTCGTCGAAAATCAGAATTCCCTGTGTCATGGAAGCAAGCAGCAGATTGATAGTCGAGCCAGCCAGAATCAGCTTTACCGGCGTAAGCCCCCGGCCTCCGAGCGATCCAATGAAATAGACCAGGACCCCGGCCGCCCCGGCGCCAATGAAGGACGCGCCCATATGCCCGTTCAGCGACAGATTGCCCAGAAGGAAGATTTGAATGACGATCATCAGTGCAGCGCCCTGATTCACCCCGAACAGTTCCGGTCCCGCCAGCGCATTGCGTGTAACCGCCTGCATCACGCCTCCGGCCATAGCCAGGCACGCTCCCACCATCATAGCAATCCAGGCCCGCGGAATCCGTACGGAGTGAACAATGAGATGCTCACGCGAGCTTTCATCGAAGGCGACAATCGCCTCCGCAACAACCTGCAAAGGGATGGGGCTCTTTCCAAAAGCAATGCTGGCTGCCATGCATAAAACAATAGCTATGACGCCAAGCAGCAGACCGGTTAATCGAATATACAATAGAAGCCCTCCAAAACTACTTGATGAATATTCGATTCAAATCATCGATAATCAGATTGGCCGACTGTATCCCTTGGCCGCTGAGCCATACTTCCCAGTTCGTATAGTACACTTCCCCGTTTTTCACGGCAGTCAGTGTTTTCCAAACCGGGTTTGTCTTAATTTTAGTATTAAAAAAATCCGCTTCATGCTCCCGTCCGAACGAAATAATGAAGTCACTGTCCATTTCAGCGATTTGTTCCTCTGTAATTTTAATGTTATGTTCTTTGCTGGCATTGTAAGCGCCGGGGCGCTTTAGGCCTGCCTCTGCGACCACGGAGCCGGAGAAGGACCCCTGCATCTGAAGGCGGACATGATCTGCTCTGGGGCGAATAAGCATGACGGTTTTCTCATTCAATCGGCTGCCCATATCCGCTTGAAATTTGGCAACCTTCTGTTCATATGCCGTAACAAGGCGTGTTCCTTCTTCCTGCTTGCCTAACGCCTCCGCATGACCCAGGAACAGCTTTTTCCATTCATTCGGCTTTCCGGAAGCCATATATACCGGGGCAATTCGCTTCAAATCCTGATATATCGCCTCGTTTTCTTCTTTCTGAGCAATAATTAAATCCGGATTCAGCCTTGCGATCGTTTCCAGATTAGGCTGATCCACCGTGCCGATATTTTGAACGCCTTCGGTCTGTTTCTCCAAATGGGCGAAAAATTTGGCATTATCCGGGATACTATAAGGTGCGCCAACCGGTTTTATACCAAGGGACAGCATACTTTCCAGAGCAAGCGTACTCAGTACAATAATGCGCTTGGGACTAGCAGGAATTGACGTTTCCCCATACGCATCCTGAATGGTCCGCATGGCTGCAGCTTCTGCCCCGATGCCGTCCGTCGAGCTTGTAGCTGTTCCCGCTGCTGATTGATTCACTTGACCTCCGCATGCGGAAACAAGCAGCATAACCATTAGCAGCAGTCCTGCTGCCGCCTTCAAGCTGCGATACCTCGAATTAAGTCCTGTCATGAACAAACCCTCCTGAAAATGAACTCTATACGTTCTCAAGTAGTAATCCTTCTTTCAATTGAGAAACATTTTCAATTATAGGATGAAACGCAGAGGGTTGTACATGCATAATTATATCCGGATTGCTTGAACAAATTTGCATGGCTGCCTGCCTCGCGCATTGAAAAAGCTGATGATATGAAGTATCATTGAGAATATTTTTCAATACTTGGTTTTACTATACACAGCGGGGGAAATCTGAATGACGATCACGCCGTTATTGCTGTTTCAATCCATTCATCAGCGCCGCGCTGCCGCACATCAACCGGCTCGATATCCATCTCTGACCAGAAGCGTGCTCTGCTACATTACACAGGGCGAAGGCCGATTATATATAAATGAAGCTATTTATTCGCTGAAGCCTCTGCAGTTGTACCTTCTCACACCTGGTATGCGGCTGACAGCTGTTTCTGATTCCAGTCAAGCGGCGTATTATCTGATTTTTGTCGATGGTGTTCTTATGAATACAAGTACCGCCACGTTCACTGTACTGCAACAGCCGCAAGAGGCGTTTCTGCCCTTGAAGCCAGGAAGAATCCCGCTGGCTCCTGCTGCGCAAATCCAGCCTCGCCTCAAAGAGCTGAATGAAGCGTACCGCCGGAAGGAAAGCCGGTTTGTCTTAAATACACGCTTCCAGGAGCTGATTCAGCTCATCATCAGTAACATTCTGCCTGCTCAAGAGCAGGCCGGGCCGGAGAATGGAATCGAGCAGAGCATGGAGTACATGCACCTAAACTACCCTTCCAAAATCAAGCTCGACACACTGGCGGAGCTTGCCGGCTTCACTCCGACCTCCTACTCACGCGAATTCAAAAAAACAATCGGAGTTTCCCCGATTGAATATTTGAACAGCTATCGGATTTCTCAAGCCAAGCAAATGCTGCTGGATAAACGCCGTTCCGTGAAAGAGGTGGCGCTGCATACCGGATTTGGCAGCGAATTTTATTTCAGCAGAATGTTTCGCAAAGAAACGGGAATCGCCCCGACGCTGTATATGAAAAGGAAGGAAATACGGATTGCCGTTGCTTCCTGCTTCCGGTTTGAGGATACACTGCTGTCACTCGGGGTCAAGCCGGTTCTCTCCACAAACTGCCACAAAAATCGGGCAATGAGCCAGCAAGAGCATCACGTGCTGCTTGCACAGCGTCTGGATCAGCTGCGCGATGCCGCACCCGAGCTCATCCTCTGCGATCATCAGCACTTGGCCTATCAGGATCAGCTCAGACAGATAGCCCCGACCCTTATCGTGGAGCATGGTATGGACTGGCGTCTGCAGCACCAGCAGTTAGCCGAAGCCCTTGGCCGGGAGAAAGAAGCCGCATACACCATCAAGCTGCTGGACAAGAAGCTGAGCGATGCCAAAAAAACGCTGCAAGCTCACTTCGGCAGCGATACCGTTACAGTCATGCGCGTTATTGACAAGCTGATTCGGATTCAAGGCCAGCGCAATCATCCCTTGAACGAACTCATTTATAGAGATATCGGTTTAAATCCGGGCTATTGTGTGCATTCCAGCCTGATGAACATCGAATATTCTCCAGACAAATATCCGGATCTCGGTACAGATTACCTGTTCGTTCAATATCCGCCTTTTTACGCAGAGGATGAGGCTGTATTTCAAGCCATTCAAGAAACACCAAAATGGCGCGCGATGAAGGCGGTAAGCAGCAATCAGATCTACCATACATCCAATTGGGCTGCGTTAAGCTGGACCCCGGCCGGAAGAATCCGGATTATGGACGAGCTTCTGCAGGCTGCCGGCGCGAGGCCTTGACCAAGCTTCTCGCGTGAATGAATCAATCCGTTTCCCTCGCGACCCGAGTTCCATGCCGTCCCGGATGACCGGATTCGCTTGCAAACATTTCCACAGCGAAGAACGTAAGTTATAATTACGAGTGTATGCCCACCGCGGTTGACCGGGAGATCTAATTCATAGATAGGAGTAATCAGATGGACATAATTGAGATTCGTACGGAATTCATTGATGAAGATAAGGACCAGCCCCGCTATCAATTTGACGAAGAAGCGCTGCAGGAATTAATGAATAGTATAGAGGAGCTCGGGCTGCTGTCTCCGATTAAGGTGCGCACTACCGGCGATGGCCGATATAAAATAATTTACGGAAACCGGCGGTATAAGGCGTGCAAAGCCTTGAACCGGCCGACAATTCCCTGTATCGTATCGACAGCGACAGATGAAACTGAAATTTATTTGGAGCAAATTGCGGAAAATTTGACGCGCTCCGGATTTTCGCCGATCGAAGAGGCTGAGGCCTTCCACAAGCTGTTGACGGATCCGAAGTTCAGCATGTCGACTAAATATTTGTCCAGCAAGCTGGGCAAGCCGGAAAGCTACATCAAAAATAAATGCAGTCTCTTAAAT
This sequence comes from Paenibacillus sp. y28, assembly GCF_037137075.1. NCBI lineage: Bacteria > Bacillati > Bacillota > Bacilli > Caryophanales > Paenibacillaceae > Paenibacillus > Paenibacillus sp. y28. Next base: position 81,905 of record NZ_JBBBNV010000011.1, read on the forward strand.
TTCAGTAAAAAAGTAAAGCTGCTGATCACAGCAGGTACAGACATCCGCAAGGACAAGCTTACCGAGGATCAGTTAATCCCGATTAAGGATTTGCCGATGGAGCACCGCGATTCGCTCGCTTTAATTATCGCCAGAGACGAGCTTCCGGTGAGCGATGTAAAAAAAATCGCCCGTTTGTTTAAAGACAAGTCTCTCTCCGATTCGACCAAAAGCAAGCTGCTGTACAAATCGGGGTATGAGCTGCTCGAAACCTGGTCGGTGTTTGAACAAAACAAAGCGGAACGGGCCAAGCCAGTGCCTGAGAAGGCGACTGCCGTAAAAAAGGCCAAAGCCGACACAACAAGCCCGTCTACTGCTCAGGAGCCGGCGAAGCCATCCGAATCAAAGCCCGTTGCAGCCGCCGGTGCTTCTATTGAAGGCCAGCTTCACCAGCTGCTGGCATCTCTCCCCGCCCCTCAGCCTCTTGACGCTGAAGCTCTGCAAATGCAAGCGGCGGACAAAGCGCAGCTGCTGACCGATATCGATGTGCTCCTGAACAGTCTGGAGAAGCACATGGCGCAGTGGAGAAGGGTCAAAGAGCTGGTGGAGGCTTGATTGATGCCGCTTCCTGCTGGCGGCCGCCTTCTTTTGCGCAGCTTCCGATTCCGATATAAACTTTGAAACGCAGCCGATATAGAGTGCCCGTTAAGCTCTGTGATTTGCAGAAGCAGCGGGCTTTTTCTTTTTCTATGAAATCAGGGCGCCTTCCATTTACATTTACCACGCAGCTGCAGATATGGCTATTATTCGGTTCATAGGCTTAGACGCTGGAGTGCATGGATTCTATTCGGACATAGCATACTAGTAGCAGCAGCTAGATATCCTGCCGAGCCGCCTTCGGCACAAGGAAGGTTAGAGCCATGCGACGGAACAATAAAACAATCAAAAAAAGGATGCTGATCCTGAGCAGCTTGCTGCTGCTTCTAGGCTGCCGCTCCACCGCAGGATCTCCGCCCCAACCGCAGCCGGAAATGAAGTCTTACAGCCTATCGAACCCGCAGGCCAAGCCTGTCATTATCGTTCTTATCGATTCGTTAATGGACGAGCCTCTGATTGGAGCTATACAAGCAGGCCGTGCCCCTGCCCTGGAGTATGTGTACACCCGCGGGCAATACTTTCCCCGGGTTGTCAGTTCTTTTCCAACGATGTCTGTAACCATCGACAGCTCGTTAATGACGGGATCGTATGCGGATCAGCACCGGATACCCGGTTTAATCTGGTACAGCAGCCCGGAAAAGCGGATGATTTTTTATGGAAATGGGCCCAAAGAAGCTTTGAAGCTGAATCAGGAGCAGGTATTTCTGGATGCTGTGTACCGGTTAAATCAGCAGCATCTGGGCAAGAACATCCGTACGCTGCATGAAGAGCTGGCCGACAAAGGGAAATCCTCCGCGTCGATTAACGGGATCATCTACCGGGGCCGCACCAATCATGTACTGAAGCTTCCCCCGCTTGTTGCATGGGTCGGCAAGCAGCTTCCTGAACAGCTTACCGTTTCAGGCCCCGCTCTGCTCTCCTATGCCGCATTGGCACAGCTTGACCCCGCAAATAAAATGAATGCCCGGCTGTGGGATAAATATGGAATGAACGATCTGTTCTCTGCGCATGACGCTGCATATTTGATCCGGGAGCATAAGCTTCCCGACGTCACCTTTGTTTATTTTCCGGGGAACGACAGCCCTACTCATAAGAAGGGTCCGTCTACCCTTGATGGCATCGCTAACGCGGACCTCGCCCTGCAAAGCATTCTGAATACGTTCGGCTCCTGGGAAGAAGCGTTAAGCAGCGCTACATGGATTGTCATGGGAGACAGCGGACAAACGCAGGTTCAGGACGATCGGCGGGCAGCTCCGGTAGATTTGACTTCGCTGTTGGCCCCCTATCGTATCGCAAAGCTGACCCGGGCGATGGAAGACACCGATCAAATTGTGCTGGCCGTGAACGAACGGATGGCTTATATCTACGTGACGGATCCCCGTGTGTCGTTATCCGATGTAGCGGGACGATTGCAGCAGGAGGAAAAGCTCGATCTCATTGCTGTAAAGGACAAGGACAATTGGAATATTCATTTGAAGGCTGGCCTGGGAACAACCGAATTTTCCTATCACCCTATCGGACCGTACCAGGATGAATACGGGCAAGCATGGACGATTTCCGGTGATCCGGGTGTGGCGGATATTACCTTAACGGGGCAGCAAGTCTCTTATGGGAGATACCCGGATATTTTGGCAAGGTTAAACGGGGCCATGCATTGCCAGGAAGGGCGGTTTATCGTGGTCACAGTCAAACCCGGCTATGAGCTGCACAGTGAAAGCTCGCCTCTGCATAGCGGCGGAGCTCATGGCTCTTTGCATGAGCAGGATTCCTTCGTCCCCTTGTTAATTGCGGGAACAGCATCCCGGCCCAAGACGCTGCGGTTGGTTGACATGAAGGAGTGGATTTTAAAGCTGGCGGATGGTGAATAACATCCCGGCCGTATGAACATTCTAATGCGGTACCAACCCCATTCTAATATCCCGGGAGGCCAAAATCGAAATGTTCAATTCAAACATGACGCAGCAAATCAATCAATGCGAGCAAATTATTCAACAGCTGATTCAGCAGACGCAGCAAGCTTCTCAGCAATATCAACAGCTTCTTCAGATGGAGCAGCAGAATGCAGCCCGCTTGCAGGAGCTTTCCCAACGCGAGCAGCAGGCTTCCCAAATTATCCAGACAGCGCTGCAAGGGCATCAAACAGCCGTACAGCAGCTGCACCAGGCGACTCAAATTTGCAATCAGCTGAAGCAGCAGGAGCAAGCCCAATCCGCTATTTATAGCGGATACGCTCAGCAGCAAGCACCCGGATATGGATATTCCTCCCGCTCGTACCAATAAACGCTTTTCATTAAAAAACACAAGAAAGAGAGCCCCTTTGGAATTTCCCTCCAAACGGGCTCTTCTTTTTAAATCGGCTCCGCATACACCACTTGAAGCAGGTCACCGATTCGCTTACAAACGGTCTTGTACCCATTCCGCCAGAACCAGTCCCGCAGCTTTTTCAGCCCTTTGGTCAAATCGAATATGTGCTGCCAATCCAAAGCTTGATTCGCCTTCAGCTGCCCGATGATGCTGTCGGTCATTTCAATATTATTTTTTAGTTCGGCAAGCTGGGCGAACATCATCGCCCGCTGCAATTCAAGGGCGTACAAAGCGTCATCCCGCTTTCCTTTGTCCAGCTCCAGCAAAATGAGCTTAATTTCCTCGATCGGGATGCCGATCTCCCTTAAAGAAATCACGGTCTGCAGACGCCGTGCATCGCTATCGCTGAACAACCGGTACTGATTGTCCGGATGCTTCTGCGGCTGAATGATTCCTTTTTCCTCATAGAAACGAATGGCCCGCGTGGATATATTGAGCAGCCCGGCCAGTTCTTTAATTAGCATCCCCTTCATGAAAAAGCCTCCCCTATCCTGGCTGATTCATTCCAGTATAAACCTTTCCGTAACGTGAAGGGCAAGAGAAGACACAACACCTCATTTTTTCCATCACATTTGCAGAAGTAAATCAGCAGTCGGAGGGTACCTGGCCCCTGACTCAAATCCGCCTGCATGAGCATTAAATATAAACATCAAAAAGAGCCGCATCAGCATCCCGCTGATTGCAGCTCCTGCTCCATTCCGGGCGATAGGTTGCGATCGCTTCTTGCCTACCATTTTCCCTTGCGTCTGGCCGCCGCCGCGATGACGAGCTGAACCGCCGCGACAATAAACGTATCGACAAGCGTTGCCGTAAAGGCCACAACAGACCACTGCGGTGTTCCCAAGGAATAATACAGAACCCCATGAAAAGCAAGCAGCACCACGAGCACGACAAGCAAATTAATCCGGCTAATCCAGTAAATCATAAGGTCAACTCACCTTTTCTGCTGAAATGTACCTTATCATTATGTGCTGGAACCGGGGCGGTTATCCCTGAAGCTCCCTTGAGGTCGCTCCGAATACGGGAACCACCGTCATTCATAAGGCTTCTACCCACCCTAGACATGCTTTGCGCCTATTCAGGCTGAATGGACGGACGATTCCCCATATACTCCCGAATCTTCCGAAACAGGAGCTCGTAATACGCCATAGAGTTCAAAGCAATGTCCGCTTTGCCGATTTCCCGCCGAATCTCTACATACCGCTGCTCTTGTTCGTGATATTGGATGCCCTCGGCTGGTATCGCTTGCCGCTGTTCAAACAACAGCTGCTCAAACGCCTCCAAATCAACCAGGAACAGCCCGGACACTTCACTTAATTGAAATCGGTATGCTTGCAGCGGCTGAGTGCACATGTATAAAAAAACATGGCTGAACTCCCGATCCACGAAGTCCTTCGAAATTACCGTCTCCTCGGCGACCACGCCACAATACGTTAACGCCTGTGCCGGTACGGATAAGCCGAGCTCCTCCTCCAGCTCCCGGACACCGTCCTCTACCGTTTCGCCTGACGTCAAATGCCCCGCGCAGGAAATATCGAACCGGTTCGGAAAGGTTTCTTTATCGGGGTGGCGCAGCTGCAGCAGCAGTTTTCCCTGTCCGCCGCCCGCCTGCTGCAATATCCAGCAGTGAAACGTTTGGTGCCACAGACCCTGTGCATGCACCTGCTGCCGGGATGCGGTACCAATCTTATTCATTTGCGCATCGAGTACATCAAACTGTTCTGCATGGGACATGCCCGTTTCCCCCGATTCATTTGTTGTATAAATCAACTGGTTAACCCTGGCTGTCAAGCAGAGCAATCTCCGGGACAGCTTCCTGCCAGCACTGCTTGATGGCGGCCAGCAAAGATTGTTTGCCTGCCGGCTCCATGCCGATACTTGCGGCATCTGTCCTCTGCCAGTAATGATAGTGCAAATAAATGGCCTTCTTATTCTCTTGAATCACAGCTTTGAACGTTTCCTTCTCTTCTTTCAGCAAGGAATGCAAATCCAACAGCTGCTCCGGCGCAGATTTTCGGCCAAGACGCTGCTCGTCAGGAATCCATCCGGTGAACAGCCCGCGCGATTTGCCCGGCATACGGCTGATTAAAAACCGGATAGAAAATCGGCTGCTCCGGCAGTCTGGGCGGAAACCCTTTCCACTCCAAATCGAGGATCAGCTTCATTTCATATCGTCCGACCGGACGGTACAAAATTTTCATTGCGGTTTCCCCTTCTCTTAGTTATCCATTCGGTTCTACATTCCGAGCCCCCATGAAATGCCAAAAGGCCGCCATGTACGCGGGCGACCTGCTCTGGCTGGAACCTGCTATTTCCCAAGCAGTAATGATAAAAGCCCCGCAGCAATAAGGGGACCGACAGGGACACCCTTGAAAAAGCCCACCCCGATAATCGTTCCGATAATTAACCCGGTTACGATAGTAGGCTGGCTCGACATCAGATGAACCCCTCGGCCGCCTAAATATGCAACTCCGATTCCTACGAGAATCGCGGCGATCGATTTCCAATGCAGAAGCGAGCTATAAAGCTCTTCTAAGCGAATCGTACCGCTCGCCAGCGGCGCCAAAATACCGATCGTCAGCACAATAATCCCTAACGAAAGCCCGTGCTTTTCAATCCATGGAAACGCCTGCTGCAATTGCACCACCCGGAGCAAAAGCAGAAACACAGCGGCAATCGTAATGGAATTGTTGCTGCTCAATATTCCAAGCAGAGCAAAAAACAAAAGTAAAATCGAAGACATATCTAGTTGCGGCATGCTGTCGTTCTCCTTTTTTACATCCAGCGTACATTTATTGTACACCAAATCAAGGCATAATGCCTCATCCTCCACCCTGCCGCTGTTTCTCTTGCTATTTGACCTCACCCTACCCGCATCATCGGATCTTGGTCATGAAACGCGATACAAATAGGAACACCGCCGTGATGCTCCCTGCACACCACAGCAAAGGCAGCCAGATTCACGTGCTGAATGCGCCGGGCCTCACGTAAGCCCGATAATTGTACACACAAATCAAAATAAACCCGCTCCAATTCAGCCAAGTCTCCGGACGTCAGCTGGCGCTGCATTGTTTCAAGATAGTCAAGAATATCCATGAATGACACCTGCTTTGTTTACTATTTCGCCTTTCCAGATTAATAGAGATACCTCTATTTTTCGGAAAATAAGATGTATAATGTTACATTTGCTCATGTAAAAATAATCGTTCAATGGAGAAGCATGCCTTTGCCAATTGAAAACAAAAAGGTCAAGCAAGGGAGCCGTTTGCTCCTCACCTAACCTTTTCACTACATAGATCAAACTTTACGGGCACTGATGATTCAATCCTGTATTGGAAAATTAAAAAATAAATTGAACGGATGCAATCGCAGATGAATCATAATTTTGTTCGCTGCAAGGTCTTACCGCGCATTTAAAAAAAGGCTTATGTCACGGCTGAACGCATGACAAAAGCCTTTTTGTTTACCTGTGGGAAGGTTCCGAAAGCAGCCGATTGGTATCAGGCCTCTTCTCAAACCACCCGTTCAAAACGGATGCGCTCCTGAACCTCCGCTGCGCTCACTGTATGAAGCTGATTCAAAAACTCCAATTGGAAGCTGCCCGGCAGCGGAGCTTGGGCCTGCGCCAGCTCAGCGGCGATACCGTAGCAGGTTACTGCGGACAGCGCTGCAAGCACACCGTTCGGCTCAACCGCATGAAACGCCCCGATTACGGAACTGAGCAGGCAGCCTGCGCCTGTAATTCTCGTCTGAATCGGATGGCCGTTGGCGGCGGTGAATGTGAGCGTCTTGTTGGCCACGACATCCGTTTGTCCGCTAATGACAACCAGACAGTCCAGCTTGGCGGCAGCCGACTGAGCCAGAGCCACCACATCCCCGGAGCCTTCTCCGGCATCGACGCCTTTAATCGCCCACGCTTCTCCAATCACATTGGCGATTTCCGCCGCATTGCCCCGCAGCACGGATACGCGAAGCTCCTGCAAAAGCGCCCGGACCGTCTCAGTGCGGTATGCGGTTGCTCCCGCTCCTACCGGGTCGAGAACGATAGGAACTCCGTGCTGATTCGCCGAACGTCCGGCCAGCAGCATGGCCTCCACCTTAACCTCCGTTAAGGTGCCGATGTTCAGCACCAGAGCGCCCGCGATGCGGGCCATATCCGCCACTTCCTGCTTTGCATAAGCCATCACGGGAGAGGCCCCCAGCGCCAGCAAGCCGTTTGCAGTATAGTTCGTTACAACCTCGTTGGTTATATTATGGACCAGAGGACTGGCTTCCCGCACCTTGGCCAGCGTTCGAAGCACATCTTGAATTTGAATTTCCATCCGTTGAAACGCCCTTTCGCTTTGAATTCCATGCACTGCTGCTCTGTCACTTGAAATCGTTCGCCTGATGTGAAGCAGCAGGAAGCTGGATGCCGACCTGCTTCAATATTTTTCGGAATATGTCCGGCAGCGGCGCCCGGAACTCCCGCTCCTCCGGCAGCACAATGCGCCATGCGTGCAAGAGCTGGTAATTGAGCTCCTGATACCTCCGTCCGCCATACTTGATATCTCCGATTAGCGGATGGCCGATGCTTTGAAAATGAGTCCGGATTTGGTGAGTCCGTCCGCTGATTAGCTCAACCTCCACAAGCGAGTAAACAGTCCCGGTATGCAGAACATTATACTTTGTCGTCGCTTCCTTTTCCGCTGCCGACAGGTCGGCTTTTTTCGCCGCTTGGCTGGTGCTTCCCGCCACGAAGGTCCGGTTTTGCTTCTCATCCCGAATCAGCGCCCCGGATATCGTGCCGCTGCCGCTCAGCCTGCCTTCCACCAGGGTGATGTAATACTTGTCGATATCGCGGTTCTTGACCCACTGGTTCAGCTGATGCAGCATACCGGCTGTTTTGCCGATGAGGACAAGGCCGCTTGTATTCCGGTCCAGACGGTTCGCCGTAGCAGGCAGGAACAACTGGCTGTCCAGCTGCCCTTTGCGGTATAAGTAGGCATGAACCCTAGTAATCAAAGTGTCCTTGTGCTCGGACTGGTCCGGGTGAGTAAGCATACCGGCCGGCTTGTTGACCACCAGCAGCTCCTCATCCTCATACACAACATCGATATCCGCCTTCACGCCGGCGAATTTGACCTTTTTGTCCGTATCGTCCGGCCGGCTGGCCTGTTTATACGTTTCTTCATCCAGAAAGATTGCCAGCTCATCGCCGGCGGCAAGCTCGTAATCCTGCTTTTTCCGTTTTCCGTTCACCCGGACCTTGCCCTGATCGATCATTTTATAAATTTGCCCAAGCGGATGATTCGGCAATAAATTGCGCAAATACCGGTGAAGCCGTTTGCCGCCCTCCGAGGCGGTGACGGTCCGTGTAATCATACATCGTGCACTCCCTGCTGGCTCGTATTATACCTGCTCTGAGGACCATTCTATACAAAAAGCGGCACCATGACAATTTTTATTGCTGAATCTCCCGATTTCACGCGCGCCTGCCGGATTTGGTATACTAGAAGCGAGCCGGGAAAAGCCAAAATTTGCTGCAAGCCGAGGTGAAGCTCCAAGGGATGAATATTATCAAAATCAAAGACCGCCAAGAGCTCGACAAACGGCTTCCGTCCATGCCTTGGTATGTGGACAAGTTTATTAACTACAAGCTGCCCGATTTATCGCCCTCCTCCCTGCTTGAATACGTGCGGGACTATGAGGCGTTCTTCTCGTTCCTGCTGGCCGAGGGGATCAGTACAGCTCCCTCCATGAAGGAAATTCCGATAGACGTGCTGGAGAAGCTGCACATGGACACGATCGACCATTACAAAATGTTCCTTGCCTCCAAAAAAGAGCAGGCCAACACGAAAACGACCATTTCCCGCAAGCTTTCTTCTCTGCGGTCCTTATTTCATTACCTGAGTCAAATCGCCGAGGATGAGAACTTTTATCCTCTGCTCAAGCGCAATGTCATGGCCAAGGTGGAAATCAAACGGACCCACAAGCCGAAGGACACGGCGGCCAAGCTCGAGGGAAAGCTGCTGCAGGAAGCCGAAATTACCGAATTCATTGCCTACATCAAGGACGGTTATCCGGTGGATGTAGCCGCCAACAAGCAGGCGATGTATTCCTACGAGCTGAACCGGGTGCGGGATACCTGCATTATCAGCCTCATACTCAACTCCGGGCTGCGGGTGTCCGAAATTGTGAACATGAATATCGAGGACCTGGATTTGAAAAAAAAGCTGCTCTATGTGTACCGCAAAGGAAAAAATGACGAAACCTTCAAAACCCCCGTCTATTTCCGTCAGGAAGCGATTGAGGATATTACCTGTTACTTGGAGCTGCGATCACTCCGATATTGCCCCCCCAAGCGGGAAAAGGCGTTATTTCTGGCGATTGCCAACGGCAAAAAGGAAGGGGCCCGCATGACCAAGCGCGCCATTCAGGAAATGGTAATGAAATACGCCAAGCGGTTCGGCAAGCCGTTCTTATCCGTGCACAAGCTGCGGCATTCCTTTGCCACCGATTACTATTTGCAGAACGATCTGTACAAAACACAAGAGCAGCTAGGCCATGCTTCCCCGGACACTACACAAATTTATGCCCATCTGACGGACAAGACGATGGCTGAGGCCATTGATCGGCGATTGGAGAATGACTGATGACGCGCCCGTTTTTCCGACTCCGGTGGACCCTTCTGCTGGGAGTGCTTGTGCCTAGCCTTCTCATTGCCTACCTGCTGAACGGGAAGGAAATCCGGCAGGTCCAGCCTGAGCCTCAGGAGGCGCACGAGACCGCCGGCCCGGCCGGATGGTGGTCAACACAGGCTCAGGCCGCGGAGCAAGCCGGGCTCCAGGACGTAGCCGAGGATTATCATGCCCGCGTGGCAGGGTACGAGAAAGCAATGAAGCTGCTCGCGCAGGCGGACGCCTTCCCGCCGGCCGATATGGGACACGTGCCGTCTGTCCCGGCCAGCCTGTATGAACGCCGCTTGCTTCCCGCAGGCGACCAGCCTGCATCCGGTATGCCCCCGGCCAAGCATGAACCCGTGTCAGGCGTTTACCTGGGCATGCTGGGGGCCGACAAGCGTGTAGGCTACGACGTCACTAAGATTGAAGGCGTGTACGGGAAACGGCATACCCTGTATTTGTCCTATGTCGGCTGGGGCAAGGTTCAAGTCGATACGAACTCCTATTTCCCGCTCCGCAATGCGGAACGGATTAAAGGGCTGGGCGGCGCGATACAGATCGGCTGGGAGCCCCGCTACGGCCTGGAAGCTGTCGTGGATGACGAGTATGTACGCGGCTTTGCAAGGGAGGCGAAGGCAGCCGGACTGCCCGTCTTTTTACGGTACGCCTCAGAGATGAACGGCGCCTGGGTCCCTTGGCACGGCAGCCCGCAGCTCTATATCGAGAAATTCAGGCTCATTCATGACATCATGGAGCAGGAAGCGCCGAACGTGGCGATGGTTTGGTCGCCGAATTTTTTGCCCTTTGACAATATCCATGACTATTATCCCGGAGACGACTATGTAGACTGGATCGGCTTGTCCTTGTATGCAACCCCGATGACGGACGGCAAGCCCGATTTGGGGCATAATGTCATTGAATACCTGACGCCGTTCTATGCCCGCTACAGCCATAAGCCGATCATGATTTCGGAAGGCGCCGTTGCGCATACTGTGCTGGCGACGAATCAGACGTACTGGAAATGGGCGGAAGGGCAGCTCGCCTATATGTACGGGCTTCTGCCGCGCCTGTTTCCCCAGGTGAAGGCAATGACCTATTTTAACTTCAGCCGGGCACAGGCCCAGCGGTCAGGAATGGAATATGTGTACGATTTGGGCGAGAATCCGTATACAGATGCCTTGTATAAACGGCTCATACAATCTGACACCTACGTCAGCCGTATCGGTCAGCAGCAGGACGCATCGACTTACGAGTATGTACCGATTCAAGCCGGGTCCCTCCCCCAGTCCGATCAGGAGCTTCTTGTCTATATGCCGACGCTGCCGGACGGGACATGGCCGTTCGCTGTCGGTATCGTGCAGGGCACCCGTCTGATGGGGCTGAGCTTTGAAATGCCCTGGCTCATACAAGTCCGGCCTTCTGCTTCCGCATCGGAACAGCCCTGGTACGTCGTGGCATACAATGAACGCATGGAGCCGGTTTCCATCAGTCCTATCCAATGAAAAAAGCCCTGAAGCTCCGGCGGAAGATATGAATGGCGCCCCGGTCGTTAGATTCGAACGAACCGGGGCGCCATTGGTCGCCGGTTTTCAAGGCTTTTTCGTTTTTGCCTGCCGGAAGCGTCCTGGCAGATGCTTTTTTTTGAACCCTTCCCCTGCCTTGCCCTCTTCTGCCTTGCCCTCTTCTCATGCGTGGTTACCTATAAATAACCCAAAGCAGGATCCCGATACAGACGATGCTGCCGATCACATAGAGCCAGGTAAGCCGCACGAAATTGCCGCGGGTCTTGTAGTCGTAAGTCGGATTGCCTTCCTTATTTTCACGCGACATCCCTACCCGGAATGTCATGATCACGGCAACCACAGCCACCAGCAAAATAAGCAGAAACATGAGCAGCAAACTATTTTGCAAGTAGACCCCCTCCTCATTTCTTGATTACATTGGATGTCACTTTTGATTATACGTCAGGATGGACCCGCGTGTACGCCTTCGATGATGACAGGTTTGTGACGAAGCGCAATGCAATCGTTAGGAAGCAGGCTGTTTTTTCACCTTGGAGATGAGATCCGTCACGGTCACAAACTGGTACCCCTGCTGCTTCAGATCGGGCAGAAGCTTCTTTAGCGCCTCAACCGTTTGACTGCAATCCCCTTCCATATCATGGAATAAAATGATGTCCCCGTTATGCAGGTTTGATCTTACGGTATTCACGATTTTATCGACACCGGGCTTTTTCCAGTCCCGCGTATCCTGATACCAGGACCACATGACCACAGTAAATTTCTCTTCCCGGGCCAAATCCAACAGCGCTTTATCATAAAAGCCCCCCGGCGGACGAAATACCTGAGGAAGCTGTTCGGTAACCTCGAATATTATTTCTCTGGTTTGCTCAATTTCCTGCTTCAAAATTTCGGGGCTGACATTTTTGAGGAAATGATGATCAAAGGTGTGGTTCGCGATTTCATGGCCTTCATTAATTTCCCGGATTGCGATCTCCGGGTACAGCAGCACCCGCTTTCCCAGCACGAAAAAGGTCGCTTTTGCATCATACTGCCGCAGAACGTCCAGAATAGCCGGGGTGTACACCGGGTTCGGCCCGTCGTCAAAGGTCAGGGCAACCAGCTTCTGATCCGTATCCACCTTCCATACCACTTCCGAATCAGGCTTAGCCGCGGCGGTCGGTGAAGCTGTTACCGTGAAGCACAACAGCAGCAGCCCCAAATAACCAAGCAAGCGAATCATCGCACTCCCTCCTTTGTATACCTGTAGTGTTTCATAACCGGACCTGCCCCATTCGGAGAAAACCGATCCAAATGGAAAAAGCCTCCCAAATCCACAAATGTGGAATTGGGAGGCGGCCCATGAGAAACCTTATGAAGTAAAACAGTCAACAGACCCGTCTCGCGTGGCAAACACAGTGCGGAGTAATTCGCCATGCAGCCTATGCTATGGCGTAAGCCGGTAAACCTTAACCTTTTGAAGGCCGAATGCTTTCAGCTTCACGGGAGAATCCGGCACAAAAATATCAATCCGGTTTCCTTTTATGGAACCGCCCGTGTCCGTTGCTGTAGCAAACATGCCTTCGGCCGGAAGGCCGTTATAGGAGTACCCTTCAATATAAAGGCGGCTGCCGAGCGGAATAACGGACGGATCAACCGCGACTGTTCCCAGCTTCAAGCTGTTGCCCATATAATCTCGGGCCCCGTAGCCTCCATTTTCCTCTGGGGCGGCGGAATAGGCCGAAGCCGTAAACTCTTCGACTTTGTCGTACCGCGGGGCATACCAGGCTGGAGCATGATAATTTCCGTCTTCATTCAGAATGGCAATGAAATTGGAGGGGTCCCATTGAATCCGGATGCCGGACAAATCCGACAGGAGCCGGAGCGGCAAATAAACACGCCCCTTTTCAAGCACCGGTTCCGTATCCAATGCTGTTTCTTTTCCGTTAACGGTTACTGCTTCACTTCCGGTTTTCAGCTCGATTCTCTGATCCTTGCTTGTCAGCAGGACATGCATGGCATTCCCGACAGGCTCCGCAGACACTTGAAAGCCCAGCTGCTCGGATACGAAGCGAACCGGCACCTGCAGCCGATGAGCGTCATCAATAAAGGGCTGTGCGTCCGGAAAATCCACGAGCCGGGTGTTAACTTGCACCTTCACATCCTCTGTCAGTGCAGCTGCGCTCGCCGCTTGCGGCAGCAGCAGTGCAGTGCCAAGCATGGCGCAGGACACAACAAGGCTCCCGAGCCGTTTTACAGACTTATTCAATGCTGTTCCTCCTTCAAGGCCTCCGAGGTTAGCTGACGGGTTCGGTAGAAGGTCTCCCTAGTCCAGGCTTGTGTGTCAACCTGATCATTCACCCCGTGTGAATCGTCCCCCGTACCAGTTCGCAGCTGCTGAATTTGGGTATATGCGAACCGGACTCGGCTTCAAATAAGGTACCATACGGTTTTTGAATACAGCAACCCGCAAAATGTGGAAATTCGCCTGCCGTCAGCCGAACAGCCCCTCGAATTCAGAGGCAGACGGCCCGATGGCTTCATGAATATAACGAAGTCCTGTATACCTGTCGCGAAGCTGATGCGCCTCCCGCAGCGCTTGTCCGGCCAGGCTCTCCGAGATGCCCAGCTCCGCGATCGTGGACGGGCCGCCGCAAAGCTTCAGCATGCTGGCAAGCTGTTCCGGCTCAGGCAGCCGAGCATAAACGCTCAGCGCGGGCGTCTCCTCGGCTCGGAGGGCCAGCCTGCGATACACCTGCGCCAGCAGTACAGAAGCAACCCCGACCTTGGCGCCATGCAGAAGCTGCGGCCGCTCCTCCTTCAGGCATTCCATCTCCCACATATGCGACAAATGGTGCTCTCCGCCGGAAGCCGGGCGCGAATGGCCGATAAGCATCATCGACAGTCCGGAGCGAAGCAGCGCATCGAACAATATCGCAATCCCTTGTTTACCGCCGCGGGCAATTTCGTCCACCTTCTCAACACAGGCATTCAATGCCTGCTCCGTTACTTCATAGGCCAGCTGACTGAACGGCTCTGCACCCAGCAGCCGGGACAGCTGCCAGTCCGCAAGTGAGGTATATTTGCCAAGCATATCGCCGAAACCGGCGGCAGTTAGCCGCCTCGGTGCCTGGACCAAAATGTCGAGATCCGCAAAAATCGCTTCCGGCGCCATACACGGCACCGTTTGCTTGAAGCGTCTCACAATCATCGGCGCACCCGTAGAGGCGTAGCCGTCCACAGAAGCCGCTGTCGGGATCGAAACAAACCGTTTGCCCGTCTTATAGCAGACGAATCGGACAATATCGTGAATGGTGCCGGAGCCTACAGCAATGATAGCCTGTGTCGCTTCCGATACAGCAAGCATAGCTTGAACAACAGCCGCCTCATCTGCAATAACATCGCCGTTCCGGTCCTCGGAGATAAGGCATACCTCATAGGCTACGCCTGCTTGCTCCAGAGCCGCGCAAAGCTCTTCTCCCGCCGCCTGAAGCGTGTTCTTGTCCGCCGTCACGACCACCCGCTCCAGCCCCTGCGCCTGCATATAGCGGGCCGCACGCTCCAAGGCGCCATCACCAATGTCACAATACAGATCCAGCTTCCGGTTCTGACCGCTTTGATCCGCTGCCGCCTGTTCATTGAGGTGCGCAATAAACCTATTGATATCCATTCGCTCTCCCCCTCTTGAAAAAGTTGAAGCCCTCATTTTCGTCTTCACTCCGCAATCGTGAAAAAAGCGCCGGATACCGCAAATGGCTTCGCGTATCCCGGCGCATCTGAAATTGGATTAGCTGTGTGCTTGAAGCGCAACGGCTTCCGGGCCGACTTCGCTTGCAATCACTGCCTGCCCGCTGCGCAGCGGCTGTGTGCCTTCAAAGCGGATTCGAGCAGACTTGGCGCCGCTCACCTTCAGCACCGCGTCGCTCGCCGCAGCGAATTCGATGCCTCGAACATCGATATCACGGCTGTTATGAACGAACACCGCCGGTCCGCCGGACGCAATCACCTTCACATCCTCCAGAGTGACCTGCAGGCCATCGGTGCAGCCGATGCCGCGTTTGGCGAACAGCTGCACGCGCTTGAGATGAATTTGCTGAATCGGCATTTCCGGCAACCCCTTCAGATGAACCGCCTGCTCCGCACCGGAGCAAACCGTATCCTGAATGTAAATGTGCTCAAAACGCGGCGTCTCCTCCGATACCGGCAATTCCATCTCCGGATCGTTAGCCTTTTCATAAAACATATCGAACGTAATTGCTTCCTTGGCAATATCCTTCATCCGGATGCCCCGGATATAGATGTGCTCGACAAGGCCGCCGCGGCCCCGCGTGCTCTTGAAGCGCAGACCTACATCCGTACCGATGAAGGTACACTCCTCAACTATAATATTGCGGACTCCGCCCGACATTTCGCTGCCGATAACGAAGCCTCCATGACCATGATACACGATGCAATCGCGAATCGTAACATATTCGCAAGGCTTGCCGAGCCGGCGGCCGTCTTGATCCTTGCCGGATTTCATGCAGATCGCATCGTCGCCCACGTCAAAGGTCGAGCGTTCAACAAGAACATACTTGCAGGACTCCAGATCAATACCGTCTCCGTTTTGCGAGAACCATGGGTTGCGGACGGTAATGTCCCGTACCGTGACATGCTCGCATACCCACGGATGCAGGCACCAGCTTGGCGAATTTTGGAACGTAGGACCCTCAAGCAGCACACGGCGGCAGCCGCGTAAATTAAGCAGCACCGGACGCAGGAAATCACGGTATGGCGCATAATCGTCCGGGTTATAATTTCCGGATTGCTGCAAAGCGTTCACATGCTTCGTACCGAGTAGTGCGCCTTCAGACGGCCACCACATGTTCCGGGATTCATTGAGAACGCCTCCAGCTTCCGTAAGCGCCTTCCACTGCATGTCCGTCATCTTGAACTGCTTGACCGGCCGCCAAGCTTCCCCGGACCCGTCAAAAATGCCCTGTCCCGTAATCGCAACATCTTCCAGGTTCTCTCCATAAATTTGTGCGATGCAGCGCACTGCTTCCAAACCTTCCCAGTTCGTATGCAGCAGCGGATAATCCTCGAAATTACGGCTGAATACAATGAGTGCTCCCGCTTCGGTATGCAGACGAATCCGGCTTTGCATCAGAATAGGACCTGTCAGCCACAAGCCGGCAGGAATAACGACCGTTCCTCCGCCTTGACCGGCGCAGGCCTCAATTGCTGCATGAATTGCTGCCGTATTCAACGTTTCCCCGTCCGGAACAGCGCCATAATCAACAATGCTTACTTTATAATCAGGGATGCGCGGTGTTTCAACAACCGGCATTTCAAATGGAATATTCCATGCCCAATCCTGTGTAGTACTCGGCGTAGTGATGTTCATTCTATTCTCTCTTCCTCCCTTATTGGCTCCACTCGCCACTATACCAGCAACAAGCCTCCCGGGCAATAATCATTACATCATGACTTTTGGCGGGACTATAGCAGCCAGCCCTCAGGCATAGAGCCCTCCTCCAGCGCAAATTCATAGTCTTCAATATCGAACACCTGGACAGGCACCTCGGCCTGAATAATTTTCTCCATCAACTCCGTTTGATCCGTGAGCAGCGGTGTTTTTTGATGCAGCGCCAGCAGCAGCTGTTCCGTTTCAATCGGGTCGAACTGCTCCCCGTACTGCGCATTTTCCACCACATTGACAATCAGCAGTGAAACGTCATTGTTGATTGGAAACGGGGCGCTTTTTTGCCAAGGGCCGACCAAGGCCCGCTCCAGCTTTTTCTTATTAAACGGGTCTGTAAAATACTGAATCAGTTCACCGATTTTTTGTTTCACGTGAACATCCTCGTGTGAATCCGGCATCACCGGCTCTCCGCCTTCCAGCATTTCATAGAGCTCCAGGATGGTAGAATACGGAATAACATATTCTACCGGGCGGTTCGGAGCTAACAGCTGCCCGTAGATGGCCAGCATGACGGCTTCAATGACAAATCGCCGGCTCATGATGCAATCCCTCCCCATTCCACCTTATACTTGATCCTATTTGCATTATAAGCCAGCCCCCGCAAATAAGAAAGGGGAAGGTCATTCGACCTCACTACCGGAGTATGATAAAATAAAAATTACCAATTGCATTGCAAATGAGGTGCTCTGATTGTCCAATCTGTCCCGCTCAATGACCCGCCGTTCATTTCTCAAACACGGCTTCGGACTGGCAGCCGGCCTTTTTGCCACAGGAGGAAGCACCTACGCCTACTCCCGCTTTATTGAGCCCGGGTGGATCGAAATTGCCCGCATGGAGCTGGCTTGTCCCCGCCTTCCCGAGGCGTTCAACGGCGTCCGCCTCCTCCACTTTAGCGACCTGCATATCGGCTTCCATTTTGACATGAAGGATCTGCAGTCCGTCGTCGGCCAAATAAACTCCCTGAAGCCGGATCTCGTCTGCTTTACCGGCGATCTATACGATTATGCCCTCAGCAGCAACGAGGAATGCGGGCAGCATTTATCCGCGATTCAGGCGCCTCTCGGCAAGTTCGCGGTTTTCGGAAACCATGATTATTACAAGGACTACCGCAAGATCGCAGCTATTTTTCAAGCAGGGGACTTTACTCTGCTGAAGAACAGCAGCACCCGGGTAGAGTATCAGGACCATATGATGCAGGTGGCCGGCGTAGATGACATGTGGAGCGGCAAGCCGAATTTGGCTAAAGCCCTGGATGCCTTGAACCCGGATGCCTTTACGTTATTGCTGTCCCATGCCCCGGATTTTGCCGATATCGCTGCCGAGTCCTATGTAGATGTGCAATTATCCGGCCACAGCCACGGCGGACAGGTCCGGCTGCCCGGTTTGGGAGCCGTAGTAACCCCGGATTTCGGCCGCAAATATGTCATGGGACTTTACAAGCTCAACAATAACCGGCTCCAAGTGTATACCAATCGCGGAATCGGCTGCTCCAATTTGCCCATCCGCCTGTTTTGCCGCCCGGAGCTGACGTTAATCACGCTGCGCTCCGCACCATCATGAAGCGAAACCGATGATGGTGTTCTAAAAAAGACGGATTCACGAGCCGGGACAACCGGTGCGAATCCGTCTTTTTTGCTTGGCCTGCTCTTTATTCTCCGTATCCGGAAGCTCCGGGAGCCTCCACCGCATCTGTGGATACATTGATTTTTTCTGATACATTTTCCTTGATGACGTTAATGATTAACTGCAATAAATAATTCACATCGTCCTGAGCCTGCTTGAACTGGTTCACGACAGGAAAGCTGTCCAGCTGATCCTGCAGCTGCTCAAGCTCCGCTTCGATTTTGGCAACCATTTGCGGATTTTTGAATGTAGTCTCGAAAGCAACGATTTCCTTTTGCTTCTTCTTGATTTCCTTAATCAGCTCCTGGACATCCTGATGCTTCGTTACCAGGCTTTCCGCCTTTTTATAAAATTCTACCTCTGCCGATGTAGAAATCAAATTCGCCAGTTCTTTGGTTTTGTCCATGATATCTTCACGAATGACCAGCTCGCTGATGTGGAACTGGGGAATCGCACATTTGCTGTCATGATCGTGATGATCATGATCATGATGATGCTCTGACATATAATCTCTCCTTGTGCCTTATAAGGCCATGCTTATCCTGCTTGAACCTGGGCGGACTCTTCAATGAGCTCCCCTTTTAAATACCAGGTCAGCGTATCCACAATTTTAACCTGAACAAACTGGCCAATCAAGTGCTGTCCCCCCTCGAAGTGAACAAGCTTGTTCGTCCGGCTGCGGCCGGACAGCATCTCGGGGTTGTTCTTGCTTTCGCCTTCAACCAGCAGCTCGATAACTTGGCCCTGAAGCTCTCTGTTGCGCTTGAAGCTAATCTCATTAAGCGCTTCATTCAAGCGGTGCAGGCGCGCTTTCTTCACCTCTGGCGGCACGTTATCCTCCATCCCCGCAGCAGGTGTGCCTTCGCGCGGAGAATAAATGAAGGTATACGCCGAATCGAATTCAACCGCCTGTACAAGGCTCATCGTGTCTTCGAACTGTTCGTCCGTTTCCCCAGGGAAGCCGACAATAATATCCGTTGTCAGCACGACATCCGGAATAGCAGCTTTAATTTTGCCGACCAGCTCCAGGTACTGCTCCCGGTTATATTTGCGGCTCATTCGTTTGAGCACCTCCGTGCTGCCGGACTGCACCGGAAGATGGATGTGCTCTACCAGGTTGCCCCGTTTGGCCAGCACTTCAATCAAGTGATCGTCGAAATCACGCGGGTGGGAGGTCGTAAATCGCAGTCTCGGGATATCAATCTTGTTCAGGTCGTCCATCAAGTCCCCGAAGCGATAATCCAGCCCGTCCAGGTCTTTGCCGTATGCATTTACGTTTTGGCCCAGCAGCGTAATCTCCTTGAAGCCTTGACGCGCCAGCTCGCGAACCTCGGCAATCACGTCCTGTGGCATCCGGCTGCGTTCTTTACCGCGCGTATACGGTACAATACAGTACGTACAGAACTTGTCACAGCCGTACATAATGTTCACCCATGCCTTGATGCCTTCCCGCTTCTTAGGCAAATTCTCAATGATATCGCCTTCCTTGGACCATACCTCGACAACCATTTCCTTGCTGAAGAACGATTCGCGCAGGAGCTCCGGCAGCCGGTGAATGTTATGCGTACCAAAAATCATATCAACGAACGCATGCTTCTGCATAATCCGGTTTACGACGGACTCTTCCTGCGACATACAGCCGCAAACTCCGAGCACCAGGGAAGGCTTCTCCAGCTTCAGGTGCTTCAAATGCCCCAGCTCTCCGAATACCTTATCCTCCGCATTTTCACGGATGGCACAGGTGTTGAGCAAGATCACATCGGCCTGCTGCTTATCTTCCGTGGACTGGTAGCCCATCTCCTCGAGCAAGCCCTTCATAACCTCGGTATCGTGCTCGTTCATTTGACAGCCGTAGGTGCGAATCATGTAAAATTTCCCCTCGCCAAAGGTTCGCAGCTCCGGCGGAATCGCAGACTCATAACGAACCTCCACCTCAGCCTTGCCGCGTTTCTTGGCATCGACCAAAGATGGAGGCTGGAAATATATCGAGTAATCCTTTTCTTTCTTGTCGGATGTTTTGATCATGGTTTTGATGTCCTTTCTGTGTAAAACAGTACATGGATCATCTTATTATACCATTCTTTCACCCGCTGTGACAAAACAAAATGTGTTAAACTTCCAGAATCTCCGCCGTATCGCCGTTTTTGATGCCGGCCGCATTTGCTTCATCAGTGTCGATATGCATATCCAGCGCATACTGATCCGAAACCCGTGCCAGCACCTGATCAAAAATAAGACCGCGCTCGCCGCCTACCTTCACCCGCAGCAGCTGCTTGTCTTGAATTCCCCACTTTTGCGCATCGCTGGTGTGGAAATGGATATGGCGGGCTGCCACAATTACACCCTCCGTCAGCTCAACACGGCCTTTTGGCCCTTCAATCACAATTCCCGGTGTCCCGGCGATTTGTCCGGATTCACGAACCGGAGCATTCACACCCACGGAAAAAGCATCGGTCCGCGAAATTTCCAGCTGCGTACTGCCTCTGGCCGGACCCAAAATGCGGACCTTGTCAAACTTCCCTTTTGTACCGATTACAGCTACCGTCTCTTCCGCGGCGAACTGCCCCGGCTGTGACAGCTCCTTCATTACTTTGAGCTCATAGCCCGGTCCAAACAATACTTCAATATGTTCAGGAGATAAGTGAATATGACGTGCTGATACACCAACTGGTACAGTTTTCATCGCAAACCCTCCATATGTATGTTCTGTCTGATAGGAATTACAAGTCTAGTATACTCGTTAATGTAGCGTAAGCGCAAAAAAAGACATGTGAGCTTCCTCACACGTCTTTTTCTTAAACGGAACGATTATTTAAATTCAGCAACCAGCTTTTCGAAGTCAGCCTGCGACAGCTCGAGGCTTTGTTTCGCCAGGCCTTCTTCTTTGAAGCCGGGTACCATGGACTCGTACGATTGCTTTTCTTTATTTTGATAGATGATACCGGTAAGCATGCTGTTATGCTCCATCAGCTTGGTCATCGCCATTACTTTGTCGGACGGATCATAGCCTTCGATTTCATCCAAATCTACGATGTTTTCTTTGAACCACTCGTAGGTGTTCGTTTTGTTGAAGGTTACACATGGGCTGAACACGTTAATCAGCGAGAAGCCTTTGTGCTTCATGCCTTCTTCGATAATTGTCGTCATTTGCTTCAGGTTGGACGAGAACGTTTGGGCAACGAAGGTTGCTCCAACCGCAAGCGCCATCTCCAGAGGAGCAATCGCCGATTCAATCGAGCCTTGCGGAGAATATTTGTTATTGATGAAGCCCTGCGCACTGCGCGGGGAGTTTTGACCTTTGGTCAAGCCGTAGATTTGGTTATCCATAACGATGTAGGTCACATCAATGTTACGGCGAATCGCATGGACAGTATGTCCCATCCCGATTGCGAATCCGTCGCCGTCACCGCCGGAAGCGATAACCGTCAGCTCGCGGTTAGCCATCTTGAGGCCTTGCGCGATTGGCAGCGAACGGCCGTGAATGCCGTGGAACCCGTAGCAGTTAATATAACCGGAAATACGTCCGGAGCAGCCGATACCAGAAACAATTGCAAGATCGTGAGGCTCTAGGCCTACGTTTGCCGCGGAGCGCTGAATTGCAGCCTGAACAGCAAAGTCTCCACAGCCGGGGCACCAGTTCGGCTTTACGTTATTACGGAAATCTTTTAATGTTGCCATGCAAATAACCCCCTGCAATGTGTAGTGATTTCAGCCGGCAAGAACGGCGTTCCGTCATATTTCAGCATGCTTTCAACTTTATCGGCATAGCCTGCATACAGTTTAATCAGTGATGCCAGTTGTGCTGTAGCGTTGTTCTCGACAACAACTACTTTTTTAGCTTTTTCCAAGTGCGGCTGCAAATCTTCAACCGGCAGCGGGAAAATTTGACGAACCGTAATATGGTTTGTTTTGATGCCTTCGGCAGCCAGACGTGCACGCGCTTCGTCAATTGTACCGCCGGTGGAGCTCATACCGATAACGAGGATATCCGGGTTCTCGTTCGGAGCATCCACATGAATCGCATCGGTAATACGCAGATTTTTCAATTTGCCCAAACGTTTGTCCATCATTTTCTTCCGGTTTACCGGGCTCTCCGATGGGCGTCCGTCTTCACCGTGCTCAACGCCGGTTACGTGGTGCAAGCCGTGCTTCATGCCCGGGATGACACGAGGCGAGATACCGGATTCATTCAGCTCATAGCGCTTGAACATCGCGTTATCCGTCAGTTCCGGCAGCTCTCCCGTAACCAGAGCACCGCGGTCAATCTGGATTCGGTTGTAATCGAGCATCTCAGCCGTTTGCTTACCGAGGGAAAGCTGCAGGTCAGTCGCCACGATAACCGGAACCTGATATTGCTCGGCAAGGTTGAAGGCTTCAATCATGTCGTAGAAGCATTCTTCGACTGTGGATGGCGCGATAACGATTTTCGGAATTTCACCGTGTGTACCGTAAATCAGCGCGTTCAAGTCACTTTGCTCTTGCTTCGTCGGAAGACCTGTACTTGGTCCGCCCCGCTGTGTATCTACGATAACGACCGGAGTTTCTGTCATACCCGACAAGCCGATGGCTTCCATCATCAATGCAAGACCAGGGCCTGCGGAAGCGGTCATGGTACGCACGCCGCCATAGTTGCCGCCGATGGCCATAGTTACCGCTGCGATTTCGTCTTCCGTCTGAATAACCGCACCGCCGAATTTCGGCAGACGCTTAATCAGATACTCCATGACCTCGGAAGCAGGTGTAATCGGGTAGGCAGGCATGAATCTACAGCCCGCAGCAAGCGCGCCCAAGCCGATAGCGTCGTTACCGATCATGAACAGCTTTTGTTTGCCGTCAGCCGGTTCCATTTCGAATTCTTTCAGCGGTCCGCCAGCAAGCTCCAGAATGAACTGTGCGCCGCGGATAGTCGCTTCGATATTTTTATCAACAACCGCTTGACCCTTGCGGCTGAACTCTTCTTCAACAGCTTTATTCAGCAGCTCCTGCGGCAATCCCAGAAGCGCCCAGGAAGCGCCGGTAGCAACCATGTTTTTCATGAGGGAGGTACCGAGCTCTTCCGCAATTCCTGTAATCGGAACAGGGAACAGACGGGCATCCACGCCTTCAGGCAGAACCGGATTGCATTTGGCGTCAGCCACAACAACGCCGCCTTTGCGAAGCTCGTGCACGTTCACGTCAATACTTTCCTGGTCAAAGCAAACCAGAATATCCAAATCATCCGAAATAGCCCGGATTGGCTTCGTGCTGATGCGAATTTTGTTGTTAGTATGTCCGCCTTTAATACGGGAAGAGAAATGACGGTACCCGTACAGATAGTAGCCGAGACGCGTTAGTGCTGTGGAGAAAATCCGGTCAACACTCTCTACACCTTCCCCTTGCTGTCCACCGATCTTCCATGACAATTGACTGATCACGAACGTCCACTCCTTATTTGCTGGTCAAGAGCACAATAAAAAAATTCTTTCACTCGTCACACAAATTTTATGACTTCGGGTCGCAAATTGCAATAGTTTTTTCCTAAAATGAAAGATAGAACTTTTAGATTGAATTCATACGCCAATTCGATGAATCTGAACGGAAGCGTTCTTAAGAAACCGTTTCATTCCGGAAGGAGGCCGTGTGATGCAGCCTTACCCGGTTTTATCAGCCTTGGCGAGGGCTTGTACTGCCTGGATATAGCCGGAATCGACGACAAGTCTGCATCATACAGTATACCCAAATCATCGCATTCTTCTACCATTTCAGCCGGATAAGCATGACAATGCCTGAGACGGCAATCATGTTGCGCCGGATGCATGCCCCCACCGGGTCGAAACCGAGATTAGTAAAACCGTTTAGTAATAAAAAAATTTTTTCACTTTGCGATTCGATTCTGAAAATCGGTTTCATTGTATCCGTTTTCGGGCAAATAAAAAAACCTGTCTACGTTGTAAACAGGCGTTTCAAAACAAGTCTATCCGATTCCGCAGCACGGTTAGCGCGGCTCCACGATTAATTTGATGGCCGTACGGTCTTCCCCATCAATGACAATGTCGGTAAAGGCCGGAATACATATCAAATCCACCCCGCTAGGCGCTACGAATCCTCTTGCGATGGCTACCGCCTTGATTGCTTGGTTCAATGCACCGGCGCCAATGGCCTGGAGCTCAGCAGCGCCCCGCTCGCGCAATACACCGGCCAGCGCACCTGCGACGGAGTTTGGATTGGACTTTGCTGAAACTTTTAATACCTCCATAATAGAACCTCCTCGGGTATGGTGGATTGATTCCAACACTACATCTTATTCTAGTAGCCCGAGGAAAATTCCTTCTTCCTTGTATAGAACTTTCAAAAAATTTAGACAACATGGTATAACACAGCTGCAGGCTTAATCAAAAATCACATCGTTCTCGTACATGCGCACGAGGGAAATATTTTGCGCACGTCCGGATTGCGGATTCAAATCGATGCAAACGCCGTGAAGCATCCATTTCCCTTCATCAGCAATAAAGCGGGACGGAAGCCCTGTCAAAAACCGCTTCAATACCGCAGCCCGCTCCATTCCGAGCACGCCTTCCCGGGAGCCGACCATGCCGACATCCGTGACATAAGCCGTACCTCTGGGGAGCACCTGCTCATCATGAGTCTGAACGTGTGTATGCGTGCCGACTACGGCGGAAACCCGCCCGTCCAAATACCAGCCCATCGCGATTTTCTCCGATGTGGCCTCAGCATGCATATCGACAAATATATATTTATACTTTTTGTTCAGCTCATCCAGAATATCATCCACCTTGCGGAACGGGCAATCCAGCGGAGGCAGGAACGTGCGGCCCTGCAAATTAATGAGCGCCACCTCCGCCGATCCCGCCTTTATCACCGTATACCCGAGGCCCGGCGTGCCCTCCGGGAAATTGGCCGGACGAATAAGCCGCGGCTCATCGTCGATAATATCAAATACTTCCTTATTGTCCCACGTATGGTTGCCAAGTGTAATGCCATGAACACCCTGGGCCAGCATTTCTTTTACAATCGCGGGTGTAATCCCTTTTCCTCCGGCTGCATTTTCCCCGTTTACGATAATGACAGTCGGCTTATATTTGTCTTTTAGTATCGGCAAGCAATACTTTAGCGCTTTTCGCCCTACCGAACCAACAACATCCCCAATAAATAAAATACGAATACCGTTCACCGCCTTTTCTTCCCTGTTAAATTATGTAATGCACTCTGGTTCTTGCCATTGTTTATGCTTCATCTAACCTTGCAGGACAACAGCTAACCGCTGCCTGCGTGCCACAGATGCAAAAAAGTGGCCAAAGGCGGCCACTTTTTCGCTTCCGTAACTATTTCGCGTATTCCACAGCCCGTGTTTCGCGGATGACCGTGACTTTGATATGCCCCGGATAATCCAGCTCACTCTCGATTTTCTTCGTGATGTCACGAGCCAGTCGGAATGCTTCGGTATCATCGATTTTTTCCGGTTGAACCATGACACGAACCTCGCGTCCGGCTTGAATCGCGTACGATTTCTCAACTCCGTCGAACGATTCCGTAATCTCCTCCAGCTTCTCCAGACGCTTGATGTACGTCTCAAGTGTTTCACGTCTGGCTCCAGGTCTGGCGGCGGATAACGCATCTGCAGCGCCAACGAGCATTGCGATGACCGAAGTCGCTTCACAGTCGCCATGGTGAGAAGCGATACTGTTAATCACCACTGGATGTTCTTTGTACTTTTTGGCAATTTCTACGCCGATCTCCACATGCGAGCCTTCCACTTCATGGTCAAGAGCTTTGCCAATGTCATGCAGTAATCCGGCACGCTTCGCCAACGTGACGTCTTCACCCAGTTCACCGGCCATAAGCCCTGTCAAGTAAGCGACCTCCATGGAATGCTTCAGCACGTTTTGCCCATAGCTTGTACGGAATTTCAAACGCCCCAAAATCTTAATCAAATCCGGATGCAAGCCATGCACGCCTGTCTCAAAGGTAGCCTGCTCCCCGTATTCACGGATGCGCTCATCGACTTCTTTGCGGGATTTCTCAACCATCTCTTCAATCCGCGCCGGGTGGATACGTCCGTCCGCCACCAGCTTCTCCAGCGAGGTACGGGCAATCTCACGGCGAATCGGATCAAAGCCTGAGAGAATAACAGCTTCCGGCGTATCGTCGATAATCAGGTCGATACCCGTCAGTGTTTCCAGAGCGCGGATGTTACGCCCCTCGCGCCCGATAATCCGGCCCTTCATCTCTTCGTTCGGCAGCGAAACTACAGAAACCGTCGTTTCTGCAACATGGTCGGCAGCACAGCGCTGAATCGCGAGGGTAATAACCTCTCTTGCACGCTTGTCTGCTTCTTCCTTGGCCTGGTGCTCGATTTCCTTAATCATCTGCGCGGTTTCATGACGCACTTCCTGCTCCACATTGGTCAGGATGATGTTCTTGGCCTCATCCATCGTCAATCCGGAAATGCGTTCCAGCTCGGTCACTTGCGCCCGATACAGCTGGTCAATTTGCTCTTGCGTTTCTTCAATCCGTTTCTCTTTGTTGGCGATCTGTTCCTCTTTTCGCTCTAGAGATTCTAATTTTTTATCCAGCGTTTCCTCTTTTTGCAACAATCGTCTCTCTTGTCGTCCGATTTCATTTCGACGCTCACGAATGTCTTTTTCAGCTTCGGTTCGCAGCTTATGGACTTCGTCTTTAGCTTCCACAACCGTTTCTTTTTTCAGCGCCTCTGCCTCTTTGCGGGCATGATCCACAATTTGCTGGGCAGCTTGTTCGGCACTGGAAATTTTCGCCTCTGCAAGAGATTTGCGAATAAAATAACCAATCCCAAAGCCTGCAAGAAGACCACCAACAAGAGAAAGTGTAATCCAGATGAACGGCATCGAATTCACCTCCCTGTCAGTACTCCAAGGGAAATCTCTTGGGACAATGCGGTTTTAACCCATTTCATTTTCAATTGGCGAATGAAAAGTATATAGAAATATACATGATTATTTTATCTGTAAGAAAAGAAAATTGTCAAGCGAAACGCAATTATTGCATGCCGCTGAGCGCTTCCAGCACCATCGCGGCGGCCCCTAAAGCCTGAGCCCCCTCCGACAGCAGGCCGCGGTTGAAGACGACTTTGTAGCTCGGGTAGTAGTACGTATGCTCAAGGGCTGTCTGAATCGCCGTATCATAAAACAGCTCATTGCTGGACACGAGCGGGCCGCCGACAATAACCTGCTCGGGGTGCAGTGTATTGAGCAAATTGGCCAGCCCAATGCCGAAATATAAGCCGGCCTCGGTAAAAATATGCGTCGCCAGCGGATCATCCAGCCGAAGCGCCTCCAGCAGATGCGAGAAGCGGACCTCCTCCGGCCCCCCGGCCAATTCAAGAAGTATACTTTTCCTCCCGAGCTTGAGCGCGCTTTGAGCCTGCTGCTCCATTGCATATATCGAGACGTAGGATTCGAGACAGCCGAAGCTGTTTTGGCGGCCGCGATGAGCCACTCCTGTGGCCTGAACAATCATTTGACCGATGGCCCCCTCCGTGTCCACCGCACCGTACACGATTTTGCCCCCGAACATAATGGAGGAACGAAGTCCTACACCGGCGCGCACGTACAGCAGGTTCTGGACATCCTGCAGCGACTGGGCCCAGCATTCCGCCAGAAGCGCCGTATTGGCTCCATTATCGAGGAGGACCGGAATCTGCAATTGCTGCCGGAAAAAATCACAAATGGGCACGTTCCTCCAGCCCGATGCCGAGAAATAAAGGGGCTCCAGAATCATCCCGTTTTTACGATCAAGCGGGCCGACAGCACCGACGCCCATCCCGATTAAAGAGGCCGCCGGTATAGACAGTTTATCCAAAAGCGCATGAATTTTTTCCGTCACACTTTTAAAAAACACTTGCGGGCTCATCTGTTCATCCATCATCCATTCAACGGCATCCAGCGTGTTCATATGCATGTCGCATACGATTAGCCGGGAGCGAGAACGTGAAATATCCAGACCGAGCGCATAGCCGTACTGTGCGTTGGTCCGGTATAGTATGGGCCTTCTTCCGCCGGTCGACTCGCCATAACCGCATTCTTCAATCAAACGGTTCGCCTGCAGCTCGTCCAATATACGGGTCAAAGTACTGACTGTTAATCCGCTTAGCTCAATCAGCTCGATTTTGGATACAATGCCCCCCTTGCGGATAAAAGCATAAATTTGCTTGGCCTTGCCGCCGGGAATATGCAGATCCAGTTTATCCATAAACAGCCGCCCCTATTAATCCTGAAATGAGTATCACCTGCAGCGGATGTGTCCGGAACCGGAGCATCGCCACAAGTGAAGCCGCAAAAATGAGAAGCATGAGCACCGTGCGCCCCGTTAATGCTTCAAAAGTAATCATATTGTTGGACATGGCAAACCGGATGGCCGCGTAAACAATCATGCCCGTTATAATCGGACGCAGCCCGTAAAAGGCGGACTTGACCAATTTGTGATGATGCACCTTATAAAAAAACGCTGCCGCAAGCACGACGATAAGCAGCGATGGAAGTATAATCCCGATGGTAGATATAATGGCGCCTAAGGTGCCTGCAGTATGATAACCGACAAAAATCGCGCTGTTGGTCGCAACCGGGCCAGGGGACATCCCCGCCACTGCGATGGCATCGGCGAATTGCTGCTCATTCATCCAGCCATGGTTGATCACCTCATGCTGAACCATCGGAATCATTGCATAGCCGCCGCCAAAGGATACAAGACCTATTTTAAAGAATGTGATAAATAATTGCCATAGCATACTTGGTTCCCCCTGCTGTCCCGTCTCCGAACGAAGTTGTTGTTGTGGTTTATTATACCTTACTTTTTCTCATTTCGGAATAAACGTTTGTTCCATTCGGTAATTCCAAGCGGAATAGAAGGGATTTGGTCGCCATTACAGGGCATTTTCTCATTCTTTTTCGATAACTTACAACCACAACGGATTTAAGTTGCAATGGAACTTGTTATTTCCTCTTGATTCTTTTTTCAGTCTGGAGAAACCGGAATCTGGCGGATCGTATGAGGCAACTAAGAGCCGAGAAGCGCCGTGGCAGCAGGATTTTATCATCCATTCGAGGCTTTGCCTTGAGTCAAATGCGATGAAAACATGAACGAAGCCGTCCGTTTTGAGCGGGAGAGCCGCTGCTTTGTGAAGCATAAAAAAACCTGCTCCCACTCTACATGGAAACAGGCCTTACTCCTCAAAAAAGCTCGTTTCGCCATCCGCTTCGCCTTCTACCGGGTATTCCGATACGACCTTACGCAATACTCGGGATACTATCTGGGAGGGAAAACCCTTTCGCATCAGGAATGCTCCCACCTTCTGCCTGCGCACCCGGGCCTCGTCCTTCATGACACGCCATTTTTTAACGGCCAGCTCGAAGGCGATCTCCATCTCCCGCTCTTCGTCAACCTCCTCCAGCGCCGCATGAATATGCTGTCCGGAAACTCCTTTTTGTTTCAGCTCCTGCCTAATCCACAGCCGCCCTTTTTTTTGGCTGTAAATTCGGTGCTGTGTCCATTGGACAGCGAAATCGGCATCATTAATGTACTGTCGGCCCCGCAGCCGCTCGACAATCTCTTCAGCCGCCTCCGGCTCTACCTGCTTGCGCAGCAGCTGCTGGTATACCTCAGCGGCGCTGCGCGGCCGTCTGCCAATATACCTTATGGCTTCCTTGTAAGCCGTCTGCAGGGTATCCTCACGCCGTATAGCGCGAAGCTGTTCTTGGTCCAGTACAGTTCCCTGCATCAGCCGGAATTGAATGCATACCTCTTCATCCACCTCTAGTACCGGCTCGCCGTCGAGTGACAGCAAATATTTTCCTTTTGGCTTATGCAGCCGCTCGACTCGGGTAATTACATACGATCCTGTTGTCCCCGGCTGTTCTCGAAATTTCTTGTCCTGATCCCTGTCGTCTTCCTGCTGCGTCATCTGAGTCCCTCCTTCCATCTGTTGTTTCATTGCTTGTTTTCATTGCTTGTTTTCATTGCTTGTTTTCATTGCTTGTTTTCATTGCTTGTTTTCATTGCTTGCACTCGCGCTGCTCCCCGCGCACAGCGTGTCGAAGCAGGACGGTAGTCAGCCGCATTCAAATCAGATAAAATAGCCGTACCCTAGTGAAAGGTACGGCCGTGAATGAGGGCTTCTTATTCAGCATCCGGATCGAAATCATCATCGTCATCCTGATTGCTCAAAGCAGCAGCTGTTGCACCAGCTACATTGCTTGCTTCGCGGATCTTGTTCTCAATGACCTGAGCGATTTGCCCATTTTCTTTCAGGAATTGCTTCGCATTCTCACGTCCTTGACCAAGACGCTCACTTTCAAAGGAGTACCAGGCTCCGCTTTTGGCGATAATATCCATCTCGGAACCAATATCGATAATGCTTCCTTCTCTGGAAATTCCTTCGCCGTACATAATGTCGATTTCCGCTTGCTTGAATGGCGGCGCCACTTTGTTCTTCACAACTTTAATACGCGTACGGTTCCCGATCATGTCGTTTCCTTGTTTGATCGTCTCAATACGGCGGACATCCAGACGGACGGAGGAATAAAACTTCAGGGCGCGTCCGCCCGGTGTAGTCTCCGGATTGCCGAACATGACGCCAACCTTCTCACGAAGCTGGTTAATAAAGATGGCAATAACCTTTGATTTATTAATCGCACCGGACAGCTTACGCAGCGCTTGAGACATCAGTCGAGCCTGCAAGCCGACGTGAGAGTCTCCCATATCCCCTTCAATCTCCGCCTTAGGCACTAAAGCCGCTACGGAGTCTATAACGATGATATCGACCGCGCCGCTGCGCACGAGAGCTTCTGCAATTTCCAGTGCCTGCTCGCCTGTATCCGGCTGAGACAGCAGCAGCTCATCTATGTTAATGCCGAGCTTTGCTGCATATGAAGGGTCAAGCGCATGCTCAGCATCGATAAATGCAGCTTGTCCACCGATTTTTTGTACTTCCGCAATGGCATGCAGCGCTACAGTCGTTTTACCCGATGACTCAGGCCCGTAAACCTCGATAATTCTACCGCGCGGGAATCCGCCGATACCAAGAGCCAAATCCAGTGCCAGGGAGCCGCTTGAAACGGTCTCCACCTGCATGTGAGTGGATTCGCCCAGCTTCATAATCGAACCCTTACCAAATTGTTTCTCGATACTCCGCAATGCCGTTTCCAGTGCCGCACGACGATCAGCTACCAAGACATTCACTTCCCTCGTTTATAGTAATAGGAACACTCTTTCGGTTTCTTATAGGTATATCATAACGCGTTTTACCTGTTTTGCCAAGAGTTATTTCGAACATACATTCGCTTTTTTTGACTCGTGACAATAAAAAAACCGTAACAAAGTATTCTGACTCTGTTACGGTGCTTCCGTTAACTGTATTAAGTATAGCTTATGCCCATCATGATGCGCAAGCGTTTCTTTCGTTCGCCTATCCCTGTCTCCTTGATGCTGCGGGCAGGCGCTTACCTCGTTTTTCCCCACAATAAATAAAGCGCCTGCCGGGCCGAGCGAAGCTTGATTGCATCCCGGCCCCCGCCGAATTGAAACTCTGTCGCATACGTCTCAAAGCCGGGGCCGGCCAAGCCGATATAAACCAGACCAACCGGCTTGTTTTCCGCTGCCGCCGGGCCCGCTTCTCCCGTAATAGAGATAGCATAATCCGTACCGGTAATTTGGCGAATCCGGTCGGCCATCATCACCGCGCATTCCCTGCTGACAGCTCCAGGCGCCCCTTCCCCCTCCAGCAGAGCGGACGGAATCGACAGCAGCGTCTCTTTCATCTGATTGGAGTAGCAAATCACCCCGCCCCGGAAAACCCTTGAGCAGCCCGGCACTGACGTCACCATGTCCCCGAGCAGTCCGCCGCTGCAGCTTTCAGCCACAGACAATGTAGCGTTATTCTGTGCAAGTTGACGCACCAGAGCCGCCTCTAGAGGAATATCCTCTTCGGCAAATAAATGCTGGCCGACACGGCTTCGTATCTCCGTCTCGGTAGCAGCCATTTTGAGCTGTGCCTCCGCTTCGTTAGACGCTTTGGTCGACAGGCGCAGAGCAACCTCGCCTTCCTTAGCATACGGTGCAATCGTCGGGTCCTGCTGCCCGGTAATCAAATCCAGCAGCCGATCCTCCAGAGACGATTCCCCGATTCCGGCGAATTTGAGCATTTTGGAGAACAGCGGCCGCTCATCCCCCATAACCTTCTGTATCCATGGGGCAGCATAGGATTGGAACATAGGCTTCATTTCCTTCGGCGGCCCCGGCAGCAAAATATAATGTGTGCCGTCCTGCGTCAGCGCCACGCCCGCAGCCTGTCCTGTATCGTTCGGCAAAGCCTCGCTCTGCTCCAGTATGTACGCCATCCGCTTGTTGCTCTCCACCATCGTAATGCCGCGGCTGCGGAACTGGTTTACGATGTTATCGAGCGTCGGCTGATGGAGAACGAGTGTTTGCGACAAGAAGCGAGCCAGCACATCCTTGGTCAAATCATCCTGCGTCGGGCCAAGTCCGCCCGTGCAAATAATCAGCTCCGCCCGGGACCGGGCCGCTTCAAGTGCCGCTGTAATTCTGGCCTCGTTGTCCCCGACAACCGTTTGAAAGTATACGTCCACGCCAAGGGACGCCAGCTCCTGGGATAAAAACTGGGCGTTGCTGTTCACAATTTGTCCGAGCAGCAGCTCTGTACCAACCGCAATAATTTCCGCTCTCATGGCTTCTGTCCTCCCGACATACAAGTTAAGCCCTTATGATTTAAGCCGAGTATTGAATCAGATGCTTATTTTTTTGGAAATAGTCATAGCCGGAATACATCGTAATGAGCGCTGCCGCCCAGCTGGCATACAAGTCAAACTTGAACGGGATGAAGGTAAACGGAAAATTATTAAGCAGCAGTGCAATGATAGCCGTAATTTGAACTCCCGTCTTCCATTTTCCCCATTTGCTGGCGGCGATGACCTGCCCTTCCAGCAGCGCGATTTGTCTCAGCCCGGTGACAGCAAACTCACGGCTAATGATAACCACTGCAATCCATGCGTCCAGCTTGCCCATTTCCACCAGAGAAACGAGCACCGCAGTGACAAGCAGCTTATCCGCCAGCGGATCCAGCAGCTTGCCGAGGTTGGTAACCAGCTTGCGCTTGCGGGCTATATAGCCGTCCAGGCTGTCCGTGCTCGCCGCCACGATGAAAATAAGCACAGCTACAATCTGATTGTACGTGATGCTGAAATGTTCAATTTTAATCGGGGGTAAATCCAAATTAATGAGCAAAAAAAACATAATGATAGGCACGAGAAAAATCCGTGCCATCGTAATGCGGTTGGCTAAATTCATGCCAATCCCTCCCCGGATAAGTCGAACTCGAAAGCATGAGTTATCCGAACCTTTTGTATTTGCCCAATGCCAACGGTACAGCCGGTCACGAACACTTCTCCGTCAATCTCGGGGGCGTCGTACTGCGTGCGCCCGATGTATACATCATTACGCCCGTCATAACGCTCGATGAGCACATCAGCCACAGAGCCTACCCGGCTGCTGTTGCGCTTGGTTGCAATTTCGCGTTGAATTTCCATTAGTGTATTGGCACGCCACTCCTTCACCTCATCCGGCACCTGATCCGGCAAACGGGCGGCAGGCGTGTCTTCTTCTTTGGAATACGCGAATACGCCCAGGCGGTCAAACTCAACTTTTCTGACAAACGCACACAAATCGTTGAAATCCTCTTCCGTTTCTCCCGGAAAACCGACAATAAGCGATGTGCGCAGCGCTACATCCGGATTACGCTTACGGATTTTGAGCAGCAGCTCAAGGGCATCCTGCTGACGGCCCGGACGGCGCATCCGCTTCAGGATACGATCCACGCTGTGCTGCAGCGGCATATCAACGTAATTGCAAATTTTCGGATTGGAAGCAATGGTTTCAATAAGCTCGTCCGTGAAAAAGCCTGGGTATGCATAATGCAGCCGCACCCAAGCAATACCTTCCACCTGGCTGACACGATTCATCAGCTCAGGCAGCATAAATTTGTCATACAAATCGGTGCCGTAATTGGTAGAGTCTTGAGCAATGAGGCTGATTTCGCGGACGCCTTGCGCGGCAAGCTGCTGTACTTCATCTACCACCGACTCCATGCTGCGGCTTCGGAACGCTCCGCGCATAATCGGGATACTACAGAAAGTACAGGCATTGTCGCAGCCCTCTGCAATTTTGACGTAGGCAGTATAACGAGGCGTAGATAGCTTACGAGGCAGCTTCGCATCGTAGTTGAAAATCGGATTTCCGACCATAACCGGCTTGCTGCCCTTCAGCGCTTCGTCGATAATATCATTAATATTGTGGAAGTCTCCGGTACCGACAATCCCGTCAATCTCCGGCATTTCCTCCATAAGCTCCTGCTTGTAACGCTGGGTCAGACAGCCGGAAACGATCAGCGCCTTCAAATTGCCGGTTTGCTTCAAATCCGCCATATCCAAAATCGTATTCACCGATTCCTCTTTGGCCGCATCGATAAAACCGCATGTATTTACAATAATAACCGTGGCTTCCTCTTTGTCATCCACCAGCGTGTAGCCACGTCCGTCGATAAGACCGGACATAATCTCGGAATCCACCAAGTTTTTCTCACAGCCTAATGTAACCACTTTTACTTTTTCTGACATACTCCACAATCCCCCAATGTATTTCCAGTCCCTGAACTTTATCCTACCAAGTATAATATAACGAAAAAAAGGTGTCAAAACGCACAAAACCGGTTAATCCGCTTGGCGATTACGGAAAAACCGTCTTACGGCATGAACTGGTGCCGTCATGAAAACGGCAAGCAAGAGAAAAGAGTCGTCCAAAATACAAAAAAGGCACTCCTTATCCAGCAAGGAATGCCTAGTCCTAGCACTGATGCTTAGCGGCTGACCGCAGGGTGCCGGAACATATCGAGTATGCCGAGCACAATATGAGCCAGGCCAAAGCCTAAAATCCCGTATCCCCATGCATCAGGCGTTAAATACCAGCCAAGCAAGCTGACCACGACGCCAAGACCGGCTACAATCCAACTGGTTGTCACGTAAGCTCCTCCTTTACTGTCCTGCGCTGTCTATAGATTCCCCAATAGAAGCAGTCAGTATACAGAAATTCCGGTCTTACCGCGCTTTAGGCTTTTACCAGATCAACCTGAATATTGATAACCTGTACAGTTTCCGGAACCGGAATTGGCGAGCCGTTAACCTTCATTTCTACAGCCAGCGGCTTGCCCAGCCGGATCCAAAGCCCGTCCGGGGATTTCCATGTGGCAATTTCCCCGTTTTTATATTCTTTCTGTTCGATTTCCGCCCCGTTAGCATTGCCATGCTTGACCCACAGCCAGCAGCGATCCCCGGTGACCTTCAGTTCAATTTGCGCAATCTCTGCTTTGGAAACCTTGTATATGTATGTTTGTCCTTTTTGCTCTGCAAAAACGACCTCTGAGTTTGCTTCTGTCTTGTCCTGAGGCGGATTCGTAGCTACAGGCTGCGGTGAAGCCCCGTTGCCGCTGCTTTGCGTTCCGGATTTCGCCTCCTCCGGCTTGGCCGATTCCGGTGATGGCGTTTGATTCGTCAGCCGCTCATTTTGACCAACCAAATGATCCGAGCTCTCCTCGTGAGTGATGCTGATGAAATAGTAAATAATACCGACAATTAACAAAAGGAACGACCACAGTAAAATGCTGGAGGTCCATTTTCCGATCCGGTCCCAATTTCTCGAGGTTGCTCGAACACGCCGTATCGGCTCAATTGTCTGCTCTGCATCGGCTGACGGGATTACGTTCCTGTACAGCCGAAGTACCTCTTCCGGCTCCAGCCCTACGGCCTCCGCATACGTTTTGATAAACGCCCGCACATAGAAATTGCCGGGAAGAATCTTGTAGTTCCCTTCTTCAATGGCTTCCAGATAACGTTTACGGATTTTGGTTGTTTCTTGCAGCTCATCAAGAGACAATCCTCTTTCAGTCCGCGCCTTTTTTAATAGCAGGCCTAAATCCGACACCTGTTGTCACCCCCGTCCTTTGCTGCTGATTTCATTAAAACGGTTCATCATACGTAAAATTGTCGTATGTAATTTCCTCATCCGGCGTATTACGCAGCTCCACAAACACATTGAAGTCATCATAAGTATATTCTGTTTCCCGCATGAAAATATCAGGATGCTCAATAACCTTTGTGACCGGCATTTTCATAATTTCCTGCAAGAGGCTGTGATGTTTTTCGTTAGAACGGACAGTGGAAATAATACCGTCGATAATAAAAATATTGTTCGGCCCCATCTCATCCTCGGAGAGCTGACTCCGTACGGTTTGTCTGAGCAGCGTGGAGGAAACGAAGGTCCAGCGTTTGTTTGAGCACACACTCCCCGCAATAATCGATTCCGTTTTGCCTACGCGAGGCATTCCGCGCAAACCGATTACCTGGTTGCCTTCCTTCTTGAATATTTCACCTAAGAAATCCACCAGCAGCCCGAGCTCGTTCCGTACGAAACGGAAGGTCTTCCGGTCATCCGAATCGCGCTCAATATAACGGCCGTGACGGACAGCCAAAATATCGACCAGGGTCGGCTCTCGCAGCTTGTTTACCGTAATGTTATCCACTTTTCTAAGCATTTTGCCGAGAAGCTCGATTTTTTCCTCGTCGTTGGTTTGGAGCAGCAGCCCCCGTGTCTTATCCTCAACACCGTTTATCGTAACAATATTTATATCCAGCATCCCCATCAGAGAAGCAATATCTCCAAGCAGACCGGGACGGTTTTTGTAAATCTTGTATTCCATATACCACTGTCTTGTTTCCACTGTCACACCTCATCCGTATTAGAAAATTGACTCTCCCAACTATTCTACAATTTTCGCCATTCTCCTCCTGTCTTCTATATAATTTAAAAATAAATGAAAACAAAGCCCCCCGCAAAAAGGAGGCTTTTGGGCCATGTATGTCAGATGCGCGGTTACAATTCCCGCCTCGGGCCGGGAGGGTCCGCCCGCCCAGGCGGATTTGTATCATTGTACATGATTTCAAATCCGTCTGCAAAGGCGCGCGGTATATTCTCAGCCTTATGCTCAGCCCCATCCCGTCCTTCAGCTTCTTCTTTTGCGAGCCTAGGCTTCGCCTACCAGACGAACCATCAGCTTGGCAAGAGCTCTGCGCTCCTGCTCGTCACCGACGCGCCACAGCTCTTGAAGCAGACGCTCTTCTTTATTCTCCGGATCTACCTTATCGGACAAAAATTCACCGATTTGGAACGCCATCTTGGCTATCGTCTCTTCGCTCATTCCTGCTTTTTCCGCCTGCTCCAGACGTTCATGCAAAAAGTCCTTCCATTTTTCAAAGCTTTTCAGAACAGTTGCCATCGGATGTCCTCCCTAGGTTGTGGTGGTGGAACATTCGATAATATGCGCCACTGCCGTTGAAGTTATTCGCGCTTGCTCTGGTCTGGACTAAAGCTGCATTGGTCCCTAAGTATGCCAGCCCCCGTTGGGGCTAATAATTTGGCCTGTAATGTAGCCGGATTCCGGAAGCGCCAGGAAGTAAACCAGCGCAGCAATTTCATCCGGGTGGGCGAAACGGCCGACCGGGATTTCCTGTGCCAGGGCTTCCTTTTCCTGCGGGTCAAGCCTGCTGTTCATGGATGTGTCCACGGCCCCCGGCGCAACCGCATTCACGGTGACTCCCGAGGGAGCCAGCTCTTTGGCCAGCGCCTTGGTAAAAGCATTCATGCCGCCCTTGGTCGTTGAATATATCACTTCGCAGGATGCCCCGGACAGCCCCCAGATGGAGGATACATTAATAATCCGGCCGTATTGCTGACGAATCATAGCCGGCATAAAGGTTTGCGTAACCAAGAACATTCCCTTGAGGTTGACGCCAATCAGCTCATCCCATTCTTCTTCCTTCACATCCTGCAGCAGTCCGAAATGGGCGATACCTGCATTATTGACCAGTACGTCCGGAAGCATACCAAGCTGCTCCAGCTTTTCGTACATTCGCACAATTTGTTCCTTGGAACGAAGATCCGCTCGGATAGTCATCACTTCGGAATGATGTGCAAGGCAGGCCCGGGCCACTTCATTAGCGGCTTCATGCGAATTCAAGTAATGAATGACAATCCGGAACCCCGCCGAGGCGAAGCGCTCCGCAATAGCCGCCCCGATTCCGCGGCTCGCTCCCGTAATTAATACGGTCATTTCTTGTAACGATTTCGAATTCATTTCGGACTCTGCACAATAGAAACCGCAAGCTGGTTCCAGTCAAAATGCTCCCGCATCCGTGCGTTTACCTCTCCCAGTGTAACCGACTCATACAGCGGCAAAATTTGAAACAAATCCATGCCGCGCAAGTAATACTTCGAATATTCGCCCGCAATAGCTTCCGGCGAATTCATCATCCGGAGGAAGCCGCCAATTTTTTTTCGCCGCGCTCGCTCGAACTGCTCCTCCTTGAAGCCTTCGTTTACAAATTCATAAACCGCCGTGCGAATACGCTCCAGCAGCAAATCAGGGTCCGGCGTATCCCCGCCGATCACCGAAAACGCATAATTTTCCGTAATGTTATACTCATGGCCGAAGCCGTCGGTAATGAGCTGATCGTCATAAAGCTGCTGATACAAATCCGAGCTGGAGCCGAAAATCATATCCAAAACAAGCTTCGTTTGCAATTCCCGCTTCAACAGGTCCTCGCCTTTTACATGGACCGCCTTCTCCTTAAACCCGAACAAGCATTTAGGAAGCGAAACGGGTAAATTCATTTCAATCATGGATTTATGTACCAGGGGAGGCTCCTTCGGATAAATGCGGCTGATTTCCGGCGCCGGAGCGAACGTTTTGCCCGCCTGGTTTGCCCGTATCGTCTCCATCATTGCTTCCGGCTCAATACCGCCGACGACAAACAGCAGCATGTTGCTCGGATGATAGAACGTGTGATAGCAAGCATACAGCGTTTCCTTCGTAATATGGGAAATCGATTCAATTGTCCCGGCAATATCAATCCGGATCGGATAACTGGCATACATGGCCTCAATCAGACCGTAGTATACGCGCCAGTCCGGGTGATCCCGGTACATATTAATCTCCTGGCCGATAATGCCTTTTTCCTTCTCCACATTCTGATCTGTAAAATATGGATTTTGCACGAAATCAAGCAGTGTATTCACATTTTGGGAAATGCGGCTTGTTGCTGAGAATAAGTACGCCGTCCGGTCAAAGCTGGTATAGGCGTTCGCAGAAGCGCCCTGGGCGGCGAACACGGCAAATATATCGCCCTCCGGTTCCTCAAACATCTTATGCTCCAGGAAATGGGCAATCCCGTCCGGAACACGGTGCGGAGCCCCTTCCTGCACCTGAAAATGATTATCTACCGAACCGTACCGGGTTGTAAATACGGCATACGTCTTTTGAAAGCCGTGCTTCGGCAGCAAAATGACTTCCAGACCGTTATCCAGGCGCTCTCTGTACAGCGTTTCCTGCAGCCGTTCGTTCGTTATCGCTTTCATATGCTCAGCCCTCCTTCTGATCCCGCAAGAAATAAATCGTATCGAGTTCCACCCGGTTGGCCGCTTGAACAATTTGTTCTGTTTGCAGCTTTTCGATCTCCTCCAGGAGGCTGGATGAAGTCCGCTCTTTTCCCGACAGCACACGATTGAAATCCAGGGCGATAATCTCAAAGGCCGAGTCCTGGCTTTCCTTCAGCTGATTGGTCAGCATCGCTTTCGTTTGCTGAAGCTCCACAGTGCTGATTTCCCCCTCACGCATCGCTTCCAGCTGCTTCAGAATGATGTCCACCGCTTTCTCATAATTCACAATTTCAATGCCGGATTGGAGCGCCAAAATCCCTTTATGCCCATCCAGACGCGAGGAAGCGTAATAAGCCAGGCTTTCCTTCTCCCGGACATTGATGAACAGCTTCGAATGAGGATAAGCGCCAAGTATTCCGTTATAAAGAAGCATAGCGGGATAGGAGTCGTCCTCATAGGTTGTATGCGCGCGCAGCCCCATATTCAGCTTTCCTTGATTCACCTCAAGGCGTTCCACAACCCGGTGTATCTGGCTTACCGAATGGTGATCGCGAACCGGCTTGTAAGCCTCAGGCGCTCCCTGCTGCTTCGGAAATGCCGCTTCCACAATGCCGCGCACTTCCTCCAGCGTCGTATCGCCGACAACATAAATATCGAAATTGGCCTGCTCCAGCCATCTCTGATAGCGAGAATACAAGCCGCCTGCATCCAGCAAGGGCAAATCGCTAATTTGACCGAGCGGATTCAGACGGTACGCTTCATTCCGGCACATCTCCTCCAGGCAGCGTTCTGCGGCATACCGGCCTTTTTCATTAATAATCGCTTCCAACCGTTTCTTTAACGTTTGTTTCTCCGCCTGCACGTATTTGTCCGCAAAATGTCCGTTTTCCAGCAGCGGCTGTGCCAGAGTTTGCCCCAGAAACCGCAGCCCTTCGGCAAGCAGCTTATCAGACGAGGACACAAACTGGTCGTGTATGATATCCATACGGAATTGTACGATTTGGTAATTGCCGCGCTTATAAATATCGAAGCCAAACCCGGCTCCGTACAGATCGTCAAGCTTCTCCCTGAATTGGCGTGTCTCCGGGTAAACCGCTGTTCCCCTGCGCAAAACAAAAGGGGTTAATGCTGTAGAGGTTGTCGTGCTTTCCTCCAGCGGCAATCCGGCGTATACGGAAATCGCAAACGTCTTGAAGCGATTCGTCGGCATGACATGAAGCCGGAGATTTTGAACATTGCAGCGCTCGAATTGCTGCCCTTGTAATGTAGTCAAACCACCATTCCCCTTTCATGAGGCACAATTATAACCATTATATTCCTTCGGAAACAAAAGAAGCAACCGATCTGGCTGCTTCTACCTCAGACAATACAGCGAACCCCTGCTATTTATTTGCAAAAAATATGCTTGCCGATTTGTTTCACCTGCGGACGGGTCCAAATCCACTTGGAGGTCGCCGTTTCCGGGTTGAAATAATACAGGCAGCCGCCGCTGGGGTCCTGGCCGTTCAGTGCATCCCGAACTGCTTTGCTTGCCGTTTCATTAGGCGTAAGCCAGATTTGTCCGTCCGCCACAGCCGTAAAAGCACCAGGCTGAAAAATTACACCGGATACTGTATTCGGGAAGCTGGCCGACTTCACCCGGTTAATAATGACAGCGGCAACCGCAATTTGACCGATATACGGCTCTCCCCGAGATTCTCCATAAACAGCATTGGCCATAAGCTGCAAATCCTGGCTCGACAAGCCGAGGTTATTGACGGGAGCCAGCGTTGACGATCCGCCTCCCGATGTTCCGCTGCCTCCACCGGCGGTTCCCCCGGAAGAAGCTCCTCCCGCAGTACTGCGAGGCGTCATATCCGGCGTCCAATGCTTCGTTGCTTCCCAAAGCTTAACCTTTGTTTTGCCTCCGGCAATTCCATCCACACTCATGCCAAATTCGGACTGAAACCTTTTTACGGCCTGCAAGGTTTGAGAACCGAAATCCCCGTCAACATTCCCGTTGTAAAACCCGATCAGCTTCAAGCGGCCTTGAAGCTCAAAAACATCTTCCCCGTTCGAGCCGTATTTCAGTGTGGCGCTGCTAAACGTTTGTTCCGTCGACCAATGCTTTTTCATATGAAACCCTGCCACCAGCAGCAAGGTGACACTCAATGCAATGACAATTAGACGTTTATTCATATCGAAGCT
Organism: Paenibacillus sp. y28; assembly: GCF_037137075.1. Classification (NCBI taxonomy): domain Bacteria; kingdom Bacillati; phylum Bacillota; class Bacilli; order Caryophanales; family Paenibacillaceae; genus Paenibacillus; species Paenibacillus sp. y28. The sequence continues at coordinate 123,871 of NZ_JBBBNV010000011.1, forward strand.
CAACCTTCCTTTATCTCATGATGTTGGCTGAATTTACGATTATTATGAGATAGCTGGCTTCGTTCTATTCAACACATGCCCATAGAACTGTGCGTCCAATGATACAAATACAGACGCCGGTATCCTCTTTTTGAGATGGATAGTGGGCACAATGCGTGCCGCCATGCTAACAAAACCAACGCCGGAACCGCGCAATGATGTGGTTAGGTATCGTCTGTTATGCCAAGATACGGAAAGACCGTGAGCCTTACATGGGTTAGAAAAGCGCATTTCACGTGCTGTGTCGGTCACCAGAAACGAATAAATCCGGCTTGTCGTAAGCGTAACCCATCCCCGGTCTGCTCCGTCTTACTTAGAGCTGGGAAATTATGCCGAAGAAAAAAAGGGGGGACTATCAATGGCAGCCTACATACAAGCTGGTATCATCCTCGCGTTCATGGTCGGCTTCGGCTGGTATTTGGTCAAACGCACCTTGCCGGAATCAAAGCACAGTCGGCTGCTGTGGTGGGTTGGCTGCAGTCTTCTGCTCATGGCGGTTATGTTTGTCGTGTTCGGTTTGCTCAGCTATTTGGCGGAGCAGTCGCACAGCTATGGACATTAACTTGCATTACCCAGGCCTTACATATTGTCAAGCAGCGGGCTGCTGCAAAGCAAATGCCCGCAGACCGGAACCGGTTTACGGGCATTCAAAAAATTATGAACTGATTCGGTTATGGTGGTATTGCTCCATCGTGACCAGCACCTCACGCGGCTTGCTGCCTTCATACGGGCCTACAATTCCGCGGGCCTCCATGGTATCAATGAGGCGCGCCGCGCGCGTATAGCCGATCCTCATTCGGCGCTGAAGCAGAGATACAGAGGCCTGCTTGGCCTCCAAAATAATTTGTACGGCCTGATCAAACAATTCGTCTTCCACCTGGTCCTGCGTATCCGCAGTTTCCTCAATTTCCGGAACAAGCTCTTCCCGGTATTCGGCTTCAGCCTGATTTTTGACGAAGCTTACGACCGATTCAACCTCCTGATCGGACAGAAACGCGCCTTGAATCCGCAGCGGCTTGGAAGCGCCCACCGGCAAATACAGCATGTCGCCGCGGCCAAGCAGCTTTTCTGCGCCAACGGAATCCAGAATGGTCCGTGAATCCACCTGGGAGGATACGCCGAAAGCAATCCGAGACGGGATATTTGCCTTGATGACGCCTGTAATGACGTCGACAGACGGCCGCTGGGTCGCAATAATCAAGTGAATCCCTGCAGCACGGGCCATTTGGGCTAACCGGCATATCGCATCCTCGACATCCCCTGCAGCAACCATCATCAAATCCGCCAGCTCGTCCACAATGACGACGATAAAAGGCAGCAGCTCCGTGCCATCGTTTCTTTCGGCAATTAGCGAATTGTAGCCTTCGATATTGCGGGTTCCGCTTTTGGAGAACAGCTCGTAGCGCTTTTCCATCTCGCTGACAACTTTTTTGAGGGCCAAGGAGGCTCTTCTCGGGTCCGTCACGACGGGTGCTAGCAAATGAGGGATGCCGTTATACACATTAAGCTCAACCATCTTGGGGTCAATCATCAAGAACTTCACTTCATCGGGCTTCGCTTTGTACAGCACACTTGTAATAATGCCGTTGATACAAACCGATTTACCGGAGCCGGTAGCCCCTGCGACAAGCAAATGCGGCATCCGGGCCAAATTGCCGACTATCGCTTGACCGGAAATGTCCCTGCCGAGCACCACCGTCATTTTGGAATTGGACTCCAGGAAAGCCGAGCTTTCCATCACTTCCCGCATGGTTACCACGGACACTTCCGTATTCGGCACCTCAATCCCGATAGCCGACTTCCCGGGAATAGGCGCTTCCATGCGGATATCCTTGGCGGCAAGCGCCAGCGCAATATCATCCGTTAAACTGACAATCCGGCTTACCTTCACCCCGACATCCGGCTGAATCTCATAACGTGTCACCGATGGTCCGCGCACAACCTCCAGCACCTTCGCCCGGACGCCAAAGCTTTCCAGGGTTGCTTCCAGCTTCCGCGCGTTGGCTTTATAGTCGGAATGCTCTCCGCTTTTGTTCGCAGGAGGCTTGGACAACAGTGAGAAGGAAGGCATCTGATAGGGCTTCTCCAGCTTAACCTCCTTCAATACCACCGCGTCGCTTGCAGGCATATCTTCTCCTTGTCCGCTGCTGGAAGCCTTGACTGCCGGAAGCTGGCCTTGCTGCTCCTCCTGACTGCTGCCAGGCTCTGAAGCCGCCTCACCATGGAGCGTCACCGCGTCAGGATGATCCTGAAAGTCACGAATGAGCGGTATCGCCGGTTCCTCCTTCGGTGCATCTGCAGGGGGCCCGGCCAAATCCTGATCCTCGGAAGCATAAACGACGATTTCCTCCTGCTTTGCTGTGGCCTTCCCCTTCGGCAGTGGCAGCTCATCGTCAAACAGCTCCGGGTCATACTGATTTTGTGCAGCAGCTTTCTTGCTTGGCTGAAGCAGTTCAAAAAATAACGGCCTTTTCCCGCGGTGCTTGATGGGATTGAAATTTTCTTCGTCGATATCGTCGTCCATCGGCACGACGACCTTGGACTTGGCAGCTTTTTCCGGCTTTGTCTGCTTCTCCTGCTTCTTCGTATGTACGGCCTCCGAATCATCGGCTGCCGGTATTCGCAAATAGCCGAACCACTGCTTCAGCTTATTGGCGATATCTACGTAGGACAACCCTGTAATCAGTACAAATCCGATTGCGAACAGGGCGCATTCAATCAGTAACGCCCCCAGATTATTAAACAAAAAGAACAAAATCCCGTACAGCAGCGCCCCGACCATCCCGCCGCCCACCTCGTGGGTCAATACGAACAAGCCTTCATCGGACGGTTGAATGCCTTTTAGCATACTGTTCCAGGTATATTGAATAATATAGCCTGGTGTTGTCAGCTGCTGCTTCGGGTCGATTTGCTTGAATACACCCATATGACTCATAATGAGCAAACCGAGCAAAACAAGAAGCAAGCCGGTTTTGCGGACGGTCCACCGGGGCCATTGCCGCTTAATCATGACGAACAACCCAATGTAGATGCCGATAATCGGAAATACAAAATCCATCGTTCCTATCATAAACCTAAACAAATAGGTCATCGCTCGCGGAACAGGACCGGTCTGGGACAAAGCCAATACAGACAATATGATGACGACGATACCGATGAGCTCAAATTTTAGCGTTGTCTTCATCGCCGCTTTTTTTGTTTTCGCTGTTTTTTTCCTCGCCCTTGCCAATCAGCCCACCCCCGATAACATATTATACCATAATCATGACGAGGGGAACAGGCATTCCGTCTTATCAGCACCGATATTGTTTATATTTTCCATATTTTTTTTAAAGCATGTACAGCATTATGGTCGGCCGACCTCCGTCATGCAGCGAAACACCGCGCGCTGGGAGCTACGCGCTTTTTATATCATTCCTTGCATCCGGATTCTATTGCCCGGCGTTAATTGAGGATTTAAATATACATTCGGATCGGGAGACAGCAGCCGCACAATACGCGCTTCCTGCAAGGAAATCTGCTCCACTTGCATCAGAACCCCCTGATACTCAAGCTCAACCAGACTGGCGGGCTGCTGCTGCTGCTCCATAATTTGTTCCATCGGTACAAGGGTATACAGCATCATTGCACCATGCCTTTCGTTTGAAGCTGACGGTACTCCTCAATTCGGCGGTTCAGCTCCCTCATCGCTTCTCCCAGTCCGCCGACCTCATTAATCAAGCCATGCTTTACTGCGTCCGCTCCGATTACTGTGGTGCCGATGTCTCGCGTTAATTCTCCCGTTTTGAACATAAGCTCCTTCAATTTGTCCTCATTGACCTGCGAATGCCGCGTAATAAAACGAAGGACTCGCTCCTGCATCTTGTCCAAATATTCAAACGTCTGCGGCACTCCGATAACCAGCCCGTTCAACCGAATTGGATGAATCGTCATTGTTGCTGTTTCCGCAATGAACGAGTAATTGGCTGACACTGCAATCGGAACGCCAATACTGTGTCCCCCGCCCAAAACCAGCGTGACACTCGGCTTGGACAGCGTTGAAATCATTTCCGCTATGGCAAGCCCCGCCTCCACATCCCCGCCGACGGTGTTCAAAATAATAAGAATCCCCTCAATACGGGCATTTTGTTCAGCCGCAACCAGCTGCGGAATAATGTGTTCATATTTGGTCGTCTTGTTTTGGGGCGGGAGCACCATGTGTCCTTCGATTTGGCCGATAATCGTCATGCAGTAAATATTCGACTCTCCGGGAGCAGGTGTCCCGGCCTGTCCTAACTGCTGGATGGAATCCAACACCGCCGATTTCTTCTTATCCTCTCCCGGCGGGGTTACAGGCTGCTCTTGATCGTTATTATACGCTGATGTCACTTCACGTCCTCCAATCTCATCCCCTGCGAAAATAAAAGCCCTGAGCCGCTTCTAAGCAGGCTTAGAAGCCGCACCGTGGAACAGGCGCTTTTGTACAAGAAAAAAGCTTCCTTAGTATCCACTAAGAAAGCTTGATTTTATTCGTATGAATGGAGTGACTAGCGACAGGTTCTAAACTTCCATGATGATTGGTAAGATCATCGGTCTTCTTCTGGTTTGTTCGTACAGGAATCGTCCTAGTGCATCTTTTACATGTGTTTTTAAAGAAGCCCATTCATTCACGTTTTCACTCATCAGACGGTGAAGTGTGCTCGTTACGATGCGGTTGGCTTCATCCAGCAAGCCTTCCGACTCCCGTACATACACAAAACCGCGAGAGATTATATCCGGACCAGACAAAATTGCCCCGTCTTGTTTGCTCAGTGTTACTACAACGACAAGAATGCCATCTTGAGACAGCAGCTTACGGTCGCGAAGAACGATGTTGCCTACATCCCCTACACCCAATCCGTCGATTAACACGTTGCCTGAAGGAACCTTAGAGCCTTTACGGGCGACGCCATTCTGAACCTCAATCGTTTCGCCGATATCAACAATGAATACATTTTCTTTGTCGATGCCGACAGATTCGGCTAACAATCCATGCTGACGAAGCATCCGGTATTCACCGTGAACAGGAATAAAGTACTTCGGACGCATCAGATTGATCATCAGCTTCAGTTCTTCTTGACTGCCGTGACCGGAAACGTGAACCCCTGTCACAGATCCCGGACCATAAATAACATCGGCCCCGATACGGAACAACTCGTCTACCGTGCGGCCGACATAGCGCTCATTCCCCGGAATCGGAGTAGCTGCGATAACGACAGTGTCTCCCGGCAAAATATCCATTTTGCGGTGTGTAGAACGCGCCATGCGGGTCAATGCTGACATCGGCTCCCCCTGGCTGCCTGTCGAAAGGATAACAACCCGGTCTGCAGCCAGCTTATTCACCTCTTCAGGCTCAATAAGCATGCCATCCGGTATATGCAGGTATCCCAGCTCTGAGGCAATGGATACGACATTTACCATGCTGCGTCCGATAACCGTCATTTTACGCCGTGTAGCTACCGCAGCATCAATCACTTGCTGAATACGGTGCACGTTGGAAGCAAAGGTAGCAACCACGACCCGTTGTTTCGCTTTGCGAAACACTTCTTCAAGTTCCTTGCCTACTACGCTCTCCGAAGGTGTAAATCCGGCTTTTTCCGCGTTGGTACTGTCCGACAACAGAGCTAACACGCCGCGGCTGCCGATTTCAGCCATCCGCTGCAGGTCCGCATACTGCTCATTTACCGGTGTGTGATCAAATTTAAAGTCGCCTGTATGCACAACAAGACCTTCTGGGGTTTCCAAGCAAACGCCGACAGAATCCGGAATACTGTGATTCGTCTTGAAGAACGTTGCTTTCATGCATCCCATTTGAACTTCGGAATCCGATGTAATCAAAATCCGCTTCGTTTCACCCAGCAAACCAGCTTCCTTTAATTTGCCTTCGATAAGTCCAAGGGTAAGTCTAGTCCCATAAACCGGCACATTAAGCTGTCTGAGCACATAGGGTAATCCGCCAATGTGATCCTCGTGTCCGTGAGTAATCAGAATCCCCCGGACTTTATCCCGATTCTCTACCAAATAGCCGATATCCGGAATGACAATATCAATCCCCAGCATGTCCTCTTCAGGAAATTTCAAACCCGAGTCAATGACAACGATATCATTCGCGTATTGCACGCAATACATATTTTTACCAATCTCGCCCACGCCGCCCAGAGCGAAAATGGATAGCTTATCCATATTCTTTTTTGACAAAGCTAACCCTCCTATAAATTATTGACGACGATTCTATATACTGCAAACCATTAGAAACCGTACACCAGTCACTTTCCATCATTATACATGATTAATTCTCCCGAACACAAGTCGGAGGATACCCAAACTTAGCGTACCCTGAAACGAATCAAGCGATGCCCCTGCTCTACCGCGCAGAGCCGTCTCCCATTTACTTCCGCAGCAAATCGGCAATAAACCGGCCTTCTTGCTCTGTTACAGCCACCATCGGCAGACGAAGCCCACCTACTGCATAGCCGGATAACTGAAGCGCGTACTTGATTGGCGCCGGATTCGGCACACGATGCGGACATTCGAACATGCCCTTAAAAATCGGATGCAAATCCTGGTGCAGCTTGGCTGCAGCAGCTACATCGCCTTTGACATAGGTGTCGATCAGCTCGCGAATCTCGCTTCCGATAATGTGGGACGCTACGCTAACGACTCCATAACCGCCTACTGCCAGCAATGGCAGCGTCAGGTTGTCGTCCCCGCTGTACAGACGGAATCCTTCCGGAGCGCCTGCGGCGATACGAGTCATTATATCCAAATCGCCTGTCGATTCCTTGGTGGCGACGATATTCGGAAGCTGGGCCAGACGCAGGGTTGTCTCAGCGGACAAGGTTACCCCTGTCCGGCTTGGGATATTGTACAGCATCACCGGCAAGGATGTCGATTCAGCGATTGCTTTGAAATGCTGATACAGCCCTTCATCATTGGGACGGTTATAATATGGGGAAACCACAAGAACGCCGTCCACCCCGACTTGCTCCGCCTGCTTCGTCAAATGAATCGAATGCGCCGTATTGTTACTGCCGGTACCGGCGATAATTTTGCAGCGGCCTCCGGCTTGCTTTTTCGCAAACGCAAACAATTCCAATTTCTCTTCATCGGACAGCGTAGGCGATTCGCCTGTAGTCCCGCATACAACAAGGCTGTCAGACTTCTGATCTACAATGAGATGCTCAATCAGTCTTTCGAGCTCCGACCAAGAAATTTGCAGCTGTTCGTCAAAAGGGGTTACCATCGCGGTAACCAATCTTCCAAAATCCATCGTATTCAACCTCCCGCATTTAACCAGCACTATCTATTGTGAAGTCCGAAGGTCCGATGCAGCGCTTTGACCGCCGGCTTCATATCTTCTCCCTTAACCAATACCCAAATCGTAGCATTCGAGTCCGAAGACTGCAAGATCTGAATGTCCTGCTCCGTCAGCGCCTCCACGATCGTCGCCATAATGCCCGGCACACCGTTAATGCCGCCGCCGATAATCGACACCTTGGCGCATTGCTTGCGGTATCTCGGCGCGTAATTCAGCTCTTTCAAAATTTCGACCGCTTTATCCGCTACATGATCAAAGACCGTATAAACAACCCCGGACGGATTAACATTGATAAAGTCAACGCTAATATGATGCTGCGCCATCGCTTTGAATACCCGAAGCTGCAGATCATACTGTCCTTCCGCTGCGGTTACTTCGATCTGGGTAATACTCGGCACGTGGGCGATTCCGGTCACGAACCGGTCTGCAACCTGGCGCACCCCTCCGGCAAGCTCGCGCTGCCCGAAGACGAGCGTCCCCTGATCGGTCCCAAACGTATTCCGCACACGAATCGGAATGTTCGCTTCCATTGCAACTTCAACCGCCCGGGGGTGAATAACCTTCGCTCCATGATGCGCCATATTGCAAATTTCCGTATAAGAGACCTGCCCTAGCGGCTTGGCGTCTTCAACAATCCGCGGATCGGCGGTGTAAATGCCGTCCACATCGGTATAAATATCACAGACCTCGGCTTTGAGCGCAGCGGCCAGCGCCGTCGCGGACGTGTCACTGCCGCCCCGCCCCAATGTCGTAAAATCATTCGCGCTGGTTCGTCCCTGAAAACCGCAAACGATAACCACTTCCTGCTGGCTCAAATGTGACCGGATTCGTGTCGGATCGATCGAAACAATGTGGGCATTTCCAAAGACATGGTTTGTTAAAATGCCTGCTTGCGCTCCGGTAAATGCAGCCGCCGGGATACCACGTTCATGCAATAGGCTGCACAGCGTAGCCGCGGAAATCATCTCTCCGCAGCAAAGCAGCATATCCCGTTCCCGTTCCGGCAGCCGGTTCCCGTTTTGTTCGATCCATTCCAGCAGTGTGTCCGTGGCGTACGGTTCCCCTTTTCGGCCCATGGCCGATACAACCACAACCAGACGGTATCCGTCTTCTAGAGCATCTTGTATATGTCGAATGGCGTGTTCTCTGGCTTCTTTGGTTGAAAGGGAGGTGCCTCCGAATTTCTGCACCAGGATGCGCATTGGCTTCCCCCCTCGATGCTTGGCATCGACCCCGAGTAAACTTCCCAAAACGTGTCCATACAAAATATTACTTCTCGCTAACAAGACGCTCCGCGATTTGGACAGCATTCCACGCGGCACCCTTGAGCAGGTTATCCGAAACAATCCACATATTGAGCGCAAGCGGATTGTACAGGTCACGGCGCACACGGCCGACAAAAACCTCATGTTTTCCCGCGGCCTCTGTTGCCAGAGGATACTGCTGCTCCGCAGGGTTATCTTGAAGCACAATCCCCGGTGCAGAAGCCAGCAGGCTGTTTACTTCATCCAGATGAAACGGCTGTTTCATCTCCACATAAACCGATTCGGAATGGCCGTATACGACCGGGATACGGACACATGTTGCCGTAACCTGAATGGAATCGTCACCCATCATTTTCTTGGTTTCGTTAATCATTTTCATTTCTTCATTCGTAAAACCGTTATCCCAAAATTGATCGATTTGCGGAATCGCGTTGAAAGCGATTTGATGCTTTACAGGGAGCGCGCCAACCGGTAAAATTTGCGGTTCTACGTAATTTCCGGCCAAAGCCTCTTTGGATTGACGAAGCAGCTCGTCAATTGCCTTTGCCCCGGCTCCGGATACAGCCTGGTAGGTTGAAACAATAATACGGGAAATGCCGTAACAATCCTGCAGCGGCTTCAAGGCGACTGCCATTTGAATCGTAGAGCAGTTCGGGTTGGCGATAATGCCCTTGTGTAATTTCATTTGATCCGCATTCACTTCAGGCACGACCAGCGGGGTTTCCGGGTCCATGCGGAAAGCATGGGTGTTATCGATACAGACCGCACCGTGCTTAACTGCAAACGGAGCAAGCTTCTTGCTAATGTCTCCGCCGGCACTGAACAATGCAATATGAACGCCTTGGAAGGAGTCCGGAACGGCTCTTGAATAATAACGTCTTGTCCTTTGAACTTGACCGTTTTTCCGGCCGAACGACCGGAAGCAAGCAGCTTTAATTCATGAATCGGGAAATCGCGCTCCTCAAGAAGCCGGAGCATTTGCTCCCCAACGGCGCCTGTTGCTCCAACGACGGCTACATTAAAACGCTGTTGATTGGACATCCTTGTCTCTCCCTTTAAGCTTGGTGGCCTGGATCAGGAATTCAAATCATTGAATTTCTCAATAACCATGGGCTGCAGCTGTCTGCCCGCCAGGGCTTCTGCACACGTGTCCATAATTAATTCCATCCGGGCAACAAGGGAGTTTGGCTTCGCCTTCGGGTTATCCTGACCAAAGGGCACAAAATATATAAATTTGGCTACGAGCAGCTTCGCTATGTTAGCCGCGTTCAAGCCAAGTCCATCATTGGTTGAAATGGCCAGAACAAGCGGACGCTGGTTTCGCATCTGTGCCTTGGCCGCCATCAAAACAGCACTGTCCGTTAAAGCATTGGCCAGCCGGCTTGTAGTGTTGCCGGTACATGGCGCAATGACAAGAATGTCAAGCAGTTTACTGGGTCCGAGCGGCTCTGCTTCAACAATTGAAGAAATAATTTCATTTCCGGTAATATCTCTCAACTGTTTCTGCCAATCATCCGATTTGCCAAATCGCGTGTCAGTCGTCAGGATCGTATTCGAAACGATGGGAACCACCCTGGCTCCGGCATCGATAAACGACTGGATGTAAGGCATCACTTCCGCGAAGGTGCAGTGCGATCCGGTCAAAGCAAAACCTACCGTTTTCCCATGCCAATTCATTCCTTATTCCTCCCGTTCTTGAAGTCATCCAAAATGAGCTGACTGAGCGTATTCGCTATGATGCGTCCGGCTGTTTTGGGTGCGACAATTCCAGGGAGCCCGGGGGCCAGCATCGCTTTGACACCGCGTTTTTCGGCATAGCGGAAATCGGTTCCGCCGGGCCTTGACGCCAAATCGATAATTAACGCCCGATGTGGAATGTTGGCAATAACTTGCGCTGTGACTATCATAGTCGGAATTGTATTAAAAAGCAAGTCAATATTCTTCACCCGATCAGCTAATTCGTGCAAATAAAAAGCGTCAAATCCCATCTCAATCGCACGCGCGAAATGCTCCGGGCGGCGAATTCCGACCTTGACCTCCGCGCCGACGCCCTGCAGCGTTCTGGCCATCGTCAAGCCTGTTCTGCCCATCCCCAAAACCATGCTCCGCGACCCGTGCACTGTAATATCCGTATTCTGGATAGCCATCATCAATGCACCTTCGGCGGTAGGAATGGAATTGTAAATCGCCACATCATCTCGTTCAAACAATTCGACCAGCTCAATATCAAACTTGGCGCACAGCCCCTTCAAGAAAGGCTTCGCCATACCGGTATAAACCTTCGCCTGCTTCGGCAGCCGCCCGATATGATCCTCGGTTATCCGCAGGACCTCATCCGAAAAAATCGTGTCAACCACACCGTCATCATCAGTTCCCACGGCCGGCAGCACAAGCGCGTGAAGATCGCCGAACCAATCCGGCTCCAGCTTCTTTTTATTCACGCCGCTAAACTCGCTTTGCAGGTTGTCAAAGCCGACCATAGTTACACTGGCATCCAATTCCGCAAATTTATGAATGACTTCCAGCTGACGCGCGTCTCCGCCGATGAAGGCTACTTGCAGTCCGGTGAGCATGCCCTGTCACTCCCTTCGCCCTCGCCTAGATATGACATCTTATGCCGTGGCCCAGAGATGGGTGACTGCCTCAGAGCGGGTTCAGGCCCCATGCAAAATAATGCAAAAAAAGCACTCCGCTGTGGAAGTGCTTCTTCGCATCAATTTTCCCGGTTGCTCAGCTGACGCCAGTATGGCCGAAGCCGCCTGCTCCGCGCTTCGTCTCTGACAATTCCGCAACGACCTCAAACGAAACCTGAGGCACAACCTGAAATACCATTTGGGCAATTCGCTCTCCGCGCTGAAACGTAAACGGCTTCTGCCCTAAATTAATCAACAGCACTTTAATTTCGCCGCGATAGTCCGCATCAATGGTCCCGGGCGAATTCAAAGCCGTAATGCCATGCTTGAACGCAAGTCCGCTGCGCGGCCGGATCTGCGCTTCCAGCTCCGGCGGCATAGCGATGGCTATTCCCGTCGGAATAAGCCCCCGCTCTCCAGGCTGGAGCGTCACCGGTGTCTCAACGGCGGCATACAAATCAAAGCCGCTGGCCAGGTCGGACATTTTCTGCGGGTTCGGAACATCCTCGTTTCCGGGAAATTTTTTTAGCTCAACTGTATACTGCTGCATCTTCGTAGTTCCTCCTCAAAAGCAACGATGTTTAGAAGCTTAAGGCCGAATGACCTTCAACGGACCGTCCGAATGACCGACCATAGCAACCGCAAAAGGCTGCGAGAACATCCTCTTGGACACGGCTGCGATTTGCTCCGGGGTCACGGCTTCAATTTTGCGAATCATTTCGTCCAAATCTTCATGCCTGCCGAGCATAAGCTCGTTTTTGCCCATCCGGTTCATCCGGCTTCCGGTGCTCTCAAGGCTTAGAATCAGACTGCCCTTCAGCTGCTCTTTTCCTTTGCGCACCTCCGCGTCGGTCAAGCCCTTGGTCGCTACCTCATGAAGGAGCTCCGAGGTCAGCTTCAACACTTCTTCGGTCTGCTTCGGCGCCGTTCCTGCATATACCGTAAACATCCCCGTATCGATGTAGGAGGAGTGATACGAATAGACGGAATACGCAAGGCCCCGTTTTTCACGAATCTCCTGGAACAGGCGCGAGCTCATCCCGCCGCCGATTGCATTATTTAAGAGCACCATCGGGTAAACGTCCGGATCCTGGAACGCACAGCCCGGCAGGGCCAGGCAAATATGGTTCTGCTCTGTTTTCTTCCCGTGAAAAATCGTTTCGCTATGAAATGGTGCGGCTTCGGTCGGAATACTTCCTCCCTGGGCTGCAAAAGCCCCGAAAAACCGTTCAATCAGCTCCACTACCCGGTCATCAATGTTCCCAGCCACACTGATTACGGTATCGGATACAGTATAACGCTCCTGCATGTATTGCTTTAAGCTGTGCGGCTGCAGCGCCACCAGGTTGGCTTCTGTTCCCAGAATACTGTAGCCGAGCGGATGCTTTCCATAAGCGGCACGGGCAATCAAATCGTGCACGAGATCATCCGGCGTATCCTCGTACATCGAGATTTCCTCAATAATGACGTTTTTTTCTTTTTCCAGCTCTTCCGTATCTATCCGGGAATTAAAAAACATATCCGCCAGCACTTCCACCGCAATCGGCAGATGTTCGTCCAGCACCTTGGCATAGTAGCAGGTGTATTCCTTGGACGTAAAGGCATTCACGTTCCCGCCAATCCCGTCAAACACATCCGCGATATCTTTGGCGGAATGACGGTCCGTTCCTTTAAATAGCATATGTTCAATACAATGAGAAATCCCGTTATTGTCAGGAATCTCATTTCGTGAGCCCGTCTTCACCCAAATTCCGAAAGAAACCGAACGGCAGGTCGGGATTTGCTCCAATACGAGTCGCAATCCATTGGACAAGGTTACTTTTTCCATCCGTATCTCCTTTATGACGTTTTCTCGTCATGTACAATTGCACACTATTCGCATTTTATCAAAATTTGCCTTGCGGCTCAACGGAAGGCACCCGTTTAGGAGACAGCAGCTCGCTAACTGTACCAAGCGTCAGCCCCCGCTGCTTCATCGTTTGAATCATGCCCGGCAGCGCCCGGCTGGAGGAAGAGGTCGGATGCATCAAAATCATCGCCCCCGGTTCAATCCGGCTGCTAATCCGCATCTGTATCCAGGATGGGTCCGGTTTTTTCCAATCGACGGTATCGATGGTCCAAAGCACGGTCTTCAGCTTCAGCTCATGTGCGATCCGTACCGTCTGCATATTAAAATCACCCGATGGCGGAGCGAACAGCGTGTTGTTCACCTGAAGCTTTTCTCGCAGCAGCACCTCCGTCTTACGAATCTCCTCCCGCGCGGCCTCGGGCCCAAGCTTGCTCATATCCTTATGCGAGTAGGCATGATTGGACATTTCATGTCCCTCCGCTTGAATCAGCTTCGCCGTTTCTACATTTTTGTTCAGCCAAGAGCCGTCAAAGAAAAACGTCGCCTTTACCTGTTCCTTACGGAGGGTCTCGAGAATGGACGGGATATATTCGTTGCCCCAGGCTACATTGATCATCAGCGCAGCCATCGGCTTATTGGGATTTCCTTTATAAATTGGCTGTGCTCCCAAATCCTCCAGCTGCACAGACGGATCCACTTCCTTCATGACCCACGGGATTTCCGCCTGGGAATCCACCGCCAAGGACGATTTGGCCAGCAAAAAGGTTTGGTCGATGTCCACTTCCACACCATTGTACCCGGGAATGGCTTTCCAAACCGAGTCTACCTTTGCGTTGACAGGCGGAATGTATTTGGCTTTGGCCTCCGCGCGTATCCGTTCCAGCAGCTCCTGCTCCCGCTCATGAGTCCGTAGCTCCCGGCTGTCCAAAGCAAAAAGCTGATTGACGGTTTGTATTGCCGGTGCTTTACTGGTGGCCGAGCCGGTCTTGACCGCAGCGATATAGCTGTCAATACTGTCTATACTCGTCAAAAACAGCGATGCCACCAGAAGCAGTCCCAAAATCGGCAGCTTACGGTGGTGATTCATGTGCACCTTCCCTTTCCCCTACTTGTACATCATATGATGCGGGGGAAAAGATTAGACATATTACATCCTGCAGAAGCGTAACAAAAGAGAAAAAGAGTCAGATTTCTCTGGCTCTTTGAATGGACAAATATCGTTTTATTGCTTGGTTGTGGTCTCCTTGGCCGGTAAAGTAGCTTTACGGGACAGGTTGACACGGCCTTGCTGGTCGATTTCCGTCACCTTCACGGTAATGGATTCACCCAGCTGGATAACATCCTCTACTTTGGCGACCCGTTCATGCGACAATTGTGAAATATGCACGAGCCCTTCTTTGCCCGGCAAAATCTCAACAAAAGCACCGAACTTCTCAATACGCTTTACGGTACCCAGATATGTTTCGCCAACAATGACCTCACGGACAATGCCTTCGATAATTTGCTTGGCTTTGTCGTTCATTTCCTGGTTCGAGGAAGCGATGAAGACGCGGCCGTCCTGTTCGATATCGATTTTTACGCCGGTTTCTTCAATAATTTTATTGATGATTTTACCGCCTGCGCCGATAACGTCACGGATTTTGTCCGGATTAATGTGCATGACCAGGATTTTAGGAGCATACGGAGACAAGGATTTTTTCGGCTCTTGAATGCGGGAAAGCATTTTGTTCAAAATGAACATCCGGCCATCCTTCGCTTGAGCCAGCGCCTGCTCCAGAATGTTCCTGTCGATGCCGTCGATTTTGATATCCATCTGAATCGCAGTAACCCCTTGTGCAGTACCTGCAACCTTGAAGTCCATATCGCCCAGATGATCTTCCATTCCTTGAATATCGGTCAGAATGGATACGTGTTCGCCATCCTTGATCAGACCCATAGCTACACCCGCCACCGGTGCTTTAATCGGAACACCCGCATCCATCATCGCCAGCGTACTTGCGCAAATGCTGGCCTGTGATGTGGAACCGTTGGATTCCAATACCTCCGACACAAGACGAATGGTGTAAGGGAATTCGGTTTCGGAAGGAATTACGCGCTCCAGGGCGCGTTCACCGAGAGCACCGTGACCGATTTCGCGGCGGCCCGGAGCACGAAGCGGCCGTGCTTCGCCTACGCTGAACGGCGGGAAGTTGTAATGATGCATAAACCGTTTGCTTTCTTCCAAATCCAGACCATCCAAAATTTGCATATCGCCTAATGCGCCCAGTGTACAAATGCTCAGTGCTTGGGTTTGCCCGCGGGTAAACAGCCCAGAACCGTGTGTGCGAGGCAGCAGGTTAATGTCGCATTCAATCGGGCGGATTTCCGTCAAAGCACGGCCGTCCGGACGAACCTTGTCATGAGTAATGAGGCGGCGAACCTCTTCCTTCACGATATCATACAAAACTTCTTTTACATCCGAAAGCTTCTCCGGCGCTTCCGCATACTGTGCGGTGAAATGCCCTACTGTTTCTTCATTAATCGCATCGATGGCATCCTGACGGGCATGCTTCTCGGCAATGCTTACCGCAGCCACAAGCCGCTCGGCAGCGAACGCGCGCACATCCGCATTTACCTGCTCGTCCACAGCATGCAGCTTCACTTCCATCTTCGGCTTGCCTGCAAGCTGCACCAATTGTTCCTGCACCGCAACGATGTTTTTAATTTCCTCGTGCCCGTACATAATCGCTTCCAGCATGACTTCTTCCGGCACTTCGGCAGCATCGGCTTCCACCATCATGATCGCGTCTTTTGTTCCGGCGACAACGAGGAAAATATCACTCTTCTCACGCTGCTCCAGCGTAGGATTAATAATAAATTCGCCGTCAATTCGGCCAACGACGACACCGCCGACAGGACCGTTGAACGGCACGTCCGAAATGCTGAGCGCAGCCGAGGTTCCGATCAGCGCGGCAATTTCAGGAGAATTGTCGTGATCCACACTCATAACCAGATTCACGATTTGAACATCGTTCCGGAAGCCCTCAGGGAATAACGGACGAATCGGACGGTCGGTTAAGCGGCCGGCCAAAATCGCCTTTTCCGTAGGACGTCCTTCCCTTTTAATAAAACCGCCAGGAATTTTACCAACAGCATAGAGACGCTCTTCGTAGTTTACCGTTAATGGGAAAAAATCAAGGTCTTTCGGCTGGGATGACGCCGTAACCGTACATAATACGGCCGTATCGCCGTATCGGACCATGACAGCCGCATTGGCTTGCTTGGCCAGTCTGCCGGTCTCAATTATGAAAGGTCGCCCCGCCAGTTGCATCTGAACCTTCTGTTCCATAAGTACCCTCCTAAAATGACGATGCAAGCGCAAAAAAAGCGCATATGTATCTTTCGCACTGAATAAGAGTTCATCTTGCCTGAGCTTGTGCCCTTTACTTCTTCATTCAGCTTTATAAACGTCCGCATCCTCTTCATCATGCAGAAGATGACAAGCGCCGTTTATCCAGACAAAGGAAACATGCAATCCCATCCTAATTCTGCATAAAGGATAGTATTTCCTTCTTTTTCACAAAATAAATTAGGACGTTTAAAAAAAAGCAACCTTGTTGTTAAACAACAGGGCTGCTTTTGGGGTCATTCAAATTAGCGGCGCAAGCCGAGTCTTTCGATCAACGAGCTATAACGGCTAACCTCTTTGTTTTTCAAGTAAGCCAGCAGCTTCCGGCGTTGTCCGACCATTTTAAGCAGGCCGCGGCGGGAGTGGTGGTCTTTCTTGTGCGTACGCAGATGGCCCGTCAGGCTGTTAATGTTCTCCGTAAGGATAGCAACCTGAACCTCTGGTGATCCAGTGTCCGATTCGTGCGTTTTGTACTCTTGAATAAGCTGAGCTTTGCGCTCTTGAGTAACTGCCATCCTATTCACCTCCTTCGAATTATACGCATGCGTTCCCCGAATGCCCAGAAACCGTCGGTGAGAACGAATCTCCAAGCAATGGTTCATCAAAGCATGCAAATGTTACAACGATGATAAGTATATCATATCCCGATCCCAAAAGTAAATATTGACTCTAGCACAAAGTTGATATTCATCCGATGCACTATCAAATCTCAACAGAATAGCCTTATAGCCGAAGCTTTAGCCTAAGACGCGGACAAAATTTGTTTGGCCCGGTCCGCATCGGCATGAATTTGCCGGATCAGCTCATCGACGGAGGCGAACTTCTGCTCGGGGCGTAGATACGCGATAAAATGAATGGTCAGCGCTTTCTCATAGATGTCATCGGAAAAATCGAATAAATGCGCTTCCAGTGTACGAATTCCGGCACCTGTGAAGGTCGGCTTCGTCCCGATGTTCATGACGCCATCGAAGGTTTCCCCCTCCAGTTTAACCCGGACTGCGTAAACTCCTCCTGCAGGTACGACAAAACTGCCCGAGGGCTCCACATTGGCCGTGGGAAAACCGATTGTTCTTCCTCTGCCGTCCCCGTGCGTCACAATCCCGCTGACCGCATATGGACGGCCCAGCAAAGATGTCGCCAAAGGGACATCCCCGGCTTGCAGGCTTTGCCGAATCAGAGTACTGCTGACCTTTTCACCGTTTTGCACATAAGGCCTGACGATTTCAACCGCAAACAAACCGTGGGCCAGCTCGCACAGCGTGTCGGGATTCCCGCTGCCGAGGTAGCCGAATCTAAAATCGAAGCCCACGATAACTGTATTAAGCTTTAAGGAAGACAGCATTTCCTTTACAAAGCAATCCGGGCTGACATGGGAAAACATTTCATCAAATCGGACTACATATGTACAATCGATGCCAAGCTGCTCAAATAAAACCAGCTTCTCGTCCAGCGGGGTCAAATATTGCGTATAGCCCGTTTGCCCGAGAACTTCACGGGGATGAGGATGGAATGTCATCACGGAGGCCGTTAATCCGAGCTGCCTGGCTTCTGTAACGGCTCTCTGGAGAACATGCTGGTGCCCCAGATGAACACCGTCAAAATCCCCAATCGCCAACACTTGAGGCGATGACAAGCTGCTTAGCTGCTCGAGTGGGGCCGGGAAATGTAATTGATGAACCTGCATAAATTCAATCACCTACAAGTCTTTAAGAGAAAATTTTGACCGGCACTGCCTGCTTTGTATCCAAATTTATTTCATACAGTCCGACAAACCGCTGACCGGCGTACAGCCGTGCCGGCCGATCTGACGGACGCGCTTCAGGACTCAAGCCTTGCACCGGAAGCGCTTTGCCGCTGAGGGCGCCCTGCACTAGCTGTTCCGACAGCTGATAGGAAGGCAAGTGTCCGACAGCCTGATCCGCAGGAATGAGCCTCTCAGCCAGCTCCCCTGAACGTACAAGCTGTTCAATTTGTTCAAGCTGAAGACACCGCTCTGGTGTAATATTTCCGGTCCCTGTCCGGACAAGCTCATTCATGACAGCAGGCACGCCCAGCTTTTTGCCGATATCCACACACAGTGTACGAATATACGTTCCCTTCGAGCATTCAACGCGAAAACGGAATGTCGGATGAGCGCTATCCAGTTCCATCGATAAAATATCCAAGCTGTAAATCGTAACTCTACGGGATTTCCGTTCAACCTCTATTCCGGAGCGGGCCAGCTCATACAAGCGTTTACCGTCTACCTTTACCGCTGAGTACATGGGGGGAGTCTGATCAATGTCGCCCTTGAAGCTCTGCAGGACATCGATGATTTGCTCCTTGGTTACATGCACCTCTGGAAGCTCCTCAACGATATTCCCTGACCGATCCTCCGTATCCGTAGACACGCCCAGCATGATTTCAGCCTCATACTGCTTGGGCAAATCCTGAATATATTCCACCATCCGGGTAGCCCGTCCCAAACAAAGCGGCAGGACACCGGTTACTGCAGGGTCCAGGGTCCCCGTGTGTCCAATCCGCTTCATGCCAAGTATTCTTCGCGCCTTCGCAACCACATCATGGGATGTCATGCCGGCAGGCTTCCAAACAGGCAGTATTCCTTCGAATGTCATCCTAACGCTCGACCCACTTCCAATACAATACGTTCAACCACTTCATCAAGCTGGCCTTCCACAGTACAGCCGGCTGCACGAATATGTCCTCCGCCCCCGAACTGCTGGGCAATTGCAGCCACATCCACCTGGCCTGCCGAACGGAAGCTGACCTTATATGTGGCGGTGTCCGTTTGCTTAAACATCAAACCGACCTCGACCCCCTCGATATTACGGGGATAATTGACCAAGCCTTCGAAATCCTCATTCGAGGCTCCTGTGTCTTCACGGTCTTGAAGGGACGCGCTTACCCAGCTAATGCGTCCTTCATGGGCAAACGACAGCGTTGCAAGCCCTCGTCTAAGCAGCTCAACCTGCGGCAGCGTCATTTTCTCCAGAAGCTTTTCAGCCAGCACATGCCCTTTCACACCTGTGGACACCAGGTCCGCAGCAATTTGCAGCACCTTCGGGCTCGTATTCGCATACCGGAAACCGCCTGTATCGGTAAGCAATCCGGTGTAGAGGCAAACCGCAAGATCTCCCTGCGGCCGCAATCCCATTTCAACACAAAGATCGAATATAATCTCCGTTGTCGATGCAGCATCGGCTTTAATCACATTGACCGCTCCAAAGCCATCGTTCGTCGGATGATGATCAATATTCAGCAATTGGACATCCGCGGCAAAAAGCGAGCTTACTTGACCAATCCGCCCAAAATCGGCGCAATCCACGGCGACAACGTGATGAAAAAGGCGTTCCGGCTTCTGATCCTTGAAATGGACCACTTGGGTAAATCCGGGCATAAAATCAAACTTCCCCGGAATCGATCCTTCATTGATCAACGTATACGACTTGCCTAGGTGCTTCAAAAGCAAACCGATGGCAAACGTGGAACTGGCCGCGTCACCATCGGGCTGCACATGTGAAACAACAAGCACGTCGTCAGCCGCTTCCAGAAAACGGCTAGCAGCCTGCAGCTGACCGGCGTAACTCATCGTTCACTCTCCCCTTCATGAATTTTGCCAAGAAGCGCTTCAATCCGGCTTCCGTATTCGATCGAGGTATCAAACTTGAAAACCAGCTCCGGTACAATGCGCAGCCGAATCCGCTTGCCCAACTCACTGCGCATAAACCCGTTTCCGCGAGCCAAAATCCGTAATGTTTCTTCCTTTTGCGTCTCATCGCCAAACACACTCAAGTAAATCTTGGCCTGCGACAAGTCATTCGTGACTTCAACACCAGTTACGGTAATAAAACCGAGACGGGGGTCCTTCATTTCCGTTTGCAGGATTTGGCTTAATTCTTTCTTAATCTGCTCCGCTACGCGGCCTACCCGTACCTTCGCCATGCTGCGTCACCTCTCTAGCGTTCTACCTTCTCCATTACAAAAGCTTCAATTACATCAAGTTCCTTAATGTCATTATAGCCGACGATGGAAATCCCGCACTCATAGCCTTGCGATACTTCTTTAACGTCGTCCTTGAAGCGTTTGAGGGAATCAATTTTACCGGTAAACACTACAACGCCTTCGCGGATAACACGAACCTCGGCGGAACGGACAATTTTGCCTGAAGTGATCATGCAGCCCGCGATTGTGCCGACTTTGCTGATTTTGAAAATGTTTCGGGCTTCCGCGTGACCAATAATCGTTTCCTTGAAAACTGGGTCCAGCATCCCTTTCATTGCCTGCTCGATTTCATCGATGACATGATAGATGATGCTGTGCTGGCGGATATCGACCTTCTCCTGATCCGCGGTCACCTTGGCTGCCGGCTCAGGACGGACGTTAAAGCCGATAATAATGGCATTGGAGGCCGAGGCCAAAATAATATCCGATTCGGTGATCGCACCGACACCAGTGTGGATAATTTTGACACGAACGCCTTCAACTTCGATTTTTTCCAGAGAACCGCGAAGCGCCTCAACGGAGCCTTGAACGTCACCTTTAATGATAACGAACAATTCTTTAATCTCTCCGTCTTTAATATGCTTGTACAAATCGTCCAGAGTTACACGGGAATTTGCACCCATTTCCGATTGACGCTGCGTAACGGAGCGTTTCTCGGCGATGGAGCGGGCCTTACGCTCATCCTCAAACACCAGGAACGGATCGCCGGCTTGCGGAACCTCCGTTAAACCGGTAATTTCAATCGGTGTGGATGGTCCTGCTTCTTTAATTTTACGGCCTTTATCATTCACCATGGCACGTACACGTCCAAAGCTGACACCAGCAACAAACGCATCACCGATTTTCAGGGTACCGTGTTGAATCAGTATACGTGCAACCGGACCACGGCCCTTATCCAGCTCAGCCTCGATAATCGTACCGCGGGCACGTTTATTTGGATTTGCTTTGTATTCTTGAACCTCTGCAACAAGAAGGATCATTTCCAGCAGCGAATCTAAGCCAATACGCTGCTTAGCAGAAACGTTGACAAAAATGGTGTCGCCGCCCCACTCTTCGGGAACAAGGTTATACGAAGCCATTTCCTGTTTGATTTTATCCGGATTGGCTTCCGGCTTGTCAATTTTGTTGACAGCGACAATAATTGGAACATTGGCCGCCTTGGCATGGTTAATTGCTTCGACTGTTTGCGGCATAATGCCGTCATCTGCAGCAACGACCAGGATTGTGATATCCGTTACCTGCGCGCCGCGGGCACGCATCGTGGTGAACGCTTCGTGACCCGGTGTATCCAGGAACGTAATTTTCTTCTGGTTGATTTCTACTTGATATGCGCCGATATGCTGAGTAATTCCGCCCGCTTCGCCGGCAGTTACATTGGTTTCACGGATAGCATCAAGCAATGTCGTTTTACCATGGTCAACGTGACCCATGATGGTAACTACCGGAGGACGCCATTCGAGATCCGCCGGATCGTCTTTTTCTTCAAATTGCTCAAATTTATCTTCTTCTACCGGAATCTTGATTTCGACTTCAACCTTGTAGTCGTCAGCCACAAGCTGAATTGCATCCAGATCGACTTCCTGGTTGATTGTTGCCATGATACCGAGGAACAGAAGCTTCTTAATAACCTCGGAAGCGTCCTTATGGAGCAGCTTCGCCAGCTCACCGACAGTCATGGCGCCCTTGACAATAATTTTCTTCGGCGTATTGTCGATTTTCTCTTTCCGCGGCTCCTGCATCGGCGTTCTACCGCGTCCATTATTTCTTTGCTTGTTAAAGCCTTGGCTGCGGCCTGCTCCGCCCTTGTTATCGTCAAACCGTTTGGTGTTGTTCGGTCTAACAGACTTCTTGCCTCTGCCGTTGTCATCATTTTCATTGATAACCCGCGCCGGAGCATCCTTACCGGAAATTCTTGGTTCATTAAAACGCTGAGGTGCCTGACCTGGACGTGCACCGCCGGCTGGACGGTTTCCTGCCCCTTGACCGCCGGAGCGTTGTCCGCCTTGGCTGTAGCCGCCTTGACCGCCAGGGCGCTGTCCGCCTTGGCCGCCCCCTTGACCGCCAGAGCGCTGTCCGCCTTGGCTGTAGCCGCCTTGACCGCCAGAGCGCTGTCCGCCTTGGCTGTAGCCGCCTTGACCGCCAGGGCGCTGTCCGCCTTGGCCGCCCCCTTGACCGCCAGAGCGCTGTCCGCCCTGGCTGTAGCCGCCTTGACCGCCAGAGCGCTGTCCACCTTGGCCGCCCCCTTGACCGCCAGAGCGCTGTCCGCCTTGGCCGCCCCCTTGACCGCCAGAGCGCTGTCCGCCCTGGCTGTAGCCGCCTTGACCGCCAGAGCGCTGTCCGCCCTGGCTGTAGCCGCCTTGACCGCCGGAACGTTGTCCGCCGCCCTGCTGTCCCCGATGTTGACTGCCACGGTTTTCCTCGCGGCTTTGCTGATTTTGTGCTTCGTTACGTTCCGGTGTATCTGTCAATGCAGTCGTTCTCCCCTGACTTCCGGCATCGCTAGCTGCCGGTTTTGGTGTAGAAGCAACGTGCGCTTCCGGTTTTTTCGATTCGGCCTTCGATGGGCCGTTTCCACTATCCTGCCCCGCTCTTTTCGCGGCGGCATTTGCTTTGACATCCTTAAAAAACTGTTCTA
This sequence comes from Paenibacillus sp. y28, assembly GCF_037137075.1. NCBI lineage: Bacteria > Bacillati > Bacillota > Bacilli > Caryophanales > Paenibacillaceae > Paenibacillus > Paenibacillus sp. y28. Next base: position 147,018 of record NZ_JBBBNV010000011.1, read on the forward strand.
CTCTCTCCACTGCATCATTCTCCATTACGCTCATATGGTTGTTTACCGGCAAATTAAGCCGTTTTAATATCGTGATAATTTCCTTGCTGCTCATATTGAGCGATTTGGCATACTCATACACCCTTACTTTATCTTTGTCCTGATTGCTCAATCTGTTTCCACCTCCACAGGTTTTCCCACACTTTCCCGGATCAGCTTGGCAAATCCGGCATCGCAAACAGCGACAACGACCCGTTCAGGCTTACCGATACAAGCGCCCAAGTCGAAGCGGCTTCCCGCTTCAAGGAGCTGCACACCATAATGGCTGCATTTATCAGTAAACTTCTTTCTGGCATTCCCAGCAGCATCTTCAGCGATCAGCACTAGCCGTGCTTCTCCGCTGCGAACTGCTTTCAGCACGCCTTCATCTCCGGTGACCAATTTGCCTGCCCGCATTGCGAGGCCCAGATAAGATTTTGTTTTAGGATTCATGATTTCGCTCACATTCCACAGCAGCAAACTTCTCACCCAGAAGAGCGAATTGCTCTTCCAGCTTGTCATATACTTCCGAAGATAAATTCACCTTCAATGCACGGTCCAGCGATTTTTGCTTTTTGGCCCGGCGCAGACTTTCCAAACTTCCGCACATGTAAGCGCCGCGTCCGTTTTTCTTTCCGCTCAGGTCCAGCTCGACCTCGCCTTCAGGCGTCCGGACAACCCGGACCATTTCTTTCTTGGACAGCATCTTCTGGCAAACAATGCATTTACGCTGCGGCACCTTCCGCACTTTCATTAGCACATCACCACCTGGCAGCATTCACAGCCTGACTATTCCAGGCTAACCGAATCTTGTTTCATCTCTTCTGTATATGTCTTCTCGCGGCCGAACTCCTGCTCCGCCTGCGTCTCGCTCTTAATGTCAATTTTCCAGCCGGTTAGCTTGGCAGCCAAACGGGCATTCTGGCCCTTAATGCCAATCGCCAGGGAAAGCTGATAATCCGGTACGATGACCCGGGCCATTTTCTCGCTTTCAAACACGTCGACCTCCAGCACCTTGGAAGGGCTGAGCGCATTCGCCACATACTCTTCCACACTTTCGGACCAACGAACGATGTCGATCTTCTCCCCGCGCAGCTCAGTGACAATCGTCTGAACACGCGTACCCTTGGGACCGACACAGGAACCGACCGGGTCCACTTCGGGGTTACGGGAATAAACGGCAATTTTGGAGCGGAAGCCGGCCTCGCGGGCCACTGAACGAATCTCGACCACACCGTCAAAAATTTCCGGCACCTCAAGCTCAAACAACCGCTTCAACAGGCCCGGATGTGTGCGGGACAGCATAATTTGCGGGCCCTTTGTCGTGTTCTCGACCTTGGTAATAAAAGCCTTAATCCGATCTCCATGGCCGAATTTATCGGTTGGCATCAATTCGGTTAACGGAAGCACCGCTTCTACCTTTCCGAGGTCCAGAAACAAGCTGCGCGTGTCTTGCCGCTGCACCGTACCAGTTACGATATCTTCTTCGCGGTCAATAAACGCGTGGTAGATCAGGCCGCGTTCTGCTTCCCGGATCCGCTGCGTTACGACCTGCTTCGCCGTCTGCGCCGCAATTCGGCCGAAGTCACGCGGAGTCACTTCAATCTCAACGATATCGTTAAGCTGGAAATTCTGGTTCAACTCCCGCGCTGCATCCAGCGAAATTTCCATCCGCGGATCGAGCACATCCTCTGTCACTGTTTTGCGGGCATATACTTTGATTAAGCCGGTTTGCCGATTAATATCCACACGCACATTTTGGGCGGTATTAAAATTTCGTTTATAGCTGGAAATCAACGCTGCTTCAATCGCATCAATCAGAATTTCCTTGGCGATTCCCTTTTCTCGCTCAATCTCCGACAGTGCATCAATAAAATCCATGTTCATTTGAAAACAGTTCCCCCTTTCACTAAATCAACACTAAAATACGATGGCAAGTCTGGCGCTAGCCACTTGCGGCATCCGCAGTGTATGCTTTTTTTTCGCCGTTTGGATCACGAGCGTCTCTTCTTCATAAGACAACAACGTGCCTTCGAATTCTTTAAACCCGTCGACCGGCTCATATGTAGTTACAAACACATGTTTGCCTACGGCATTTTCATAGTCCTTCGTTTTTTTAAGCGGCCGCTCTGCCCCTGGTGAAGATACTTCCAAGAAATAGGCATCCTGGATCGGGTCCTTTTCATCCAGCTTCTCGCTCAGGAATTCGCTGATACGTCCGCATTCATCAATATCAATGCCGCCCGGCTGCTTGTCAACGAACACGCGAAGAAACCAATTGCTCCCTTCTTTGACGTACTCCACGTCCACAAGTTCAAACCCTTCACTATCCAAAAAAGGAAGGAGCATTTCTTCGATGGTGGATTTAATGGATGCGTTCATCCCGATTCCTCCTAGTCCGAATCGTTGTGTGTCTGTAACAAAACGTAAAGAGTGGGTTTCCCCACTCTCCGGCATGCAGACCTATCAACATTATTACCAGAAAAATTATACCATAACACTTCAGACCTTACAACCTGTTTGTTCCGGGCCCTCACGGCGAAATCACGAACCCATATATTTCCTCGAAATCGTTTTTTTCTTTTTTAAAAAATCACTAGCGTTGCATAAAAAGTCGGTGGCATAGTTTTCGAATAATTCTGAACAAGGTTTTAGTTTTCATTACCAAAAAGTCGATTGCCCACCAGAAGGTAGCTCTCTGTCCATTTGGTAAATTTATGTAGTTTCCCCTGAGTGACGGAAATACTAGCTCACTGTTTCTTGCGCCTACCCGCTGATTTTCGACTAGGTTTACGGTGAATTCGTTCCATCCATTGATGCATCGGTTCCCATAATAGAATTTTAAGCCAACGATAAAGCTGAAGAATACTGTGATGTGTAGCGGTGTCCAGTTTCATAAGTACGAGCAGACAAAA